>JAJDZJ010000081.1 GCA_022824685.1 Caldilineaceae bacterium
TACGTCGAACGTTTCATCAACAAAATCAAGTGGTGCCGCCGCATCTTCACTCGCTACGAAAAACTCGCACGACATTACATGGCTTTCTTACATTTTGCTTCTACATTCATCTGGCTTAAACAAAATGTCAACGGACCCTAGACTTATCAACTTGCCTTACATTGAAAACTGAGCTCGAATGCGGGGATTCAACAGCCCATAACTAATATCAACTAGCAGGTTGACCATAGTGAATCCGAATGCGGCCAAAAGGACTATCCCCTGCACCATCGGATAGTCCCTTTGAAAAATCGACTGTACCAGCAGCCAGCCCAACCCAGACCAGCCGAAGACCTGTTCAATGATCACCGAACCACTGAGCAGTCCCCCGACGACAATTCCTATGATGGTTAGCAACGATATGATGGAGTTCTTCAGCGCATGCCTGAGGATTATCTGGCTTTGTGTAAGCCCCTTGGCAGAGGCTGTCCGGATGTAGTCCTGCTGGAGTACCTCCAACATGTCAGCCCGCAAAAACCTCACGAAGTAAGCCGTCAAGTACAACCCCAAAGTCAAGCTGGGTAAAAAAGCCCGTTTCAGGTTCTCCACAGGACTTTCCCATAGTGGAATGTAGCCAGAGACAGGAAACCAGCCCAGCCTAACTCCAAAAATAAGTATGAACAACAATCCTAGCCAAAAGACCGGTATGGCGAAACCGGCGGCGGAGAAGGCGCCTACCGCGTAATCAATCATTGAGCGATGCTTAACAGCGGCCAAAATGCCGGCAGGAATGGCCACGATCATGGCCATAATCACGGCGAGTACGAGTAATTCTAAGGTAGCAGGAAGCCGTCCCAAGATGATGGGTAACACGGGCAGCTCGTTTCGAACCGAATAGCCCAGATTACCCCCAAGGATACCCCTGATCCAGAAGAGGTATTGAATGTAAATTGGTCTGTCCAGTCCCATCTCACGCCGCAGTTCCTCCAGCTTCTCCTCGTAAAGCGATTTTTGGTAGGCAGATTCTCCGGCGCCGCCTATAACGTAGCCAGCCGCATCCGCCCCAAGCATAAGCATGGCCGGGTCTCCAGGCGCCAAGCGCATGGCCACAAAGACGACGATGGAAACGAAAATCAGGACAACTACAGAAGCTAATAATCTGCGTACGATGAACAAACCCATGTTTGTCCCTCCGAGAAGACCACTTCAATCCCTTTCCCCTGCAGCTGGGTCAATCTTCACCTGATAAGGCCCTACGAGGATTCTCCACAAGGAGGATTTGAATTTGTTCCTGGCTCAGGCCCGCCTCTTGGAGCAGTGGCACAAACTCTGTGAGTAGAAAATCGTAACCGGTGCCGCCGTAGGCTTTTAGATGAGACTTCCAACAAATATCGTGGGACAAGAGGAGATGCTCCAGGTAACCTCTCTGAATGAACTCCGTGACGAGTCCCAATCTCCTGTGGACATCCCAGCTATATCGTCCTCGAAACGTATCAAATTCCACATAAGCCCCGCGCTTGGCCAGAACCTGGTGATAATCTGGGTGAGGATAGCCATCGCAGTGCCCTACGATCACCCGTCGCAAATCTACCCCTTCCTCCTCGAGAAGGTCCAGTTGAGCCAGCCCCACCGGGCTGAGCACGGCATGAGTGGTGATCGTCAGGCCCGTTTGGCGATGCGCTCGGGCTGCCGCTCTCAGGGATCTTTCCTCTGCTGGAGAAATGAAATGCTTATCCGACCCAACCTCCCCAATGATTCCAGCCCGCACGCCGGTATCGCCCACCCCGTCGTTGATCTCAGCCACAATTTCGGCTGCGATCTCATCTACGGTGCTCTCGTACAACGGACGGTCAAAGAAGGATTCCCGATACCAGCCACAGCCCATCACAATATGCAGTCCTGTCTCTTGTGAAATATGCTGGAGTGTACGCGGATCCCGCCCCAGCCCCCAGCTCGTCACGTCAACTACGGAGCTTCCACCTGCGTCCCTGAATTGCATTACCTCTTTGATAGCCAGCATTGCGTCGTCCACCAAATGATCGAAGTTTCCGGTCACACGGCGCATATCGCACAGCAGATGCTCATGCGGAAGTACAATGCCCAACGTGTCAGCCGCGACAGGGCCCAACACTGTCATTATGTGTGACAATGTTCCTCCTAACCCGGTTAAACCGGAATGGTTAAAAGCTCAATTGCAAGACCTTCCCGCTCAGTGTGCAAGAAAATCAGTGGTTATGCCCTAACGTGAGATCACAACCTGAGCGGGATTGATCGCCTGATAATTTGCCTTGTTGCTGGTAATCTCAAAAGCTTCCGGAATCTTATCCAACCCTTCAAGCATGTGGGTGATCGTTGGCTTCACGCTCACCCGTTTAGAAGCGAGCAGATCGACGGTGTACGCCAACCGCCCTGGTGCTTCGGGAAAGAGGTAGGCCAGACTCTTTTGTCGAAAGACATCGGTATCTAATTCCACGGGTTGACCGAAAAGTGCTACCTGAACGATTTTTCCGTAATCTCTCATCACTTCAATGGTCTGAATTAGGGTTGAGCTACCGGCCAAGCCTTGTTCGGGGCGGCCTCCCGCACACTCAAATGCCACCTCAACGCCCGAACCATTCGTAATATCCAGTATGCTGCTTACCGGATCATCAATTTTGGCATTGATGGTGACATCAACGCCCAACTTTCTGGCTATACTCAATGTCTCCTCACGGACGTCGACCCCAATGACACGCCTTGCTCCCGACACTTTAGCCACTTGAGCACAGTACAATCCCATAACTCCCTGGCCGAATACGGCCACAGTGTCCCCCATCTCGATCTTGGCGGTGGCCACCGCGGTAACAGCACCGCTAAGCGGCTGGATGATCGCTCCCTCATGATCATCGACACCCTGCGGGATTTTGACCAGAGTCTCTGCCGGCAGGGCTAAGTATTCGGCAAAGGCGCCCGGCAAATGCCGGCCAATCACGGGTCCCCGGCGGCAGCGGTGTTGTTGCCCGGTCAGGCACAGGGGGCATTCGTGGCATGGCACGTAGGAACTGGCTGCGACCCTGTCACCTGCCTTCAACCCTTTGACTCCATCGCCAACTTCTACAACCTCGGCACAAAACTCGTGCCCGAAAAGTTGGATGGGCGCTCTCTCCGCGATTAACTTTCGGATGGTTTTTACGCCTAGTGTAGGCAGACCCAAAGCTCTGATTGCCTCCGTAACGCTGGGCTGAACCACCTTCGTTTTGGCAATAACCCAACCGGGTTTCAGTTCTGGAACGGGTATCTCGTCAAGCCGCATGTCACCAAAATCGTACCACCGCCAGGCTTTCATTGTCTTCATAGGGCTTTTTCTTCTCCTTTCACTTAGAAAGCCAGAACCCGTTTAGGATTTTCCACTGTCATCATTTCGATCTGCTCCTCACTGACCCCCGCTTCCCTCAAGGCCGGTAGGAATTTTGCCAGGACGTGGTCATAGCCAATACCCCCGTTCAGGTGTAAGTGCGAGCGTAAACAGACATCAGAGGAGAGAAGGATCTGAGATTCATAGCCACGCCTGAGGAGCTCTGTCAATGCGGCGATGCGGCGCTCATCGGGGCAATGATAACGCTTACCGATGTCATCATACTGTACATAAGCGCCCCGCTTGACAATCGCCTCATGATAGTCCAGGCTGAGATAGGTGTCGCAGTGCCCCACAATGACTCGCCGCAAATCTGCCCCTTCTTCCTGCAGAATATCCAGTTGATCGAGACCCACCGGGTAGAGGAAAGCATGGGTGGTGATGGCCGCGCCCGTCTGATTATGGGCTCTGGCGGCAGCCCGAAATACGCGTTCCTCAGCCGGGGAAATATAATCTTTGTCAGCACCGATCTCACCAATGATCCCCGCCCGAATCCCGGTGTCATCCGCACCTTCGGTAAGGTCTCGCACGATTTCGGCAGCCAGCTCATTCGCATTAGCGCGCTCGATTCGTTCGGGCAAGAATGGCCCCCGATACCAGCCACAGCCCATAATGACATTTAGACCAGTGGCTTCCGCGATACGCTTGAGACCTTGGGGATTACGTCGCAAATCAGGTGTGGTGACCTCCACCACGGATCGGCCTCCCGCTTTCTGAAAATAAGCGAGTTCGTCGATAATCAACGCCTCGTCGATGAGAAGCCCATCAGCCATACAACCAGTCCAGGCCAGAAATGCATCCCCGCTGACATAGTAGCTGTCCAAGATGAGATGCTCGTGAGCCGCAGTAACACCCAGTTCATCTGGCGAAATAGGACCCAAGACCGTCATGATTTGCATTTTTGACTCCTCCTTTGCTAACGGACACCCCTTATAGTTGACAAGATTTTGGCTGCGAATCTAGTTATTCAACGCCCAGACAGATGACAGATGACAGATGACAGATGACAGATGACAGATGACAGATGACAGATGACAGATGACAGATGACAGATGACAGATGACAGATGACAGATGACAGATGACAGATGACAGATGACAGATGACAGATGACCGCTGTAAAATGTAAGCTGATCGACGGGCACCGGTCGGGAGTCGGAAAGTTCTGTCAAATTGGCCGCGTGTCCGTTAGAAAAATACCTCCAACGAAAGATATTCTAAGCATTTGCTGTGGAGTTTGACAGACCTCGCGGGACAGCAACGAGAAAAAAAGTGGTTTCTCGGGGGACCTACCCCGCCTATGCCAGCACAGTATGCCCCCCGGTCTGCGACGCTATTTACAAGGGAGTCCAGGAAAAGTCGCGGTCTAGCGGATACAGGGGGCGAGGGACGCGCCTGAAGGGCAGCAAATTTAGATTGGAGGTGCTGAAGCCCGGCGTGTCTAAGGGTAGGGCTTCCGTCATGATCTCGGTATACGCGGCCCGAAAAGCCCCGTTCTCCCGAACCACGACGATCTTGGCCTCGCTAGGTTCAAGGCCAACGCTACGGTAAAGCTCCGGGTCAAAAGTGGATATGGCGCGTTCGCTCAGCACTAGGAAGATTCCTCCTGACTGAAGCACCACCGTTCGCCCCATGTTGGCCTTTAGCCCGGTATATAGAGGGCCTTTATAGATAAATTGGCCGTCGGAAATAAGCCGCACAATACCGGTCACCGGCACGGGCTGACTGTAGACCTGATCGATTTTAGCCCCGACTTCCAGGGTCACTTTCTGACCGACTCCTGCCTCAATAGCCTGAGCCACTGCCTGAGAATCCACCAGAGTTAGTAGAGCTCGCCCCTCTATCTTTTGCTCTACCAGAGCTTGAAGCGCGAGGGTACTATCTCCCGGCGAGCCTCCACTGATGTTATCGCTGGCGTAGGAAAGTATCACCGGGCCCTCTGTCTGAAGAGCCCGCTCAATCGCATCGGCCAATGAAAACAATGGCACCTTAAACTGTTGCCGCCGCTCCCATAGCATCTGGCCCAATTCGTCCGCCAACCCTTGGGCCAGGGCAGGATCATTGTCTGTGACCACCACCATCGTAGATCCCATCTCCTCCACATCCAACCAGGGCTGCACAGGGAAGACGGAGACGGAAACCACCCCTGGTTGCTTCTCCAGCTCCTTGGCGCGAGCCACCAACTCGGCCATTGGCCCCTCGATGCTGGTCGGCATCCGCTCCGGGTACGTGATTACGGGCACCTTTCGAAAGGCTACTGTAGGCCGAAACTGGCCCTTTGACATCAAAAAGAGAATATCAGCCGCTCGCTGGCCGGTGTCGTGCTGGTCAATGTGGGGGTGGGTACGGTAGCCCACCAAGGCGTCGGCAGAACTTATCATAAGCCGGGTGATGTTGGCATGCATGTCCAAACTAGCCACCAGCGGCAGATCCTCTCCTACCAGGTCTCGGGCGGCAGCCAGCAAATCACCCTCAGGATCATCAAGTTCCTCCACCGCCATGGAACCATGCAACGCCAGCAAGATCCCGTCCAACTGACCGGCCTCTTGCAGACCGGCCAGGAGGTTGGTCTTGATAAAGTTGTAAGCCTCTTGGGTAAGCCGTCCAGAGGAGATAGCCCGGGCCCCAATAATAGGCAACAATTCGACCCCCTCCGCTTGAGCAGCATCGATGAAGCCGGCCATTTCCGTGTTTGTACCACGAAACCGTTGCAAAATCTCGTCCCCCAAGCAGAGGTGGTCCGCTCGGAAATCATCGAGTGTGGTCTCAAGTGGTGAAAAGGTGTTTGCTTCCTGCAATATATAACCGGCAGCCAGTCGCATGGTCAACTCCTCCAAATAGTTTCTTAAACAATCTCCCGTATGGCTGCTTCTATGCCCTCGAGCGCTCGATCTACATCCTCTTGGGTGTGGGCCGAGGACATGCTCAGGTGCAGACCGCTGTGAAAGTGAATGCCATGACGCAGGGCGGCGGCATAGAACCGATGGAGTAGCCTCGTGTCGCTCTGGGCTACCGTGGCATAGTCGGTGGGCTCCTCATCCAGGCCGAAAAGTAAGCAAAATTCGGCCCCAATCGCCTGGAGCCAACACCTCACCCCTGTCCGGGCAATTATCTCGCGGATACCCTCGTATAGATCGTCACATCGCCCCAGCAAATTCGCGTAGAAGTCGAACCGGGTTATCTCATCCAGAACTGCATTTGCAGCCATAACGGCCGTGAGGTGACCAGGATAAGTACCACTGTGCTGGGCTTGCCCCAGAGGAGCAATGTCCGCCATGATCTCCCTTTTGCCGGCAAAGACGCTGATAGGCATCCCCCCGCCCAGGGCCTTACCCACAGCACAAAGATCAGGCGTCACCCCCAGATAAGCCTGAGCACAGCCCGGCCCGGTCCGGAATGCGGACAGGATCTCGTCAAAGATGAGGACAACATCGTTGGCTGTTGTCAAATCACGCATGGCCTCCAAATAGCCCGGTCTGGGCCGGATCCCACCACTGTTGTAGTTAATGGGTTCGAGGATGACGGCAGCGATCTCATCACGCCGGCTGACGAGGGTTTCCTCAAGCCTCTCGAGATCATTGAATGGCAGGACGATCACCAGTTCATCAAGACCTTTGGGGACGCCGCCGCTCTCGCGGCGGACATTTGGTAAACCTTGGCCTGGCGCAGGAGAAAGATTGTACTGCAAGTAGTCGTGATAGCCGTGGAAATGGCCTTCGAACTTTACAATCTTGTCCTTGCCTGTGTACTCTCGGGCCAAGCGAAGGAGATAATAGGTCGTCTCTGTCCCCGACATGGTGAAGCGTACGAGATCAGCGCAGGGCAGAATATCCACCAGTTTCTTGGCCAGCCGGCTATGGTACGGCGTTTCATGAGAACAGATGATGCCCAATTCCAGGGCCTTGGCAATGGCTGCCCGCACCCTGGGGTGGCCATGGCCCAGGAACGAGGCTCCGAAAGACATATGTAAGTCCACATACTCCCGTCCCTCCAAGTCATAGACCTTGCTACCCTCCCCTTGGGTGACGTAGAAGGGCTGGCCCAGGGCGTGATTCAGGCGGCCAGATCCACACAGCCCGCCAACCAGATAACCCGATGCAAATTCATAGAGATCGTCGGCTTTGCTCACTGCCTTTCCTCAACAGATAGTTAAGCCGAAAGTAAGGAGCGGGGCGTAAGAAAAGGGCCTACTCCCTACTTCCGGATAAATCGTCATTCCTTTGCCAAAAGACTTTCTAACGGACACACTTTCGATTTGACAGAGCTGGCTTGCCCCATACCGCCCACCGCCGAAACAGCTTACATTTGTCGGCGGTCGGCCATCATCGGTCTGGGCGTTGCCCCACCAAATTTGGGGCCAAAACGTTGTCAAGTATTGGCTGTGTCCGTTAGCAAAATCGTAAACAATCAATGGCAAAGTTACTGATCCAGCCAGACCTCGCGGTACAGACGCAATTGGCTAGGGCTCACTTGCCAGTTCTTGACATTAGAACGGACTAAGGAAACCGACGGGGCCGCGCCGATCATGATTACCGGTAACTCTTCGACATTGATCTCCTGCAAGCGTGCGAAATTCTCTGCAGCCTTCTGCGGATCGATCTCGGACTTGCCTGCCTCCCACAACGCTATGGCCTCTTCATTAACCCACGTCCCCGCTTTAATCCAGCGTGAGGCGCCGCGGTCCATCCAATCATTGGGGTTGGCGCTTAGCCCGGCAGCATTCCAGGAAATTTCATACTCCTGCCCGATATACTTGTCCAACCAGACCGCGATCTCGGACTCCACGATGTTCATAGTTACCCCACACTCGGCCAGCCCGGCCTGCCAGATTACAGCCGCCTGCTTCCCATCAGAGAAGCCGGAGATCGTCTCGACGGTGACCTCCAGGTCAGGGTAGCCTTCCTCGGCCAGAATCTCCTTGCACTTCTCCGGATCGTAGGGATAACCCTCAAACTCCGCGAAGTATGGTACACTTGGCGGGATGGGACTCACTAACGGGGTGCCTTGCCCCATCCAGGCTGTCCTGTTGACGGCATCTTTGTCCAGGGCGTGGGCCAGGGCCTGCCTCACCCGAAAGCTGTTCATGATAGCCTCATTCTGCCCGCCGACCATCACAAAATACTGGGTAGCTGTGGAGCTGTCTGGCTTTATAACCCTGATATCTTCCGAGGTCAGGAAACGCAGGGCATCTACGACCGAAACATCACGTACGACATCAACCTCTCCGGCCTCCAGGCTGGCGATGCGCGCCTGTACATCTGGCATCACCCGCAGCACAACCTTGTCAACGTAAGGCTTCCCTTCGTCCCAGTAGTCCTCGAATCGCTCGAGTACGATCCGGTCATTGGGTATCCATTCGACAAACTTGAAGGGCCCGGTCCCGATGGGTGCCGACTGCAAAGTCTCTGCCTCTTCCTGCGGGATTATGGAAACCCAGGTCGTATCGTCCATAAAGTAGGCGTTAGCCGTCGCCAGGTTGAACTGGATCGTATAGTCGTCCAGGATTTCCATAGAGTCGATCCCTTCTCCGTACCTGGCTAGAGTAGGGGCCATATCCTTGACCCTTTCGAAGCTGAACTTCACGTCCTCCGCGGTCATCTCCCGGCCGTTGTGAAACTTCACCCCCTCCCTTAGCTTCACGACGTAGGTGCTGGCATCTACGATTTCCCACGATTCGGCCAGATCAGGCACCAGTTCGAGATTCTCGTTGATCGTGGCCAGGCTACCGTAGACCTGAAACCTGAACATGTCACTAAATATGATGAGGGTCATAGCCTGGGGGTCGAAATTGTCCATATCCCCACCGATGGCGATTGTCAGCGTGCCACCCTCCTTGATCTGTCCCGGAACGGCCGTGACCTCGACAATGACCTCTTTTTCTACTTCAACAACGGTAACGGCTCCGGGTTCAGCCGTACACGCTGCTACCAAGCTCAAGATCGTCATTACGGCCAGCAGGATCAAAATTCGCTTTGTCATTTTTCTCCTCCATTGAAAATACTAAAGTGACATTTTCATTTGTGAGAAACCCCGGCATAAATTTCCGGGGCTTCCCCAATGCTCTGACCGGGGTTTCTCCCTTAAGCAACTAAATGTTGCGCCAACAGAAAACCAGTTTAATCTTTCCTTTATGTGACCTCCTTTCAGCACCCATTCTCCGTGGAGAGTTCGTCAACTCTGCCAGCCCAGCTCTTCCAACCTGAGTTTAGATTGGCCGAAGGCTTCGTCCACCTTGTCTCGAGTCATGACCTCAAGAAGTGAAACGCCATCGTATTCAATCTCCCGCAGCTTTTTGGCCACTGCGGCAAAGTCGACATTGCCTTCGCCTATGGGCGCATGGATATGCTCGCCATAGTTGTCGGAGAGATGCACCAGGGCCAGCCTTTCCTTGGCCTCCTCCAAAGCCGCTATCGGAGATTGGACAGCATTGACATTGGCTATATCAACACACACACCCATAGCGGGACTGCCGATCTCCTCTGCCATCTGAGCCGCCTGCGCTCCCGTCTCGATAAAGCCGCGCGGTACTGTCTCGATAGCAAGCGTGACCCCATAGCGTTCCGCATCTTCTACACAAGCTGAGAAGATCTCCTTGGCCAGAGCCCAGGCCGTCTCCATACTCGGGGCGACCAGACCCTCCCGCCTTCCGGGAAAGATATCAAGGACTTTACCGCCAAGGTCATGAAGCAGTTCGATATTTTCTTTCATCTGCTTCACGACTTCCGCTCTAATACCCGGATTGAAGGCGACCAGGTTTAGTTCCAGCCACGCCGGCTGGCTCGAAATCACCTGCATCCCATAGGATTCAATCTGCCGGCGCAGCGTTTCCCTGGCTTTAGGATCTAAATCCCTGGGCCAGATGTGGGGTGGGGCGGTCATGACTTCCAGCCACTTGAATCCCAGAGCGGCGAGACGCTCCAAAGTAGCTTCCCAGGAATGGTCAAACACATAAGTGTAAGTGCAAGCTCCCAGACCAAGCGTCATCTGTCAACCTCCTTCATTCAATCATTCAAGACATAACCACCATTTGCGGTAGACCATCAATATGACCCCAGGTGGTTAGAAACTCGCAACCATCCTCGGTCACCAACACCATGTCCTCCAGGTTCATACTCCACAGCTGATCGGTATAGACGACCACCTCGATAGTCAAAACCATGCCGGCCTGCAAGGGTGTATGATCTGTCGGCAACAACCAGGGCGGCTCATGGGTATCCACTCCCAGCCCATGGCCTAACAGGACAACCGTGGGCTGCAACCCTGCATCGGCCAACGGTCTATAGCCAATATGGAAAAGCTGTGCGGCTTCGACGCCGGGTTTGATTGCTGCCGCAATCCTGCGATAGGACTCCACCATAGCGGCATAAACCCGCTTCATTTCATCGGTCGCTTCGCCAACCACGGCCACCCGGGCCAAGTCGCAGTGGTAGGGCTTATCCACGAAACATCCCAGATCGATCCGCCCTACGTCGCCGCGCCACAACGGCTTGTCCCTGGCTATTCCTGTCTTCTTTGGAAGGTAACAACCTGACTGGACATACTCATATTCCCACTCCGCACCGTCTTGCCTGGCCTTAGGGCCAAACCCAAGGTGAACAAAGGCATGCTCGGCGCCTTCTTGCTCATAGGTCTGCTCAATGGCATCCCACAGCGCTCCCCAACGTACCCCTTCCTGGGCTACGTCGAATGCCGATTGAATGGCCAGCTCCCCTACCCGGGCCGCCTTCCTGATCCGCTTGATCTCTTCCTCTGACTTCACCATGCGCAGACGCCAGAACAGGCTGGAAGCATCGACGAAGGTAGCCTGTGGCAAGGCGTCTCTTAGTTCCTGAAACATATTAACTGGCGTGTGGTCCAGATCCAGGCCAATCGTCGCGGCCGGCAGTCCGAGTTCGGCTAGAGCTGTGGCCAGACATTCCGCCAGGGTCGTGTCCTTCTCCAGGTCTGACAGAAAATGGTAGATCCCTGGGGCGATAGATTCCAGATGAGGACTGCGTCCGTAGTATCGTTGCTCCTCCATCCAGTTCGCCACTTTGGCCGCCACATGGGCGATGAAGAGCGAGGCCTGATCAGGATCTTTGGGAAGCGCAGCCAAGACAAAGTTAGGCTCTCCATCGACCAGGAATTCAGCGTATTGAGACCGCCCCCAATGTCCACTAAGGTATCCCACATTGTGGCTGCCGATACCCAGAAGTAGGTCCATACCTTGCTGCTCCATGAGCAATGTGGCCCGTTGCCGTTCAAAAACAGGTTCCATATTCCTCTCCTGATCGGGTTCTATAGAACGTGTGTTTAAGGCTTTGCCGGCATCGTATAGAAGTCTGGCCCTCTGGCCACGACATTTCTATACTTTTCCAACCCCAGATCCTCCAACTCGTCCGCATGCTGCCAAATCTTTCGTATTGCCTCGATAATGTCGTCTATGTCCGCTTGCGTCCCCAGCAAGACAGCCTGAGGCAAGACAACGGCCTCACTGTAGCTGGCCTGCTCCGTTACTGGCAGACTCAACTGCCGGTATGCCGCGCCCGAAAACAGGACGGATGAGGGAACCGGCTCATAAACAGGGCTGATAGGGATTCCCTCTTCACAAAGAGCGGCTATGAACTGTCCACGCGATGCTCCTTGAAAACCCTCGCCATTGTACTTAAATACATAGGCATAGAACCCCTGCCTGGTTACCCGGGGGTTCCGTTTTAAAGGGCTGATTCCAGGAATCTTGCCTAGTTCCTTATCCAGATAAAGAGCACTCTTTTGCCTTTGTTCCGTTTGTTCGTCCAGCCGGTTCAATTGAGCCAGCAGGATAGCTGCCTGAAATTCAGTCAGACGATAGTTCCGGCCCAGCACCTGCTGGCTTGAGCGATCACCCTTCCGCAACCGTCCGGAATTAATGTAGGCATGACAAAGCTCGCTCATTTCCCTGTTGTTGGTGAGGATCATTCCTCCCTCACCCGAAGTCATGGTCTTAGAGGCCTCGAAACTGAAACAACCCAGATCGCCAACAGAGCCAACCCCTTGGCCCCGCCAGCGGGAACCATGGGTGTGGGCACAGTCTTCTATCACCACCAAGTCATGCTTCTGGGCGATATCCAGAATGCGGTCCATATCTGCCAGGCAGCTGTACAGATGAACAGGAATGACCGCCTTGGTGCGCTCGCTGATCGCCGCTTCGATCTGTTCGGGGGCAATACAGTAGGTATCAGGCTCAATGTCGACAAAGACCGGAGTTGCATTGACGAATAAGGCCGAACTGGCCGTGGTCAGCCAAGTCAATGCCGGCACAATAACCTCGTCCCCTGCTCCAACCCCGGCCACTCTTAAAGCCACCTCCAGGGCGGCCGTACCACTCATGCACGCCTCTCCATACGTAGCCCCTTGGTACGCGGCGAATTGTGTCTCCAAGGCCCTAACCTTGGTTCCCCGAAAGATACTCCACCCACCGCTGCGTACGACCTCGGAGAGTGCCTCTAGCTCCGTGTCATCCCAGACCGGCCAGGCAGGGAAGGGTTTGTCCCGAACCGGGTTTCCGCCTGTGATCGCCAGCTGTGTCATCTTTCTTTACTCCCTACCTCGACCTCTCGCCTGTCTGCTGCCGCTTCGTATACGGCCCGCATTACCTGCAGGTCTTTAGCAGCATCGAAGCCTGAGCTTCGAGGCTCCTGATCCTCAAGGATGCACTGGACAAAATGCTCCAGCTCTGCTTCGTACATATTGACCCGAGGAAAAACTGGTTCTCGTAACTCACGATATCGTGTAGAAAAAAAGGTGGTCTTGCCAAAATCCAAGGGAATGTGGGGATAGCCTAGCCGGGTCCGGATGTAGCCTTCCGTGCCGGTGATCAGGTGCTCGCGCGTGCCTTCCCCAATACCGCTGATCTGGTGCGTAGCCAGCAGGCCACTCTCGAATCGCATCACAATGAAAGGTCTATCCTCATCAATATCGGCCCAAACACTCTTGACCTCTCCGAACCAATAGCGCAAAAGATTGATGTAGTGAGAACAGGTATCTCTGACCAGGCCAGGAGGAATTTCGTCGTCAGGAACATTTGGGCGTTCCTCTTCCGCCTCTGCCGATTCATTGTCGCTGTCCGCCTTGAAGATCAAACCATAATAATCGGCCACATCTATTGGCCAGATGTAGATCGAGTTGCAGGTTAAGGGCTGGCCGATGAGTCCTTGGCTCAAGAGTTCTCTCGTCTTGTTGCAATCGGAGTCGAAGCGCATCATGTAGCCCACCATCAGCTTAACGCTCTGGTCGGCGCATCGTTGCACCACTTCTTCACCCGCAGAAGGGGACGTAGCAATGGGCTTCTCCATGAAAACATGTCGTCCGGCCATGGCGGCTTGGATAGCGAGGGAAGCGTGAAATGTCTCAGGCGTGAGGATCATTACCGCATCAATGGCAGGATCGTCCAGCATCGCGCCGACCGTGGGATAAGCGCGTGTGCCGGTTGCCTGGGCCACCATCTCAGCCTGCTCCTTGATCACATCTACCACACCTCGCAACTCGGCAATAGGGCGTTGTTGGTACTGTAATTTCATTAGATTGGGGATGTGTACGCTCTGAGCCACCCCCCCACAGCCGATTAAGCCGATCCCTATCACTGTGTTGATCCTATTCCTCTACAAATAGCAGCCAGCTGTTGACCTTACTGGTGAGAAACCCAAGCGTAAATGTCGGCCTTGCGGTGGCAAGGCAGCTTCAGCTAGTTCAATGGGTCTCTGTCGCTTACGCTTACAGGAGAAGCCGGCTTGAGTATGGACAAGCAAGAGATGCTAGCCTTTCATCCCATGGCTCAAGCGTGCTTATTTGTGAGCCTGGGGATTTCCCGACTTCTCCCATAATCTCTATTCCATATACAATCCCTGTGCATCCCAGGCTCCGTACCTTGGGAGTGGCGCTTCGGGGTCCACAACCACGTCCAAGACATAAGGCTGCTGCACAGCCAGCGCCTCTTTAAGAGCCGATTCTAAGGCGTCAGCTTTTTCTACTCTTTTGGCCCGGACACCATAAGCCTGGGCCAACTGCACAAAGTCGGGATTATACGGCTGGTCAGTTTTCTCTATTTTGAACTCGGTGCCGAAGGTGCTGCCGGTGTAGGCCTTTTGAATACCTCTGATCGAAATGTAGCCGTAGTTATTCAAGATGATCCAGATAACCGGAATATCATACTCAACAGCCGCAGCCAGCGTTTGCGGAAAAACGGTGAATCCACCATCTCCCGTTATCGCCAAAACCGGCTTGTCGGGATAGGCCAGTTTAGCGCCCAGAGCAGCCGGTGGACCAAAGCCCATGGTCGCCCAGCCACCGCCAGAGGTAATAAGGGTCCTGGGCGTATAGCACACCATTTGCGAAGTGGTGATGCTCTTGGACGTACTGGTATCGGTCACCACAATGCCATCCCGGGGCAACAGGGTCCGAATCTCATGCATAACGCGCAGCGGATGGATGGGCGTCGTATTGGATGTCAGGCTTTTGGTCGCTTCCCGCCGCCAGTCAGTCATCTCGGCCTGCCGCTCCTTGGCCCACGGCGAAACATCCCGCTGAGGTACGGTCTCTCTTACTGCCGCCAGTACGTCGCTCAGGACCGCCGCGGCATCCCCAACGATCCCTATCTCAACAGGATAGTGATTGCCAATTTCGCCGGGCTCGATATCAACCTGAATAAGCTTGGTGGGGGGAATGGCAAATGTGTATTGGGAGTCCCACGAACAGGTATCATGCTCGTTAAAGCGGGTGCCCAGGGCTAAGATGACATCGGCGTTCAGCGTTGTTCTATTGGCCACCGAGGTTCCGCCAATTCCGGTTACCCCCATCGCCAGAGGGTCCTGCTCATCAAAAACACCTTTGCCCATGACGCTGGTCGTCACCGGTATGCTCAGATAATGGGCTAGCTCTGTTAGGGCTTGGCTGGCCTCGGATAGCAGCGTGCCTCCCCCGGCGAAAATGACCGGTCTCTCGGCCTGTACCAACAATTCGGCGGCTTTGGCAATTTGGGCTGCATCGCCTCTTGCCCCGGAGCCGGTGGCCATATGCTCCCACAAGTCTGGTATCTCCACGTCGGCCTTTGTGCTGAGTAGATTCATAGGGATGCTGATCAATACCGGCCCAGACCGGCCCGATACAGCTGTGTTAAAAGCACGCGTCATGACATAAGGCAGCAGGTCGATCCGTTCCACCCGCCAGGCCCGCTTGACGAAAGGACGGTAGATTTCGTGCTGAGAGGCGTCGGCATGCATGCTTAACTCTTGAAAAGACTCCTGGCCATGGCGATAAGTCGGTACTTCGCCGGCAATGACGAGCATTGGTGTGCAATCGAGGGCAGCATGGGCCACACCGGTGATTGCGTTGGTCAGGCCAGGACCAATGTGTGTTAATACCAGGGCCGGTTTATGGCTGGCCTTGAAGTAGCAGTCCGCAGCATGAGAAGCGATAGACTCGTGGCGGGTGCTGATGAATTTAATTTTCGAATCCTCAAGCGCACTTAGGATGGCTGCACCGGTGTGACCACACATTCCAAAGATATAGTCCGCGCCCATTTGTTCCAGGCACCTAACTACAATTTCCCCACCTGTCAATGATCCTTTAGTCATGTTGTCTCTCCCTTGCAACTCAGGTTTGCCAGCCCAACTCTTCAAGTGCCGTCTTGGATACCCGAAAGTCTTCATCAGTGCCGCCGGGAATGACAATCTCCAATATACAAGGGCGCGTGTATCCAATTTCGAGCAGTTTGTTGCTTATCGCTCCAAAATCAATCGTCCCCTGACCCACTGGCAGTTTTTCAAATTGGCCGTCATTGTCATTCAAATGGACCATGGCCAGGTATTCTTTGGCCCTTTCCAGAGCCTCCAGCGGCGGTTCTATCACATTGGCATTGCCCACGTCGATGGTTGCCCTGACCGCCGGGCTTCCAACCATCTGAATAAGCTGCAACACGTCGTCTGCCGTGGCAACGAAGCCACGTGGTACATTCTCGACAGCAATGGTTATGCCAAGGCGTTCCGCATCGTCTGCGCAGGCACTGATACTTTGCCGAGCCAGTTCCAACGCCTGGTCTTTGCTTGGGCCTACTTTGCCAATCATCGTTCCCGGCATGATACCCAGCACCTTACCCCCAAGATCATGCAGCAATTGAATGTTTTCCTTCATCTGCCTTATTGCTTCTCCTCTGATGCCCGGGTTGGGCGAAGCTAATGAAAGCTCCGGCCAGATACCGGGCTGGCTGGAGAACACCTGCAAGCCATAGGACTCGATTTTCCGGCGCAGTTCCTGACGCGCCTTTGCATCCAAATCTCTGGTCCATACGTGCGGTGGGCAGGTCATTATCTCTAACTGCTTGAAGCCGATGGCTGCAAAGCGCTCCAATGTAGAATCTAAAGAGTGATCAAAGAGATAGCAATAGGTGCTGGCTCCGACAATCAAAGACATAGCTTGCTCCCTTCGATAGGCGAATTGCCACCTGACTTGACGAACGACTTTCGGCAAGTGAAGATTGGACCATGGGGCTAGCCAACCGTCTCATACCATTTGTTGAAAGATCGCTCTGGTCTGGGCGATACCATCAGCCAGGGGAGTGATTGGAGCCTGTCCGATGAGCCCACGTAGCCCCTTGTCGTCTACGTCTGATGGTGCGGGGATATGCTCCTGGCCATGGGTGATAAGTCCGCGGGCAGATGGGATCTGTCGCTCGATCTCGGCCACGAACTCGGGGATTGAGGCCACTATCCCGCGCAAATTAAACGTTGACGCACCTTTGTGTTCGGCCTTAGCGCAGGCGATGAAGGCTTTGGCAACGTCATCTACAAACTGGGCGTTTATGCGTCCGCCAAAGTCGATGTGGAACTGCTGTCCCGCTAGCCCCGCCTTAATGGCTACTGTCAGTCCCGCGCTGCGTCCTTCGTCTCGTCCCGGTCCATAGAGTACCCCAGGACGTAAGCCGATACTGGACAGTCTCTCATTCAACCAATAGATCCGGGCACTCTCCTCGTTGCACGCCTTGAAGACTCCATAGTAGCTGGCCGGAAAGAGGGGGGCATCGTCAGGAACAGGCATGACCGCATAGGCTTCTTCAGGGCCCATGGCCGCCGATGAACTGGCGTAGACCAACTGATGCACTTGATCTGGAAAGCGTTTTGCTGCTTCAAAGACGTTCAAGGCGCCGATAACATTTATTTGAGCGCCCCTTATCGGGTTAGCGTGACAGTCAGGGTGTTGCAGCGCAGCCAGATGAATAATTCGGGTAATGCCGTAATCCCCAATGACCTGAGTCAGCTGTTCGCCATTGGTTATATCGCCCCGGATAAACGTTATGCTGGCAATCTCCTCTGGTTTCATCAGCAACGCCATCCGCCTGGGCTCGAGATCCAGATCATATACCAGCGTTGGGTCTCCGGCCTGCACCAGGTTTTTAGCCACCCAGGCCCCAACACAACCCTGGCCACCGGTTATCAAAAAACGACGTTGGTTCATTATTCTCCCCGATTCGCGATCAAATGTCCCAACTCCTTCGAGATTTCCTGGGCGGCCTCTTTAACCATGCTTCCGAACTCGGCCATTTTTTCCGGGGTGAACCGCAAAGATAAACCGCTGATCCCGACAGTTCCAACTACCTCCCCGGTATGATCTTTGATAACAGCGGAGACACCGCTAAGCCCGGACAGAGTCTCGCCGATGCTGGTTGCATAACCCTGTGTTCGTATCTGACTCAGTTCCTTTAGCAGCGCCTCTCGGTCCACCGGAGCATCCGTGGCGGGCAGTCGCAGATTTGGATCTTGGAGGATTGTCTTAATCTCGTGCTCCGACAGATTGGCCAAAATGACCTTGCCAGGTGATCCATAATATAAATGGTACGGCTTTCCGGTCTCGGCCTTATAGCGCAGCGGATTGGTACCCTCGATCTGATCAACGTAGATGCGGCGGTCCTGGTAGCGGACGGCTAAGGAAACTGTCTCTCCGGACAACTGATGGAGGTCATTCATATAGGGCAGGGCCCGAGATCTGAAGCTCAATTGGTTGAGAAAAGCCTGAGACAAAATTAGCACAGATGGCCCTAAAGAATATTTGTCAGTTTCCGGATGCTGGATCGCTAAGCCCTTTTCAACGAGAGACGTCAAATAACGATGAGCCGCACCACTACTCAAGTTGAGGTCTTTAGCAAGGTCAGTCACACCAGCAGGAATGGAGCGCCTAGCCAAATATAGAAGAACATCAACTGCTCTTTCTACGGCAACGACTGTGCGATGCCTTTTGTCCGTCATAATGTTATTGAATACCTAAAAAGTAATGGTGAATATCCTCAGCGGCGTCATAAAGTAACAGCAATCCTTACGAAATCCCATTACCTTGCCAAGCCGCTGAGCATAGCGTTCAGTCCAAACAACAAGATAAGAAAAGGCTGCGTCGCCCACTTGCCGGAAGGAAGATGGAATACTGGGTCGCAATAATAAGAATTGGGAGTAGTTGCGGAATCTGATTCCGCAAGCCATCATGCTACAGATAGTCTGCCTTGTCAAACGGGGTTAATTTGGGGTTGCAGTCCAGAGTGGAGGTGAAATTCGTACACCTCTGGAAACGACTAAGCTATAGCCAATTCGCGCCCCCGAGCAGGGCAAGCGCAGTCGCCACTGACCCCTGCAGTTGTGCGGTCGGGCCTTCGGCCCTCCCTTGTGCGGGTGGACACCGCCCGCAACGCCGCCCGCAATAGCGTGCCCCGCCGGCAATGTGTGGACATTGGCAAAGGCTGTCCAGCCGAATGGGCGCCGCCAGTGCCCCCGCTGCCCCTCCCCCCGCCACCCACCGACCACTGCGGTTCTCCCCATTGACGCGCATGTTACAATCCACTCCTGCCGCGCCCGCCAGTCTGCGAATGTGGCCGACGCCAGGAGAACCCCATGTCCGCGTCAATCCATCCCGAAGCGCCCAAGGCCTCCTTTCCCCTCATCAAGGAGGAACTCAATAGGCAGATCCCCAGGACTGCGCTTCTCGTCGCCCGTCGCCTGTCCACAATCCGCAACGCCGACAGGATCCTGGTCATCGACCAGGGCCGCATTGTCGAGACCGGCTACCAGGATGAGCTGCTGTCGCGCGACGGTCTCTTCGCTGACCTGTACAAGGCGCAATCTTTCGATCTTCCTGCGATCGCGCTATAATCCAAAGTAATCTCCGCGGCCAAGGCCTTCTAAACCCGCCGCCGGCTGTCAGCTACCATTCACGCTAAGGATTCTGCCACCGATGTCACCCAATACCAACGGACAGGGCGATGTCTCCCTGCCTTTCGAAAGCGCCGCCCTCGACCCGGAACTGGAAGAAAATGTCGTCAACACCATTCGCATGCTGGCCCTGGACGCCGTGCAGGCCGCCAACTCCGGACACGCCGGTCTGCCCATGGGCATGGCAACCGCCGCGTTGACACTCTGGCGCAGACATCTGCGCTACAATCCGGCCAACCCCAGCTGGCACAACCGCGACCGCTTCATCCTCAGCGCCGGACACGGCTCCATGCTCCTCTATGCCCTGCTACACCTCACCGGCTACGATCTCCCGCTCCAGGAGCTCAAAAACTTTCGCCAGTATGGCAGCATGACGCCCGGCCACCCGGAGTACGGCCACGCCCCCGGTGTCGAGACCACCACCGGTCCCCTGGGTCAGGGCTTCGCCAACGGCGTCGGCATGGCCATCGCCGAACAGTGGCTCGCCGCAAATTTCAACCGCCCCGGCTACGACGTCGTTTCGCACCACATCTACGCAATCGTAAGCGACGGCGACCTCATGGAAGGCGTCGCCCAGGAAGCGGCCAGCCTCGCCGGTCACCTGCGCCTCGGCAAACTGATCTATCTCTACGACGACAATCGCGTAACCATCGACGGCTACACCGACCTGGCCTTTACCGAAGACCAGTACAAGCGCTTCGAGGCCTACGGCTGGCACGTCCTCAAAGTGGACGGCATGGACGGCGCCGCGGTCGATGCCGCCATCGCCGCCGCCAAACAGGACCCCCGCCCCAGCCTCATCGGCTGCGCCACCGTCATCGGCTTCGGCGCGCCCAAACAGGGCGAGCCCGATATGCACAGCGACGCGCTCCCCGACGAAGAGGTCGCCCAGACCAAGGCCAACCTCGAATGGCCGCAGCAGCCGTCCTTCTTTCTGCCCGACGACGTGCGCGACTTCTGCCTCCAGGCTGTCGAGCGCGGCAAAAGTCTGGAATCCGACGACAGCGCCCTTTGGGATGCCTACGCCGCCGACCACCCCGACCTTGCCGCCCAGCTCAGAGCGATGCTGCAGGGCGAACTGCCCGACGGCTGGGAGGACGCCCTGCCCGCCTTCGAGGCCGGCGGCAGCGCGGCCACCCGCAACGCCAGCGGCGATACGCTCAACGCCCTCGCGCCCGTCATCACCAACCTCATCGGCGGCAGCGCCGACCTCGCGCCCAGCAACAAGACAATCATCAGCGGCAGCCCTGACTTTCAGCCCGACTCCTACAGCGGCCGCAACTTCCGCTTCGGCGTTCGGGAACACGGCATGGGCGCCGTCCTCAGCGGCATGGCCCTGCACGGGGGTGTCATCCCCTACGGCGGCACCTTCCTCGTCTTCAGCGACTATATGCGCGCCAGCATCCGCCTTGCCGCCCTCATGGGCGTGCCGGTCATTTACATCTTCACCCACGACAGCATCGGCGTCGGTGAAGACGGCCCCACCCATCAGCCCGTCGAACAGGTGGCCGCGCTGCGCGCAATTCCAAACCTCACCGTCATCCGACCCGCCGACGCCAACGAGGTGGCCCAGGCCTGGAGAGCCGCGCTGAAAAATCAAAGTGGACCCACCGCGCTCGTCCTTTCCCGCCAGAATCTGCCCGTCTATGATCGAGCCGGAGCTGGTGTCGCCGCAGCCGCCGGCGCGGCCCAGGGCGGATACGTCTTCTATCAGAGCAACGGCGCAACCGGCACCGCGCCCGAGATGGCCCTTATCGCCTCCGGCAGCGAACTTGAACTCGCCTACGACGCCGCCCGGAGCCTCGCCCAAGATGGAGCCGCCGTGCGCGTCGTCAGCCTGCCCAGCTGGGAGCTCTTCGCCGCGCAGCCGCCCGCCTACCAGCAGGCAGTGCTGCCGGAGAACGCCCTTAAACTCTCCGTCGAAGCCGGCGTCACCCAGGGCTGGGAGCGCTGGGTCGGCAACAATCCCGCCCGCGGCGCAGCCATCGGAATCAACCGCTTCGGCGCCAGCGCGCCCCAGCAGGACGTTTACGCTAACCTGGGCCTCACCGTCGAAGCCGTCGTCAGCGCCGCCCAAGCGCTACTGGAAGGGTAACCGCGTATGCCTGGGGCCTTCGCCTCCATCCTCCAGCAAACCAGACAGCATCACGCGATCGAACACGCCACCATTCATCTTCTGACGGCCAGTTACCCCAGCCGCGTCTTTGCCGGCATGAGCGATCCTTGGGGCTTCACGCTCTACGGGCAACTGCCCGTCAAAGCGATCGAAGAGGCGGTCGGCGAAGCTGTGCGGCGCCTCCAGAACGGCGAGGAGCAGTTGGCCTTCCATCCGAACTGCGGCACCAATCTCACCACCAGCATCCTTCTCGTGACCGCGGCTGCCTTTCTCGGCAGCTTCAACTGGCAAAACTCGCGCCGCCGCATTCCCGGCGACGCCGACCCACTGGACCCGGCGGAACAGCCTGCCGCCGCCGACCGGCCCCCGGGACGCCGCCAGCCCAACAGCGGCAGCTTGCCCCTTGACAGAATGACCTGGACCGCCGGCCTCATGACTCTTGCCCTTCTGATTTCGCGGCCGCTTGGAATGAGGCTTCAGCGGCTGACGACCCGTATCCCGACCGGAGACCTCGGGTCCGTAAAGGTCGCGCCCGTGCGCCGCGGGCAGGCCTACCGCATCACCTTCGCGGCGCTGCAATGAAGTTTCGCACTGCCCACTGAGTTGGACTGCGCCTTGACCAGCTATCTCTTCCTTGCCCCCGATGAGTTCCTGCTGGGGCAGCGCCTGCGCCAGTTGAAGCAGGCGCTCGGAAACGCCGAAACAGCCTCCCTGAACATCGCTGAACTGGATGGCGCACGCGCCGATGCAGCCGAAATTCTCTACCATGCCGGCGCGATGCCCTTCCTCGCCGACCGCCGCCTGATTATCGTGCGCGACTACCTGACCCGCCTCGAATCCCGCCTCGGCACAGCCAAGGCGCCGAACAAAGCCGGGCAGGACGAAGCGCGACAGATTCTCACAGGGCTGGCCGGCCCATCTGTCTCCAATGACCTCGTCTTGATCGAAGAAAAACTTGACAGAAGACGCGCCATTTGGAAAGGACTGAAGGACTTGGCCGGGCTCGAGCAACTGAGCAAAGACGGACGCCTTGCCATCGAACAACTGAACACACCCGATGCCCGCGCCCTGCCAGGCTGGCTCGCCCAGACCGCCAAACAGGATGGCGTCGCCATCGAAGGTAGAGCTGTGCAACTGCTGGCTACCTATGTCGGCGCCGATCTCCGCCGCCTGACTCTCGAACTCGATAAGCTCCGCTCCTATGCCAGTGGCAGGACCATCGCGGCCGCCGACGTGCAACGCCTCGTGAGCGATACCAGCGAGGCGCTCATCTGGGACCTGACCGACGCAATCGGCCAGCGTGATGGCCGCAAAGCGATGCGGGCGCTCTACGAGCTGCGCCGCAGCGACGCCAACCCGTTCTACCTCCTGACCATGATCACCAGGCAGTACCGCATTATGCTCAAAGTGAAAGATGAGTCCGCGCGCGCGCCCGGCAATGAGTTCGACATCGCCGGCCGCGTTGGCGAAAGCCCTTTTCCCGTCAAAAAAGCAATGGCGCAGAGCCGCAACTACGCCATCCCGCAGTTGGAAGGCATTCTCGATCGGCTCCTCTCCTCCGACTTCGCCATGAAGACCGGCGCAGACCCCAATACCGAACTCGACATCCTCGTGGCCGAACTTACCCAACCCCGATAGAGGAACGTTACACCTGATGAACAAAATTCCGTCGCTACACTTCCCCAGTCGCTATGTATCCGCCCGCGCCGCCCAGAGCGGACAGCCGACAGTCGGCCCCGAGACAATCCATCGCGTCCAGACCGCAAACGGCATTACCGTTCTCGTCCGCCCCAACCCTTCCGCGCCCGTCGTCATGCTGGAAGGATGCCTGCGCGCCGGCAGCGTGAATGAACCGCCAGGGCTGGCCGGGCTGGCCTCCTTCACCGCCTCCCTCCTGAGCCGCGGCAGCGCCAACTATGACTTTGACCGCTACAATGAAGCCGTGGAATCGGTCGGCGCCAGCATCAGCGTCGGCGGCGGCTCCCATACGACCAACTTTGGCAGCGAAAGCCTCGTGGAAGACTTCCCGCTCATTGTGGAAATCCTGGCCGACATTCTGCAGCGGCCAACCTTCCCCGCGGAACATATCGAACGCGTGCGCGGCCAGTGGCTCGTGCGCCTCCAGGAGCGGGAACAGAGCACACGCAGCGTCTCCTACCGCCGGTTCAACGAAATGATCTACGGAGACCACCCCTACGCACTACCCACCTCCGGCTATGTCGAGACCATCGGCGAAATCAGCCGCGACGATGCCGTCAGCTTCCACCGTGATCACTACCACCCGAACCAGGCCATCATCGTCGTCAGCGGGGACGTCGAGCCAGAGGGGGCCGTGGCCCTGCTGGAATCCCACTTCGGCGGCTGGCGTTCCGGCGCGGAACCACCGCCCCCCGCCGACACCATCCCCCCGGTCACCGGCGCCAATGGCATCCAGCGCAAATCCTTCTCCATGCCCGGCAAGGTCCAGTCTGATGTTGTCATCGGCTGCCTCGCCATCCGCCGCAACCATCCCGACTACCATGCCGTGCAGGTCGCCAACAACATCCTCGGCCAGTTCGGCATGATGGGGCGGCTTGGCGACAACGTACGCGAGCGACAGGGCCTGGCCTATTACAGCTTCAGCGCGCTCGACGCCGACATCGGCGTCGGCCCGTGGGTGGCCTTCGCCGGCGTCAACCCCCAAAACGTGGACCAGGCCGTCGACAGTATCCTCAACGAGTTCGAACGACTGGGCAAAGAACCGGTCAGCGACGAAGAACTCTCCGACAGCATCGCCAACATGACCGGCACGCTTCCCCTGCGCCTCGAAACAAACGACGGCGTGGCATCCATCCTACTGAATATGGAATGGTACGGCCTCGGCCTGGACTACCTGCAGACCTACCAGGGACGCATAAACGCCATCACCCAGGAGGACGTGCAGCGTGTGGCCGCACAATACCTGCGCACAGACTCCTATACTCTCGTGACCGCCGGCCCCGACGCCAACGGAAACTGATCCACCGTGGAACACGACTCTGTCATTCACATCGATAAACTGAGCAAGGTCTACACTGTCAACGAACGCGAAGCGGGCCTGGTCGCCGCCATGCGCAGTCTTGTCAAGCGCAAAACGCGCGCGGTTCAAGCCGTTGACAGCATCTCCTTCTCCGTCAACGAAGGGGAAATCGTCGGCTTCCTCGGGCCCAACGGAGCCGGCAAAACCACCACCCTGAAGATGCTGTCCGGCCTCCTCCATCCCACCGGCGGCAGCGCAACCGTGCTCGGCTTCCGCCCCTGGGAGCGCAACCGCGACTACTTGCGCCGGATGACCCTGGTAATGGGCCAGCGCAACCAGCTCCTGTGGGACATCCCCGTCATCGACACGTTCGAGCTCAATCGCGCCGTCTACCGCATTCCTGAACCGCAATTCCGCCTGGCCGTTGACGAACTGACCGACCTGCTGGATCTGGAGCCCCTGCTGCAAAAGCCGACCCGCAATCTCTCCCTCGGCGAACGCATGAAATGCGAAATCGCGGCCGCGCTTCTCCACCGCCCCTCGGTCCTCTTCCTCGACGAGCCCACCATCGGCCTCGATGTCACCATGCAGCGCCGTATCCGTCAGTTCATTACTGAATACAATATGCGCACGGGCGCAACCGTCCTGCTGACCAGCCACTACATGGCCGACGTCGAAGCGCTATGCAAGCGCGTCATCGTCATCCACCATGGCAAGTCGCTCTATGATGGCGAACTCAGTGGCCTTGCCGATCGTTTTGCCCCTTTCAAGACGGTCGAAGTGGAACTCCACAACGGCGCCCGCGGCCAGCCTCTGACGCAGTACGGCGAGCTCATGGCCCACAGCGAAGGCCGCGTCACCCTGCGAATTCCGAAAGCCGAGACTGCCTCCGTCACCGGCCGTATACTTGCTGAGTTGGATGTATCGGACCTGACCGTGCAGGATCCGCCCATTGAGGACGTGATCGAGCATGTCTTCAGTCAGTCCCCTGACCCGCTGGATCAACAGGACCCACAGCGCCCGTCCGGCGAATAGTATAGCCCTTGGAATGACATCAACCGGCCAATCTTCCCGGCCCGCGCCGCAGGCCACACAGACCTGACTTTTCAGCTCCGTACCCATCTGGGGAAGGGAGACCCCTGCACGCGCATGTTCGCCTACTATCCGATCTACAAAGGCTATTTCCGCACCGCGCTCATGGTGCAGTTCCAGTATCGGATTGCGATGCTGATCTGGCTCCTGGGCGGCATCATCGAGCCCCTGATGTATCTCGTTGTCTGGCGTACAGTCTCCGAGCAGCAGGGCGGGTCCGTCGGCGGCTACGAGACCAATGACTTCGTCGTCTACTTCATCGCCATGATGATGGTGAGCCACGCCACCTTTACGTGGATCATGTGGGAATACGTCTACCGCATTCGCATGGGCCTTTTCTCAGTTATGCTCCTGAAGCCCATCCATCCCATCCACAGCGACATCGCCGACAATATCGGCTACAAGTTTCTGACCCTGACCGTCATGGCGCCTATCACCCTCCTCCTGGCCTGGTTCTTCGAAGCAACCTGGCAGCCGCTCCCCTGGACCCTGGCCGCCTTCGTGCCCGTGCTGATTCTCGCCTTTCTTATGCGCTTCTATTGGGAGTGGTCCCTCGCCATGGTCGCCTTCTGGACTACCCGCATTGACGCCATGAACCAGGCCTACATCGTCGTCAGCCTCTTCTTCTCCGGCAAGCTGGCCCCGCTCTCCCTCTTCCCCGAGATCGTGCAGCGCGCCGCCGACATCCTGCCCTTTCGCTGGATGCTCGCGTTCCCTGTCGAGCTCCTTCTCGGGCGCATAACGCCAAGAGAGCTGCTCATTGGCATCGGCGCGCAACTCTTCTGGCTGGTCGCAGGCTACCTCTTTATGCAGTTCATCTACCGCGCCGGCATCAAACGCTACGCCGCCTTTGGCGCCTGATTTCCATTGATACCATGTTCTACTTGCGCCTTTTCGCCACCTACGTCCGTGTCGGCATCCTCGGTGAACTCGAATACCGGGCCAACTTCTGGATCAATATGGTCCAGTCCGCCCTTGATCTGAGCGTCGCCCTCGGCGGGCTGGCCGTCGTCTTCAGCCATACCGACACACTGGGCGGCTGGCGGCCCGAAGAGCTTCTTGCTCTGATTGGCGTCTACTTCCTCATCGGCGGCCTCATTCGCACCATCATCCGCCCCTCCATGACCCAATTCATGGAGCACGTTCGCCAGGGAACGCTCGACTTCACGCTCACAAAACCCGCCGACTCCCAGGTCCTCGTCAGCATCCAACGCATCGAGATTTGGCGCCTGGTCGACGTGCTCATCGCCCTGCCGGTGCTCGCTACCGCGCTCGTCCGGCTCGGAGCCCGCCTCGGGCTTGTCGAGACCGTGGTCTTCGCCGTCACGCTCTTGTGCGGCGGCTTGATCATCTACAGCTTTTGGCTTATGCTCAGCACCTGCGCATTCTGGTTCGTGCGCGTCGAAAATATCCAGGTCATCTTCATGAGCATGTGGCAGGCGGGCCGCTGGCCCGTCAGTATCTATCCCGCCTGGCTTCGCTCCGTGTTGACCTTTCTCGTCCCGGTTGCCTTCGCCACTACTGTGCCTGCCACCGCCGTCAGCGGACGCATCACCACCTCAACGCTCATTGGCACCATCGCCCTCGCCGCTGCCATGCTCCTGGTCTCCCGCTGGTTCTGGCGGGTGGGAATCCGCTTCTATTCCGGCGCGTCGGCCTAAACAATCAAGGAGGAAACTCTATGCGGATACTAATCACCTCAGCCAGCAATGATCGCAGCGCGGACTTGGCCGATCACTTCGCCGGCCGCCATGAGGTCAGGCTCACTGAACGGGCGCATGTCGAAACTGAGCACGAATTCGTGCTCTCCGCGCTGGGCCACGACCGCTCGACCAATCTGCTCACACGGGGCATCGACGCCATCGTCCATTCCGTGGAATCCCTGCCCGGCGAGGACGCAAGCACGCAGCTCGACGCCGCCACCCGCGGCACCTACAACCTGCTCATGGCCGCCGCCGAGGAGGGTGTCTCCCAGATCATCCTGCTCAGCACGCTCGAACTCATGGCTGCCTATCCCTCCGGCTACCGCGTCAGAGAAACCTGGCGGCCGCTGCCAAACACCCAGCCGCCAACCCTCAGCATACATCTTGCCGAGCAGATCAGCCGCGAATTCGCCCGCGAAGGCAGTCTGGGAGTCAAGATCCTGCGCTTGGGCGACGTCTCCAACAAGACGGTCGCCGACGCGGTGAGCGAAGCCCTCGCCCAGCCCGTTCCGCTCGCCGCAAGCTGCAGGTCAAACGAATCCACCGCCCCACACGCCCTTTCGATCACCCATGTAGGGGAGAGACCACAATGAACGTACTCATTCTCGGCGGCACGGGCATGCTTGGGCCGTATGTCGCCCGCGAGCTCGCCCCCGCCCACAACCTGCGCATCACCGATGTCAACCCGCCGAAAGACGATCTGCCTGGCGAATTCCTCCACCTCGACGCAGCCGACCTGGACGGCGTCGTCGCCGCAGCCGAGGGCATGGATGCCATCGTCAACCTCTCAGTCCTGCGCCGCGATCGCCGCATCGCCTGGGATGTAAGCACCCGTGGCTGCTACAACATGATGCAAGCGGCGGTCACACACAATATCCGCCGCGTCATCAACACCGGCCCGCACTACACCGTTGCCGGTCCCAACGTCACCGAGTGTTTCGACTACGACATCGGTCCCGACATCCCGCCCCAGTCCGGAACCAACATCTACGCCATCACCAAGTCGATGGGGCTGGAAATCTGCCGCGTCTTTACCCAGCACCACGACATCAACGTGCAGACCTATCTCTTCTACAACTTCAAAGACCCGGAGGCAATTCAACCCGGCGACCACTACGCCCCCTATGTCATCTCTTGGGAAAACGCCGCTGAAGTCTTCACCCTCGGGCTGGACATCGAACTCAACGCCCTGCCCTCGAACTGTGAAGTCTTTTTCGTCTTTGCCGACATGCCCCATGGCAAATTCTCCAACGAGAAGACCAAGCGTATCCTCGGCTTCCAACCTCGCCAGGATGTTGAAATACTCTGGAAGTAGCGGCGCCGCCTTACGGAGATGGGCAAAGCGAACCGGGAAACGAAAGAGGACTATCCCTCCCTCAATGAGGAGCGGAAGCTCTGGCGCACAGGGCTTCTGCGCGTCGCCGGCCTTGATGAAGCCGGGCGCGGCGCACTGGCAGGGCCGGTCGTCGCCGGCGCTGTCATTCTGCCTGTAAACACGCGACGCGAAGGGCTGTGGGCCGCGGTCCAGGATAGCAAACTGCTTCCACCCGCACGACGCGAAGAACTGGCCGAACAGATCCAGGTCCAGGCCACTGACTCGTCCATTGGGCTTGCCGCCGCCGCCGAAATCGACGCTAACGGCATCGCCCCCGCCACACGTCTGGCGATGCGCCGCGCCGTCCGGAATCTGACCCAGCCTCCCGAGCACCTCCTGCTGGACTGGGTCCGGCTCAATTCCCTCAATATCCCCCAGCAGAGCTTCACCAAGGGCGACCTGCACATCGTCTCCATCGCCGCCGCCTCCATTCTGGCCAAGGTCTACCGCGACCAGCTCCTGCGCCAGCTGCATGAGCGGTTCCCCGCCTACGGCTTCCACAGCCACAAGGGCTACGCCGCGCCGACCCATCTGGCCGCCATTGAAGAGCACGGCCCCTGCCCGGCGCACCGCCGCTCGTTCGCGCCGATGCGCACGGACGCACGGCTACTCAGTTGAAACAGGATATGTGAATGCGGGGAGTGAGGAGCCAAGCCAGACCGGTCGCTATCCGTCTCTGTCGGCCTCGCGTCCCATCCACGGCTTTCTGCGATGGCTCTGCATGTTGGAGGCGCCTGAGCAAGACAGTTCAGCCGCTCGCCAGCGCAGCCAGCAGCGCCAGCGCCAGCTTCTTCGTTTCCAGCAGCGGCCGCGGCTCCGCATGCCCGCTGACCTGCGTTCCGCCTTGGGCCGGGCTCGGGCCCGCCGCCCCCTCCCAGAACGAAACCTCCTGACCCGCTTGACCGGTCTCCCGAACCGCGGGGACGTGAGCGGAACTCTGCCCGCCGGACAACTGCCCGCCAGACAACTGCCCGCTGTCCACCCGCAACACGGGCCCCACACACGCGGGACATCCGAAGCGGCAAGCGCAGCGGCGGATCAGGTCGGCAGTCCCGGCCATCAGCTCGTCGTGCCGGGCATACAACTGCGCGCTGAAACCGATCCCCGCCGGCACGCTCTCGTAAATGTAGACACGGGGGCCGGCCGGTTCGCCCTCCGCGGCGTGGGAAACAGACGGCGCGGCCTGAGGAGGCAGCCCGCGCTTCCCCTGCTCACGGATGATCGCAACCCCAATATCCCTCCGGTCGCACATCAAATGCAGGGGAGCCAGATTGCCAAGGGCGTATGCCACCCCGTCCATGCCCGTCCGCGCCCGCACACCCGCCTCCAGCCTGTGATGACAGCGCCGGCACAGCAATACCAGGTTGCTTAGCCGGTTCGCCTCCCGGTCATTTCTGTTGAGTCTAGGAATGTAGTTGAAGACGCGGAACGGGACCCGATGATGCACGTCATGCTGGCGACTGCCGCGCTCCGCCGCGCCGCATTCGGCGCAACGGAAGCCGTCCCTCTCCCGCGTCCTGGCGCGCTGCGCCTGCCAGTCGGGCCCGTAGTCATTGGGGGAATCCCGCCAGTCCCCCGCCGCCATCAGCGCCTTCTGCGCTTCGGCCGTCACCTCCACCCAATAGGCTGCTGTGTCCAGCGTGGTGGACGGGTAGTCTAGCGGCAGAACGCCCAGATTCTCATGCGTGAAGCGCCGCACTCTGCGGTACTGCGTCACCTGCGAGGTTACGATCACTTCACCGTACCCCAACTGCGCCCCGCCGGCCGCACGGCTCTCCTCGACCGACCCTACCTCAATCTCGGTCTCCGTGCTGGCTTCTGTGTAAAACTCGACCTCCGCAGGCCAAACCCAGGCCAGTCTTTCCTCCAAGTCCAGCCTTTCCACCAGGTAGCTGCGGCCTTCATGCATGTAAACCGCCCCCTCATGGATCTGGAGCGGCGCGCTGGACGCGTCGACCTCCCCGATCACAGTGAACGCGCCTTCCTCCCTGCCAGGAGCCTGCCGGCCATCGGCCGCGGTCCGATTCGCCGCCACATCCCGCCGGCCTCCGCCGCCCGCCTGGGAACCACCCTCTCTGGCCCCCGCCTGAACAACAACAGGATCCCCGCCGGCGCTGCGCAGACTGAACTGGCGGGAGGGATAGCCGTCTCCGCGCCACAGGAAGCGGTTGCCAAACCGCTGCAAGCTCTCCTCTTCGACGAGCAGGTCGAGCACCTCACTGGAATAGGGAGAACGCCCGAACCGGTCCCCCTCCACAAAGGGGAGCTCAAACGCCGCGCAGCGCATCTGGTCCGCCAGCAGCGCCAGATTGTCCGCGTTGGCAAATGCCCTCTCAGGGGACCGCCGCAGCAGAAACTGCGGATTGCTGACAATATACTGGTCCAGCGCCCCGGCAGTTGCCACCAGGACCGCAACAGATTCTCCCGTGGTGCGTCCCACCCGCCCCCACTGCTGCCACGTCGCCGCAATCGTACCTGGGTAGCCGCAAATCACCGCCGCCTCCAGCTGGCCGATGTCAATTCCCAACTCCAGCGCATTCGTGGCGACCACGCCCCGCACCCTGCCTGTCCGCAGACCGGCCTCAATTTCGCGGCGTTCACGGGGCAGATATCCTCCTCGGTACCCTCGCACCGACCGCGGTTGAAGAGGCACAGGATCCCCCCCCTCCTCATCGCCACTGCCCTGCAGCCGTTCCCGTATATAGCTGAGCAGCAGCTCCACGGTCAGGCGGGCGCGACCGAAAACAATCGTCTGCAGACCGCCTCGCAAAAAACGGACGGCCAGTTCCTGGCTCTCCAAAACGCTGCTGCGCCGCAGACCCTGAATCGGATCGTACAGGGGCGGCGCATACAATACAATGTGCTTGCTCCCCTGCGGCGCCCCGTTGTCGTTGACGACCTGGACAGCGCCTTCCGTAAGGCTATCAGCCAGCTGCATTGGATTGGCGATCGTTGCGCTCGTCAGCAAGAACTGCGGGCGCGCCCCATAGTGGGCCGCGACCCGCCGCAGCCGCCGCAGCACATTCGCCACGTGGCTGCCGAACACTCCGCGATAACTGTGCATTTCGTCTATGACCACATAGCGCAGCCCCGCGAAAAAACGCTCCCAGTCCCCATGATGGGGCAATATCCCCGCATGAAGCATGTCCGGATTCGTCAGTATCAGCCTCGCATTCTGCCGGATCGGACGCCGTTGCGCGCCCGGCGTATCTCCGTCATAAGCCGCCGCAATCTGGCCGGCAGCCAGGCCGGATGAACTGGCGCCGCCCGTCTCCCTTCTCCCATCCGCAGCCAGATGACCCGCGTCCTTCAATTCGATTATCCATTCGTGGATCTCTGCCAGCTGATCGTGGGCCAGCGCTTTCGTGGGAAAGAGGAAAAGCGCCGTTGCCTCGGCGTCCTGGAGCAGCGCATGCAGAACCGGCAGCATGTAACATAGCGTCTTGCCGCTTGCAGTCGGCGTCACGACCGCCACCGAACTCCGCCCCTCCAGTGCAAGGGTAACTGCCTCGGCCTGATGGCTGTAAAGCCGCTCTATTCCGCGCCCAACGAGCGCCCCCCTCACCGCCGGATGCAGCGCTGCCGGAATCTCTCCATAGCGCCCCGTCCGCGCAGGCAATGTTTCCCACGCGGTGACGTTGGCCATGAAGCCGCGGTCCCGCCGCAACTCGGCGATGACTTCCCTGATGCTCATAAGTAGGTTGGCTGATGGTTAACTGCAAGTGGACTGCTGCTGCCGGGACTCCGTGCTGTTATCCCGTGCCGTTATACGCCCGTAATCCGAATCCCGCTGCCCTTCACTTTGTTGCGAATGTTGATCCCAATCAAGACGGCCGTCAATCCTTCGCTCACGCCGCTGTTTGCCAGTGGACCCGCATCAATGCCGCGCATTCCCGCTGCCTCAGCCAGATCGAGCGCAGCCTGCTTCGCTTCCTTGTCGTCGCCTGTCACGAGAATGTCGCAGTCGACAACATGGTCCAGGTCCTTCAGATGTGTCGCGCTGATATTCTGAAAAGCCGCCGCCACGCGCGCCCCGTTTCCCAGGAGCGCTTGGGCCTCTTCCGCCGCCGATCCGCCCGCCGGACGCCATACGTGGCTCACTCGCGGCGGCTTCAGCGGAACCACCACGCTGACCACCGGCTTGCCTTCGCAGCCCGCCCGTATCTGTTCAATAATCCCGGCCTGCGAACTATACGGGACGCTGAGAACCACCAGATCCGCGGCCGCGGCAGCCTCCGCGTTGCTGTCGCCGCCGATCCGCGCCGACCGGCCGTCAGGCAGAAGCGCACGCAGCGTCTCCGCCGCGGCAACGGCTCGCTCCCGGCTTCGGCTTCCAATTAGAATCGGGTAGCCCGCGGCGGCCCAGCGCAGCGCCAGCCCCGAACCCTCCTCGCCCGTCCCGCCGATAACGGCGACTGTCGGATAGGTCAACGCAATCTCCTCTCCACGCGGGGAACTGCGGCCGACTGCCCTACTGCCAGAACCGTTTCCATGTCTCCTGTGCCCGCTCCCGGCTTCGGGCCGCGATTTCGGCTTCATCCAGCGTGAGCAACTTCCGATCGCGCATCAGCGCCTTCCCATGGCAAACTGTGCTATGCACATGCCCTCCGCTGATGCCGAACAATATGTGCCAGGGCAAATTGTCGCTGTGCAGGGGCGTCGTCGGCTCGTAGTCGAGCAGAATGAGGTCTGCGTATGCGCCGGGGGCCAGAACGCCGACCGGCTTCTCGAAAAAACGTCCGGCCAACGTGCGGTTGTTGGCTACGGCCATCTGCAACACCTTACCTGCGCCCAGCGTGCGGGGATCTCCGCTGCTCACTTTGTGCAGTTGGTCGGTCACCTTCATCTCGGCAAACATGTCATTGCTGAAGCCATCATTCCCAAGCCCAACCGCCACCCCGCCTCGCAACATCGCCGGGATGTTGGCCGCGCCCACCGCATTGTTCATGTTTGAACGGGGTTGGTGCGAGACAAAGGTGCCTGTCTCCTTCAGCAAAGCCATCTCCCAGCCGTCAATATGCACGCAGTGCGCAAAGATGCTGTCCGCCCCTGTGATGCCAAACCCGTGCAGCCTCTCCACCGTGCGCTTGCCGCTGCGGCTGAGGCTGTCCCAGGCGTCCGCCGGGTGTTCGGCGACATGCACATGGAAGCGGCTGCTTTCCGCGCGGCAGGCTTCGAGGGTCTCGTCCGAAAGTGTCATGCTGGCATGCAGGCCAAAGGTGGCCGCAACCCGTCCTGCCAGCGCCGAGCCCTCAATGGCCTCGGCAAAGCGCACGTTCTCGCGAATCCCTGCGCGTGCCTCAGCAAGGCCGTCCCGGTCCGTCACTTCGTAACAGAGCGCCGACCGCAACCCGCTGACCTCCACCGCCCCCGCGATCGCGTCCAGGCTCCCATCGATCGCGTTCTGGCTCGCGTGATGGTCGATCAACGTCGTCGTCCCATTGCGGATAGCGTCCACAAGGCAGACCTCGGCTGAGCTCCGCACACCCTCCAGGTCCAGCGCCCGGTCCAGCGGCCACCAAAGCTTTTGCAGAATCTCCGGAAAATCCTTGGCCGGCTCTCCGGGTATGTACATCCCCCTGGCAAATGCTCCATAGAAGTGCGTGTGCGCGCAGATCATGCCGGGCATCATCAGCATGCCCTGCGCATCCCAACGTTCCGCCTCGGGATAGCGGCTCAGCATCTGCCCGCTGTCTCCCACGTCGGAGATTGTGTCTTCCTCCATGTAGACGCCGCCATCGGCCAGAATTCGGTTCGAACTGTCAAGCGTGACTACAGTCGCATTGTGTACCAGGATTCCCAACCTGTCGCCTCCCGGGGTAGCTCTCGAATGATGGGCGGCGGTCAGGCGTTCCTCCGTCTGCCGCCAGGATACTGAAGTATACGGTCGCCCGCCCTAAACGCCAATACTGGGCCATGCCCGGCTTCTCTTGTTCGCCTCGCTGGCAAGTGAAAGAGGCCCCCGCAGCCGCGCCCGCGCGCCCGGCCCGATTTTTCCTTTCCGCCTGAACTCCTTATACTGAATTTTTGTGAAACGGACTTCTTGCAGAGGAGTGCTTCGTGAAAATTCTGGTAACGGGCGGGGCCGGTTTCATTGGCAGCCACATCATTCGCTGGCTGGGCAAGGCTGGCCACGATGTCGTAGCCGCTGACAGCCTGAGAACCGGCAAACGGACTAATCTCCCCCCAGACGTTCCCCTCTATGAAGTGGATATCCGCGACCGGGACGGGCTGGCGGAACTGTTCGCCGCCGAACGTCCGCAGGCCGTCCTGCATCAGGCTGCCCTGGCCAACGTTCGCGAAAGCATGGAGGATCCCATTACCTACGCCGAGGTAAACATTATCGGCACTTTGCATCTGTTGGAGCTGGCGAAAGACCATAACTGCGCCAAATTCATATTCGCCAGCACCGGCGGCGCAGTCTATGGGGAAGGCAAATCTCCCGTTCTGGCCCTCGACGAATCCGAAGAGGAAAGAGACACGATCCCCGATCCGCAAGCGCCGCCCTTTACCGAGGAAAGCCGTCCGCAGCCGAAAGACAACTACGGCGCCAACAAACTCAACTGCGAACACTACATAGAGTTGTACTATCAGAACTATGACCTGCCATACGTCATCCTCCGTTATGCCAACGTCTACGGCCCGCGACAGGACGTAAAGGGGGAGGCTGGCGTCGTCGCCATCTTCGCCGGAGCCATGCTCGCCGACCACGCGACCCGCATCACCGGCGATGGCCGCCAAAAGCGCGACTTTGTCTACGTGGACGATGTCGCCAGGGCCAACGTGATCGCTCTGAACAGCGAAGTGACCGGAACCTACAACGTGGGCACCGGCCTTCCTACCGACATAAACACGGTCTATCGCCTTCTCGCCGACCTGACCGAATACCGACGCTCGCCCTCCTACATGCCCCGCCCCGCCGGTGAAGTGCTGGCCACCTGGTTGGACTGTTCCAAGGCTGGGAGGGAATTGGGCTGGGAGGCTAATGTTGACCTCCATGAAGGGCTCCGCCGGACTGTGGCGTGGGCTAGAGCAACTTTGGTCGACGCCTAGCCGGGAGACCGCCGCCCCCGGTCTCCTGTCCACCGACTGCTGAAGATGCCATGCACATTGTCGTCAATGGCTGGTTTTGGGGACAACCCAACACCGGCAGCGGTCAGTACCTGCACCGGCTGTTGCCCCATCTGGCCGCACTGAATGCCCCCCCCGCGTCCGACAACGGCGAAAGCGGCCAGGAGACCCACAGGTTCACGCTGCTTCTGCCTCGCCACCCCAAACAGAGCCAAAGCCTCTCCCCCGTCCCCGCCCCGCTGACCACAGTCGTTTCCCCGCCCCCGCGACTCCCCCGTCAACTGGGCAAGCTCTACTGGGAGCAAGTCACGGTGCCTCGCCGCGCGCGCGGCTTGGGCGCAGACCTGCTGATCGTGCCCTATTGGGCCGCGCCCCTGTGGCAGCCCGCGCCGACCGCAGTCACCATCCACGATCTAATCCCCCTCCTCCTGCCTCCCTACCGAGGAGGATGGCTGGTACGGCAATACACCAGGCTGGTCTCCCTTTCGGCCCGGCGTTGCGCCGCCGTACTGTCCGTAAGCGAAGCGAGCAAGCGCGACATCGTTCGTCATCTCAGCATTCCCGAAGAACGCGTCTTTGCCATCCATCACGGGCCTAACACCGATGAACTGAACGACGAAAGCGTGGCCTTTGACCGCAGCCGCCATCGCTTTCGGCAAATCGCGCAAAAATACGCCCTGCCGGACCGCTACTTTTTCTATCTTGGCGGCTTTGATGTGCGCAAAAACGTCTTGGGAATCGTACGCGCCTACCGCAGATACCTCGACCTCGGCGGCGACCCGTCAATAAAACTGGTCCTCGCAGGCACAATGCCCCGCCAGGACACGCCCTTCTTCCCAGACCCGCGGCGGCTCGTCAGCCAGCTCGAACTGCACGACCAGGTGCGCTGCATCGGTTGGGTGGAGGAGGAAGACAAGGCCGCCCTCTATTCCGCCTCCGTTGCCTTTCTCTTCCCCAGCAGATACGAGGGCTTCGGCATGATGCTGCTGGAAGCCATGGCCGCCGGCGCCCCCGCAATTACCAGTTCGGAGTAAGCTGGAACTCAAACTCCTCTCCGCTGTTCGGCGCATAGCAGACCTGGCGAATGCTCAGCGCAGGGTGTTCACTCCCAAACTCCTCGGTGATCTGCCACAGTTCCGGACTATCCAGAAATATCGACAACACCGAGGCGCAGGCCGCCACAGGGTTGGGGACCGATGTGTATGCCTCCAACCAGGCCCCCGCCGCTTCCGTGTACCTGCTGTCAGGCTCGTTTTCCTCCAGCTCTTCCAGCAGCGCTTCCGCTTCCGTTCGCTGCCCATTCAATGTCAGAACCTGCAACAGCCTGAAACTCGCCAGGCCCCGCAACAGAGCCATCTCCTCTTCCGGATCAGTCCCCTGGACACTGCAAGGCTGTAGACTCGGAGACTCCAATGCAGCCCTATACATCTCGATAGCAGTCCCGTAGCTGGTCCGGTTTTCTTCCAGCCCCGCCGACTGCAGCGCCGCATTCGCCTCGATCAATCGCAGCCCCAAGCAGTTGCTGGCGTCGTTCGCCCGGTCATAAGACCAGGTGAAACGGCGCATTGGCAACCCATCCATGCTGTACCAGATCTCCGTGTGAGGAATGTTCAATCCTTTTGCATCCGTTCCTCTGACGCCGCCGCGCAGCCACAGACGCCGAATTCGCGGAAGCGCTGACGACTCCTCATCAACCATGTCAACCAGAACAGTGCCTTCGATAATGGTGGCGCCAGGCCCAATCACCGATTCGTATGCGCCGCTTTCGTTGTTCCATGTCATGACATTCACAGTGACCAGACAGAATGTGGAACAGCGCACCAACTGCCAGACCAAATCCGGGCTGCCGTCGCCGTTGGCATCTCCAATTTTCAGGACTGTGGGCTGTCCCTCGACTTCCGGCGCATAGGCCGTCTCAAAACTGCCGTCCACGCGCTGGTGCAGGATCAGTACAGCGCCATCCGACCCGCCCGGTCCGAACCCTTCATCGCTTACAACCGTCGGCATCGCGACCACGTCGTCCAAACCATCCTCGTTCAAATCGTAAATCAACAGCCCCCCGCGCGCGTCCCCGACCGCGTCACAGGCCTGCAGCCAGGCCTCGAGAAAGACCTTCATCCTCACTTTCTCTTCCTCGCCGCTTCCGCCGCCCGAAAGCGCAGACACGACCTCAGGTAGTACGGCCAGGTACGCCGCCGATGTCTCCGGACATTCAGGCAGTCCTTCAATCTGGGATATACGGGGATCGGGCCCCGCGTCCAACTCGATCTCCAAATATGGGCAGACGTCTGCCGCCGTAAAAGTAGGATTGGCGTAGCCGAAGTCGGACAGTATCTCCACCAGTTCAGGCGTATCCGCAGCAAAGTTGTTGACCGATTGACACGCTCTGTTCGCGTCCCCGCTCTGTTGGTAGGATGCCAGCCACCTTACCCCCGCCTCCGCGTAAGTCTGTCTACTGTATGCCGCCGCTAGCCGCTCCACACGCGCCGCAGCCAGCTCAGCATCCGACAAATAGCCCGCAATCACCGCCAGCCGGAAGAGCGAAAAACTGCGTAACTCGGCCAGCTCGTCTTCGCGATGCCCACAAGCCTCCAGGCTTTGATTCTCGATCGCGTCCGTATAGAGCCACTGCGCTTTCTCCAGATACAACTCTTCCGTCAACGCGTGGTTCGCATCGATCACCAGATGGTATAGGCACTTGCTCGGCGCCACTCTCTCGCTCGTCAGTGTGTAGGGGCCCCCGCTCGCGCTGGTCCAGATAGTTGTGCGCACTCTCTGCGGGCCCGCAGAGGCTCCTGTATACTGGCCGCCTGTCAATTGAATCTCCTTTGGCTCACCCGGCGAACTGCTGGCCGTCAGTGATACGTTCGCCGAAGCCATCGTAATCGTGCCTTTGGTCCAGTCTCGCCACGCTATGCCATCCCAACTCCGCACATGCACCGTCACAAAGCAGGAAGTCGGTCCGCATACTGTGTCCGTCCAGACGACATCCGTCAGACCGTCGGCGTTAATATCCTGTGTCGCCAGCACATCGATCGTTCCCGTCGCCGCGATTTCGTAACTGAGTGTGTGCCCCGCCCCCCCGTCGAGTATGACAAGCTGCTGCTGTCCGGCGGAAACTCCGGTTCCTCCGCTGGCCGAACTCGAGCCCGTTGGTTGCCCGTCTGTATTGGTAAACACAAGCACGGCGTCTTCCACGCGGTCGGCATTGAAGTCCGCATTGACCAGGGCTCGAAATTCAACCCCGCAATCGGCCAGAAATGAACTGAGCTGCGCCTGGCGGCTGGAGGTGGGGATCCTGAACAGGGCCGTCAGCGTATCGCCCAGCCCACCAGGCGCGTCCGGGCACGGTGGCAAAGTAACCCGCCTCGGCAATGGCAGGCTGATGTTGGGCATGAAGAACGGCTCCGGTTCGCTGTCCGATGACAGAATCGCCAGTATGTCGATCACCGGAGTTGGCGTAGCCGCAGGCGGAGCGCTCTCTATCGGCGTCGCCGTGGGTGTAGCTGTCGACACGACGTTCGCCGCGACTGTCGCCGGGACAGTCGCCTCCCTTTCCGGCGCGCCCGTCGCCGTCGGCGCCAGCCCCGGCTGTCCTCCAGGAATCAGCAGCCGCTCTCCCACGAGCAGGGAATTGTCCGCCCGCTGCGAATTCGGATTCGCCCCCTGCAAAATCTCGAGCGGCACGCCAAACTTCTCCGCTACCGAAATCCAGCCCTCTCCCCGCTGAACAATATAGGACGTATCTTCCCCGTCCGGCGCCCACGGGATAAACAGCCGCTCTCCAATGATGAGCCAACCGTTCGTTCGCACTGAGTCCGGATTCGCCTCCTGCAACTCCTCTACAGTCAACCCGACTCGCTGGGCGACCAGCGGCCAACTATCTCCCGGCTGAACAATGTATGTATAGCCCCGCTCCTGTGCTGTAACGGAAACGAACTGCAACAAAAGTAGTAACGCAATCAACGATAACGCAATCCGCAGAACCAGCTTCATTGAACTCTCCTGCAATCTCTTTCGGCCCTCTGCTCCAGGTGGCGAAAGTCAATCACTTTTGACAACATAACACTTTTCTCCATCTGAAAGCGATCCGCCGCGTTCCCATTCTGCTCTGATCACGAAATCTGCAAGGCCGATTGGATCCCTCACTGGCGTCTCCCCCAAATTCAGGATCCAGTAGCAGCTTGGATTTCCGTAGAGCGCAAATAAATTCTGGCTCTTCACAACTGCGAATGCGAGGCCAAATTTTCCTTAGGTCTGTGCGGTCGTCGCGTCAACAGATTTCTGTCCGCAAACGATCGCCGTATTAGATTACAGGGGGTAAGAATCAGTATACTTCCACTCAAAACAGTGGACAAGGCACAACCGCGATTCCCAGATCCTATTGGTGCCATGCCGAGAGAACACGGAAGCTCCCATCGTTTCCAGACTACAACAGCGATGTCCGATCTTGAACGCTTTGACGTTATCTGCCGCGCTATGCCGCAGCCGCAGACGTCCGCCCGCGTAACGACATATTCTTACACGCGCATCTCACTCCGCGGGGCTATCCATTCACTCTACCCCAACCCGAAAGGCAGGGCAAAGCCGGAGCCGACAACGCCGCACGTCCGCCGCAGTGAACAGCCTCAGCCCGCCCAACATGCGATCCGACTCTACAGCAGCCGCCACAGATAAGCCCTTACGCCTATCCCCCATCCTTCGCACCCATCTTGTCCCATCTTGCTCGAGCCTGCCTCCCGCTGACAGACAACGACCCGCGGCCACTCTTCCTGAAAGTCCTCGGACATCCTGTAAATCCTGCTTTACAACCCTGCCCCACAATTCTGCTTCAGACAGTGTCCTAAAGTTTGAAAGGGACACACTCACACCCAGGGCAATCGCATCTAAATCTGTAGGCCGATTCAGTTGAAATTGTGGCCAGAAGAAAGCGAGAATAAGTGGAAATCACCCTGCGCTTACTGAATATCGACGGGAAGACGCCGCGGATCAGGCCCTCAGTCGGCGAG
>JAJDZJ010000022.1 GCA_022824685.1 Caldilineaceae bacterium
CGGTTGATCCACGGAGGAACACGGAGGGACACGGAGGGACACGGAGGGACACGGAGGGACACGGAGGGACACGGAGGGACACGGAGGGACACGGAGGGACACGGAGGGACACGGAGGGACACGGAGGGACACGGAGGGACACGGAGGGACACGGAGAAAGGCGGAGGAGGGTGAGGGGGAGGAAGGATATTGCGGCGGAGTGCGCTGACGAGGGGGTCTTACGGGGGGGAGTGGTGAGTGTTAGGGGACCAAGATGGGCGAGTGCAGGTGTAGTTGGGCTATGGGAGGGGATGGGGAGCATGTGGGATGTGGGTTGGGTAGCGCCAAAGGCTGAGTGCTGAAATTGGCGATTGATTTGACAGTTTCGGCCCAGGGCACGTATAATCGACTATTGGTAGTTATTCTGAATTGATATCATTGGAGGATTGAGAAAATGCCTAAACGAACCTGGCAACCGAAGGTTCGCAAGCGATTGCGCACGCACGGCTTTCGCAAGAGGATGAGCAAACCAGGGGGCCGCAATGTCTTGAAGCGGCGCCGGCTTAAGCAGCGTTCAGAGCTTTCAGTCCAGCTCTCGACGAGGAAACGAACATTCTGATTGCGCGGTTTAATCTTGGACCGAGCTGGAATGCGCGCTGCAGTTGATCCTAGTCGCATCTGGTCGACAGGATGGTCGGGGCGTGCGTTGGAGGGAGCGGGCCGCGGCTGGACGGGCAGTGCTATTGCGAGCAACGGCGGGCCGGACTTCGATAAGGGATCGTGGAAGCAGAATGGCGTGAGACGACGATTCCGAATACGGGACAATGAACGGTTTCAAAGGGTTCGCCGGAAAGGCAGATCATACAGCAGTCATCTGGCCGTTCTGTGCGTTGCTGAGAACCAGCTCAGCCATAGCCGATTTGGATTCTCTGTGAGCAGGCGCATTGGAAACGCTGTCGTGCGGAACCGGGTGAAGAGGAGGATGCGGGAGTCGGTGCGGCTGCGCATGGGGCAGATACAGGACGGCTGGGACTGTGTTCTGATCGCCCGGTACCCGATTCGCAAGGCGTCGTACGGCCAGATAGACGCTGCGGTTGGCCGACTGTTTCGCAGGGCAGAATTGGCGGCGGCAGCAGGCGGTTCCGCCACAGGTAGAACTAAAGAAACGTGACGCATGCGTGCGGTCTTGCTGCTTCTGATCAAGGGATATCAAAGATGGATTTCACCGCTATTGGGGAGCAATTGTCGTTTCTATCCAACCTGCTCCCGCTATACCTACGAGGCGGTTGAGCGATACGGGGCGGCGCAGGGACTCTGGATGGGTATGCGCCGCGTATGCCGGTGTCACCCATGGAACCCGGGGGGATTTGACCCGGTGCCCTAGCGTGTCGTTGATTTCCAGGCGCGAGGGCCTTGCTCACCTGGGTGCAGAAGGCGCCGGAATGCGAGGTTGGACAGCTGGGCGGCATCAGGGCGAGGCAGGACGGCAGAAGGCAGGATGCCGCCGACACAATTCGGGTGAGATTGCCGGACTACTCGAAGGCTTGCGACGTCACAGGCCACGTCAGACAAGGTGTAACCCGGCCCGGCCGGCGCCAATAGTTGGCACGGCGATTAGGAGATAAACTGTGAATCGCAGAAGGATACTCTGGCTTTTGATCCTCGTGTCTGCGGCGCTCTTGCTTGGCGGGTGCGGCGTGCCGCGGGAAGGGGTTGTGGACTGGAACACTGCTGAGCCATCGGGTTGGTGGCAGGTGATCATCGTCTTTCCACTGGCGAGGTCCCTCATCTGGCTGAACACCAGTATGGTCAATATGGACATACCGTACAGTTGGGGCTTTGCCATCATTCTGTTTACGGTCATTATCAAGTTGATCACGTTCCCGTTGACGATGATCCAGATTAGGAGTATGCAGGCGCAGAAGAATTTGCAGCCAAAACTCCAGGAGCTGCAGAAGAAGTTTGGCAAGAACAAGGACAAGATGGCGCAGGAACAGATGAAGCTCTACCGGGAGGCAGGTGTGAACCCGTTGAGCGGCTGTCTGCCGATGGTGGTTCAGATGCCGGTTCTGTTCGGACTGTATTCGGCGCTCGTTGCGCTGGGCCCCTCTTTGACCGACGCCAGGTTTTTCTGGATACCGGACCTAGGCTTTCCAGAGTTCACACGCGGTCTTGCCTGGATTCCTGAGAAGTTCAACGGCGGCGAATATTATACATTGTTCGCATACCTGGTGCTACCGGCCCTGCTCATGGTTAGTCAGGTCTATATGCAGCGGATGACGACCGCGACCACGCCCACAGCGAGTCAGGGCCAGGCGGGCATGATGAAGCAGATGACGACGATGATGACGCTGATGTTCGGCTTCTTTACGCTGCAGGTACCTGCGGGTCTGTCGTTGTACTGGGTGACGAGTAACCTGTTGCAGCTGGGCCAGACGTACATCGCCAACTATCTTAGCGGCGTGAACAACGCAATTGCGCCGGCAGAGCCCCAGGCGGTGGCGGCCGCGGCGGGCGTGACAACGTCGGAGGGCGTTGCGACCGTGACGCCGGCAGGGGACCAAACAGAGGTACAGGGCAAGAGGACGCCTCGTCGTCGCCGGAACCGACGCAATCGAAAGAGACGATAAGATGACTAGAGGTCAGAGCTACGATTACACGGCGAAGACCGTGGATGATGCCGTTGACGAGGGGTTGCGCCAGCTAGGCGTGTCGCGGGATGAGGTGGACGTTGAGGTGATCCAGGAGGGGAGCCGCGGTCTGTTGGGTATCGGGGCGAGCGACGCCCGCATTCGGCTGACGTTGGTAGATTCTGCTGAGGAGGAGGAGTCTCAGCCGGAGAAAGCTTCTGAAACAGTTGTTGACAGCGCGTATGAGGAAGAGGGCGATCCAGAAGATTCGAAAGAGGAGGAGTCGCCGGCCATAGCCCTCGAGGCTGCGGTTTCCGAGGAGGTGGAGAGGGAAGAGGAGGAGTCGAGCGGGGAAGAGGTTGAGGAGCCGCAGGTGGAGTTCGATGCCGAGGCTGACATCGAGGAGGCCGAGCTGGAAGACCTTGCGTTCGATCTGCTCAACCAGATGCTGGTCCATTTGGGAATTGAAGCCGAGATCGATCTTGCCTGGTCGGACGATCCGGATGACAGCGAGCCAGCCCTGATTCTAAATGTTGTGGGCGACGATTTGGGGAGCCTGATCGGACGAAATGGCGAGACGCTGTCAAGCATTCAGTATCTGATTCGCCTGATGGTAAACCAGGAGTTACATCGCTGGAAGAATATCGTGGTAGATATTGACGGGTACAAGCAGAGAAGGGCCGAGCAACTGAGCCAGCTGGCACACCGCCTGGCGGAGCAGGTCGTTGCTTCCGGGCGGCCGGCCTCATTGGAGCCCATGCCGGCGAACGAACGCCGCCTGGTCCACATTGCCTTGCGCAACCACGAACAGGTCTATACGGAAAGCACAGGCGAGGACATGCGTCGGAAGGTGCAGATTCTGCTCAAGTGAGATGCACGGGCTGAACTGCGTCTATAGCAAGGGCCGTGCGCGGCCGGGTCACCGAAACCGCAGTCATTCATGAAGGCTTATGGTGGCGGCGAATCATAACCAAGATGACTGCGGGAGCCGATCGTAAGCAACCTGCGGTAGGTCAATGACGATAGATTTCTTGGCAATTGGAACTGTTACTCGCGATATTGCGACTGCGGACCCCACTACAACCGAATATGTATTGGGAGGCACGGTCAGTTTTGCGGCAGTGACGGCGGCCCGATTGGGGCGCCGACCTGTGGTCTTGACAAGGGCGGGGGAGGATATCGATCTGTCGGTGTTACGGGATGCGGCTGAGGTACACGCATTGCCCTCCGAGAAGACAACGACCTTTGCGAATCTTTACACACGCGACGGGCGGGTTCAGTACTGTTACACACCGTCGCCTCCCATTGGGGCAGAGGATATTCCAGAACGGCTGAGGGCTCCGCATATCGCGCTTCTCGGGCCGCTGGTGAACGAGGTGTTGCCGGATGTGGCGCCGTCATTTGGCGGCGAGACAATTGTGGCGGCCGTGCCGCAAGGATGGATGCGGCGCTGGGACGGCGAAGGGCGCGTTTATCCAACGCAATGGCGGGAGATGGCCCGCATTCTTCCTCACCTTGACGCGCTCATTCTGTCGATAGAAGATATAGACGGCGATTTGGGGCAGGTGGCAACGTTTCTTGAATATGTATCGCTGGTCGTGTTGACGGCGTACCGGGACGGGAGCACAGTATACCGGCGCAGCCCCGATTCGCGTGTGGAGATTGTGCCGATTCCACCGCGCCCTGCGCGGGAAGTTGATCCAACGGGGGCCGGGGACATCTTTGCCACAGCTTTCCTGTTGAGGCTTGATGAGACGGGCGACCCGATTGACGCGGCCAGGTATGCCAACATTACTGCCTCTTTCGGCGTAGAGGGACAGGGCGTGACCGGCGTCCCGAGCCATGAGACTGTACTGGACTATATGTCGAGGCATCCGTGGGAGCGGTAGTGAAGGGAACCGGATCGGGAGCTGATGGACAGTAGGGAATGACCCTAAGGGGCTAAATCTTGATTTTGGGCGAGAGATGAAGGCACAGATTTTTGCCATCGCCAATCAGAAGGGCGGCGTGGGCAAGACGACAACTGCGGTCAGCCTGAGCGCGTATCTGGCTAATGCGGGCAGAAAGATTCTGCTGGTGGACAGTGACCCGCAGGCGAACGCAACGACCAGCCTGGGCCTTGACCCCAGGAAGCCTGGGCCGAGCATTTACGAGGTCTTGATAGAGAACAGGCCGGTTGGGGAGGCGATTACGCCGACAGCCGTTGCCGGTTTGAACATGGTGCCTGCCAATCTTGATCTTGCGGGCGCGGAGGTTGAGATGGCGGCAAGGATGGCGCGGGAGCAGCTGCTGTCCAAGGCATTACAACCACTTCACAGCGACTTTGACTACATCTTTGTTGACGAGCCCCCGAGCCTGGGCCTAATCACAATCAATGGACTGACCGCGGCTGACGGGATTATCATACCGGTGCAGTGCGAATACCTTGCGCTGGAGGGCTTGAGCCAGCTGCTGGAGACAATTCAGCAGGTGCGAAGGGTCTTGAACAGCAGGCTGCGCGTTGCCGGTGTTTTGCTCACGATGGCGGACGCGCGCACAAATCTCAGCAACCAGGTTGTGGAGGACGTACGCGATCATTTCCCTATTGAGACATTCGAGACGTTGATCCCCCGTTCTGTACGTCTGGGCGAAGCGCCGAGCCACGGTCTGACAGTTCTGAACTATGCGCCAGAAAGCGCCGGCGCGAAGGCATATGAAGAGCTGGCTGTCGAATTCATGGCCAGATTCCCAATTGGGGTCGGGGCGACCTCGGGATAGATGCCGGGGCGTCCTGAAGAAGGCGCGGCAGAGTCAGTGGGCTAGCGACAATGAGCAGAGAAACCGGAACGGAACAGGGCAGCCAGCGTCGAAGACAGGGGTTGGGTCGCGGATTGGGGGCATTGCTGGGCCGGGCGGCCACTGAGAGCGCTGTCGAGGCGGACGAACAGGATGAGCAGCGAGGAGACGGGGGCGTTCTTAAAATCTCCATTGACGAAATCCAACCGAATCCCCATCAGCCGCGTTCGAGTTTTGATGTGGGCAGCCTGGTTGAACTGGCAACTTCGATACGTGAGCACGGTGTGATACAACCGTTAATTGTTTCCGAACGTCCTGATCAGCCGCAGCGTTACTGGTTGATTGCGGGGGAAAGGCGTTGGCGCGCTGCGCGGCGAGCCGGGCTGGCGGAGGTGCCGGCGATTGTGCGGGAGGCGACGAGCCAGCAGCTGCTGGAGCTGGCGCTTGTAGAGAATTTGCAGCGCGACGATCTGAGCCCACTGGAGGAGGCGTCGGCCTTCCATACTCTGATTGACCATTTCGGCCTGACGCAGGCCGAGGTCGCGTATCGGGTGGGAAAGAGCCGGTCGGCGGTGGCGAATGCGGTGCGTCTCTTGGGGTTGCCGGTGGAGGTTCGGACGGCTCTGAATGACGGGCTGATTAGCGCCGGACATGCGCGCGCGCTTCTGGGGCTTGAGAGCGACGAGGACAAGCTGCGGGCGCTGGAGGAGATCGTCGCGAGAGCGTTGAACGTGCGGCAGGCTGAGGATCTGGTACGGCGCTGGCAGGCGGAGCCGACGGTCAATGAACCGGCGGTGGAGGATCAGCAGATTAAGGCACAGATGCGTTTCTGGGAGAACCGTTTTCGAGACCGGCTCCAGACCAAGGTGAGCCTGGAACGCAAGGGGGATGGAAGCGGGCGGCTGGTCGTACACTTCTACAGCGATGATGATCTTGAGTCGATCTATCGGGAGATCGTCGGAGAAGAGGGCAATTGATCTCCCGACAGGGAGATCGGGGCGCCGGCAGCGCGAAGGTAACTGCGTGGGCAGACCCTAAACATTGATGTGCGCTCATTTGCCAGATTTTGGGGAGAGAGCCCGGGTAAGCTGAATGGCTGACAAGATTGGCGATGCCTTCCAGGCAGAACAGAAACGCGTAGCGGATTTGCTTGAAGGTGTTTTCGCCGGTTTGCCTGAGGCGTTGTCACAGTTCGTCCGCAGTGAAATGTCGGAGGAGCAGATACTGGCCGGGGTTGTTTTGGCGTCGGCAGCGCCAGAAGAAGATTCGGCCGAGCGTGAAGAGAGGCGCGTGGCCCTGGCTGCTGCGCTGGAACTTCTACAGGTTGCGCTGAACATCCATCGTTTGTTGCTGAGGCCGGAACAGAACGATACGATCGACAATGTCTTACTGGGTGGAACGATACTGGCGGGCGACTTCTGTTTCAGCCGGGCGGCCGTGTTTGCGGCGCGCACTTGCCATCCGGGGGTGGTGACAGTTTTCGCTGAGCTGTTGCAGACGCTGAGCGAGACAAATCTGAGGCGCGTCATCGCCAGGGACGGCGCCGGCTACGAGAACATGGCGGCGGAGGAACGCGCAGCCCTGTTTGCGAGCGGGGCGGCGGCCGGCGCCATGTTGGCGGACCTTGCGGAGGACGAGATGGAGAAGGTGACGGCGTATGCGGCGGAGGTGAGTCTGGCCGGAGAGGCGGTCAGCGCAAATTCCCACGAGCAGGCGGCGGGGCGAACGCTTGACAGGCTGCCGCTGCGCCAGCGGGAGTGCTGGGGCCGCCTTGTTGAGAGGCACGGCCTCCATGGGAATCGGGGCTGAGCCGGGGGGAGGCGCGGTTTGCAAGTGAAGCGGGCGCTGTTGCTCACGACTCCCAACAGTTATCGGACGCGGGACTATGTGGACGCCGCGGCGGGACTGGACATAGAGACTGTCATTGCGGTGGACTTGCCTGAGAGGCTGGCGGAGGAGTGGGACTTTCCGCTGGGTGCAGATTTCGGCAGGCCTGAGGAGGCGGCCGGTCAGCTCGTAGACGCGCTGGCTGGATCTGGCGGTTCGGCGCATGAGCGGGGCGGATTCGACGCTGTTCTGGCGCTGGATGACGCCGGTTCCCGTGTGGCGGCGCTGGTCGCGGAGGCGTTGGGACTGCCCCATAACGACCCGGAAGCGGCTGAGGCTGCGCGCAACAAACACCTGATGCGGCGCATGCTGGCGGGTTGCGGCGCGCCTGTGCCTTTGTTCGCCGAGTTCCGGACAGGCGATAATCTGAAGGCGACGATCGTAAGGGCTGAAGAGAAGATTGGGTATCCCTGCGTGGTCAAGCCGGTGGATTTGAATGGAAGCCGGGGGGTGATCCGGGCGAATTTACGGTGTGAGTTGGGCGCGGCAATCCGGAGGCTTGCGGCGCTGATAGGGGAAGGGAGGCCGTTTCTAATCGAAGGCTATATTCCAGGGGAGGAGGTCGCCCTGGAAGGTCTGCTGGACGGTGACCGACTGCATTGCCTGGCGCTTTTTGACAAGCCGGACCCCCTGGAGGGCCCGTATTTTGAGGAGACACTCTACGTTACCCCCTCGCGCTTGGCCGCGGAGATGCAGGAACGGGTTGTCAGGACGACGGAGGCGGCGGCCCGAGGATTGGGCTTGCAGACAGGACCTATTCACGCTGAGTTGCGGATCAACTCTGAAGGCCCCTGGATCGTGGAGGTAGCGGGGCGATCGATCGGCGGTCTGTGTTCGCGGATACTGCGATTTGGGATGGAAATTGGGAACGGGAGTTCGCTGGAGGAGTTGATTCTGCGGCAGGCGTGCGGGCTGCCCTTGGAAAGCCTTGAGAGGGAATCGAGCGCCGGCGGGGTGATGATGATTCCGATACCGGAGGCGGGCATTCTGCGGCGGGTGGATGGCGTGGAGGAGGCGAAGCGGGTGGCCGGGGTCGAGGATGTGCAGATTACGACCCGGCTCGATCAATCACTGGTTCCACTGCCTGAAGGCGATGCCTACCTGGGTTTCATTTTTGCGAAGGGTCGGTCGCCGAGCCTGGTCGAGAAGGCATTACGAACGGCGCACAGCAGATTGGGATTCGAGATAGACCCGGAGTTTGCGCTCCTCGCGTAAAGGGTCCCCCTATTTGCGCGGCGCGCCTTTGCCTGCGGGCACACCTGGAACCGCTCCGGGGGTGCCTTCGGGGGTCCAGCCTTCCGGCATCTGCGCGCCTTCCCCGAAGAAGAACTCTTCCATCTGCTGCATCAGAAATTCGCGCGCCTGCGCATCTCCCAGGCTGAGGCCATAGTGGTTGATGAGCACAACCGAGTATTGCATCCACATGTCCCAGCCTGCTTGGGAGATGTTTTCGAACACGCGCAGGCCTAACTCGCCGGGGTAAGGCGGCGCATCCAAGCCGGGCAACTCCTGTCCTATTTTTGCGCACTGAACTGTGCGAGCCATTTGTCCGCTCCAGACGCAGATTGATTGGAACTGAGGGCTACATTATAGGGCTCTCGATGAACGCTTGTCAAGAGAGATGCGCCTTCTATTTCTAGGGATGCCGGGGCCCTTCAGCTATGTGGTCCTGGAGGGGCTGATCGCGCGCGGGTTCAGGGCGTCGGCGGTCCTGCTCGCAGGGTCGGACAGCGACATTCTTCGGCCTCTGTTCGTGCCGGAGGCGAGCGGGGAAACGCGTCCAGGGGCGGAGACCGAACTGCATATTGTGAACCCTTCCGTCGGGATTGGCGCGCCGGTCGATGGAGAGAACGGCGGCGGAGGCAGGAATCCAGTTGGTGGAACGGGGCTCTCCGGGGCGTCGTACGGCGGGCCGCTTGGCCTGGCGACGCGTGAGGGAATCCCTGTTTATGCGAGCGGCGACGTAGGTCATCGAGAGGTGAGGAGGTGGCTGGGTGAGATGGCGGTGGATGTTGTGTGCGTGGCCTGCTGGAATCGCGTCATTCCCGCATCCACCCTGGCCATTTCACGTTTCGGGTTCCTGAACGTGCATCCTTCGCTGCTGCCCTATTACCGGGGGCCGTATCCTCTGTTTTGGCAGTATCGGGCAGGGGAGACGGCAACAGGGGTGACGGTTCACTGGATGGATGACGGCCTGGATACGGGTGACATAGCGGGGCAGCGAGAGTTTGCGTTTGAGGATGGGATGCGGGGCCCGGAGGCGGAAGCCCTGTGCGCAACCGCGGGGGCATCGTTGGCGGCAGACGTCTTGGAGGCGTTGGGGCAGGGAAAGCATGTCGGGGAACCGCAGCCCAAAGGCGGGAGCTATTTTGGTAGTCCTTCCCAGGCGGATTTTTCGGTCGATGCCGGATGGCATGTTCGCCGGGCATTCAATTTCATGCGGGCGACGGCTGAGTGGGGGATTCCGTTCCGGTATGAAGGGGACGGTGCAGTGCGGTGGTTTTGGGATGCGCTAGCTTGGCGAGAAGAGGCACGCAGGGAAAGTCCTGGGGAAGGGGCTGTTTGGGCGGCATTTCGAGGGGGCTCGGTGCTGGCGTTGGAGCGGCAGGAGGTCAGTGGTTAGTGGTCAGTGGTCAGTGGCGGGGGGGAGGCGCCGCGGGGCGGGCGTAATGAGAACTGTAACCGATTTGGCGGCGGGCTGTTGTCGGGAGAGGTTCGGATCGACTACAATGGGCTGGCTATGTTGCATGCAAAGAGTTTAGCGAGACAGGAGATTTCAGATGGCTTTGATGACAATACCTCCGGGGATGAAGATTGCGGCGCAGATGTCGCCGGAAGCGGATGAAGGGGAGCTGCAGTTTGTCAAGCAGATGGGGCTGGATTGGGCGGTCTGCTGGACGGATGGCGAACACGCGGGATACGAGTACTATGCGCGTGCCAAGGAGCGTTTCGAGAAGGCCGGCGTTCAGATTTACGGTTTTGGCAACCGGGAGGTTCACAACCAGGATGCGATCGTACTGGGCCTGGAAAACCGGGATGCCAAGATTGAGGAATATGTAAGTCATCTAAGAGCGTTGGGCAAGGCGAGGATTCCCTACACGACCTATGCGCATATGGGGAATGGCATCTGGAGCACGGAACGGGAGTTGACGCGAGGGGGGGCCTCGGCGCGGGGTTTTGACCTGGCAAAGGCCGACGCGGGCCATTGGGCGGGAAGGTACTATCATCTGCCGCTTTCACATGGCCGGCGGTACTCGGAGGATGAAATCTGGGAGAATTTCCGGTATTTTGTGTCGCAGGCGGGGCCGGTGGCGGAAGAGGAGGGGGTCCGGATCGGGATTCATCCGGATGACCCGCCGCAGCCGGAGCTTGCAGGCGTGCCGAGGTGTATATTCAGCAGCTATGACGGCTACCACCGGGCGATGGAGATGGCGGACAGCCCGAATGTGGGCATCTGCTTCTGCATTGGCTGCTGGTTGGAGGGCGGAGATCTGATGGGCAAGGGGGTTGAGGAGTCGTTGCTTCAGTTCGGGCAGAGAGACAAGCTGTTCAAGATCCACTTCCGCAACGTAGACCAGCCGTTGCCCCACTTTGTAGAGACTTTCGTGGACGACGGGTACTTTGACATGTACAGGGCGATGCGGGCGCTGGCGCAGACCGGTTTTGACGGCGTCCTGATTCCGGACCATATACCGACGATGGCGAACGATCACCGGATTGGGACGGCCTACACGATCGGCTATATGAAGGCGCTGCTGGCAAGGGCCGAGGATGAGGTGAAAGGGTAGGTGGCGATATGGAGACTGTAGGGATTCTCAGCCCGGGCGACATGGGGCATACGGTGGGGGAGCGGCTCCGGTCTCACGGTCTGCGGGTGATCGCGCATTTGAAGGACCGGAGCGCACGCACGCGCGGGCTGGCGGCGAAGGCGGGGGTCGAGGAGGTCGAGTCGTACGAGGCGCTGGTGGAGGAGGCCGACGTTGTGCTGTGCATTCTGGTTCCGGCTGCGGCCGAGACGGCGGCACAAAAGACGGCGAAGGCAATACGAAAGACGGGCGCGGATCTGCTGTACGCGGACTGCAATGCGGTTGCGCCAGATACGACGAAAAGGATTGGGGAGATCATCAGCGGGGCAGGGGGCCGCTTTGTGGATGCTTCGATCATCGGGCCGCCGCCGCGGCGGGAAGGGGCGACGCGGTTTTACGCGTCGGGCGAACATGCGGGTAGCCTGGCGAAGCTGGAGGCGTACGGGCTCGAGGTGCCGGTGGTCAGCGAGCGGATAGGCGACGCGTCGGCGGTCAAGATGTGCTATGCGGGACTAACAAAGGGTATGACGGCGCTGAGCACGAATCTCCTGGTTGCGGCGGAGGCGCTGGGCGTGCGCGAGGCGCTGTTTGCGGAGTACAGTTTGAGCCAGGGGCCGATGCTGGAGCGGATGGAGGGGGGATTGCCGGGCATGCCGCCGAAGTCGCGGCGCTGGGTGGGTGAGATGGAGGAGATTGCGGCGACGATGGCGAGTGTGGGGATGTCGCCGAAGTTTCATGAGGGCGCGGCGGAGATCTACCGGTTGGTGGGCGGTTCGGCGCTGGCGGACCGGAGCCGGAGGATCCTGACGCGCCGACTTTGGAGGAGATGCTGCGGACGCTGGTGAAGCTTTTGTAGGGGGAAGGGCTGACTGCGAGAAACCGGCTGAGGGCCAAAAATGGGGGCGACCGTCCCGCATCACAGGATATTCGCAGGATATTCTGCCGAGGGCAAGTGTGCTCTGCGGCTGGGCCGTCAGATTCGGTCGAGGAAGGGATCTTCTTCGATGTGGGGGAATGTTGGGCCGATGTAGGGCACGGGTGGAAGATTGTGCCAATCGCGCAAGATCTGGTAGGCCACTGAGGTGAGCATTTGGCAAGCATCTACCGCTTCGCGCCATTCGGGACGCTTGATTTCGGCGACGGTTTCTTCATAGGGCAGGATGCCGAAATCCCAGGCTCCGCAGAGGCGAGCCAGAAAGTCCACTCGATCGGCCAGGGTCTCCAAGGCCTCCGGCGGTTCGGTGTCGGGATACAAGGTTCCGTCAATCCAATCCTGCATTGATGAACTTCTTTTTGAACCAGTTCCTGGTTCTTTCGGCCTCGCTTCTTTTTTGTTGATTCGCGATGCTGGGCAAGGGTCGCCGCATTTCTATGCGCGAGAGACTTGTGGTGATCGCCAGCGTTGCGCGAGAACGTGAGGTCGATCCTCCGCTTCGCGCCTGCCTCTCGCGCCAAAGCTGCCAGCAAACCTGAGGGGTGGCAGCTTTCGTTTCACATACGGCGAAAATGTCAAGAAAGTCTCGCGGCGCTCCTCTTTCAACAAGGGCGACCATTTTGCTTGCAATCAGGTCGTCGAGGCTGTCGAATTGTACATCTGTCCACTGTGCGGAGACTGATTTCTCCAACTGCAATGGTCGATCCGCAATCTGAAAGCTAAAGACTGTCCTCCCTATGCGGCGCAACTCGAGACTACAGACGTCGCCCCACTCGCGTATACTCATGTCTCCAAGGTCTGCCAGAACTTTGGAGATGAGTTCCACGGCCTGCGGCCGTTGCGCGGCAGTGGCTCCCGCAGACCACCAGGCGACAACGTCGTGTGTTGGCCTTTGGTCAAGGTAGTTCAACAGACCGAATGCCCCTCCGATAGAGATTACCTGTCCCAACCCGGCTGAAGCCAGCGCCTTCAAACATTCCTCCGCGTAAGGAGGAATTTGCGAGGGGCGACCTGGACTCCTGGCGGGCACGCTGACTTTCAGATTTTGAGGCCGCTGAGGACGACGCCCTGGATGAAGTAGCGCTGGGCGGCGGCGAAGAGGGTGATGACGGGCACTGTCATGATGGCGGCGGCGGCCATGAGGAGGTGATCGCGGGGGTCGCTCGTTTCGAGGGGGATGTTCTGGAAGAAGCGGAGGCCGACGGCAGCGGTGAAGAGGTCGACTCTGTTGAGGTAGATGAAGGGACCGAAGAACTCATTCCAGTCGCCGAGGAACTGGAGGATTGCGACTGTGGTGAGGGCGGGCTTCATGAGAGGCAGGAGGACGCCCCAAAGAATGCGGATGGGGGACGCGCCATCCATGAGCGCGGCTTCGTCCAGGTCTCTGGGGATGGACATGATGAACTGGCGCAGGAGGAAGATCATGAAAGCGCCGCCGCCGAGCCAGGAGCCGATAGTAAGCGGGACGTAGGTGTTGATCAGTTTGAGGTTGAAGAAGAGAACATACTGAGGAATGAGCGTCACCTGGGTTGGGATCATCATGGTTCCGAGCATGAGGACAAACCAGATCTCCTTGCCGATGTAGTTGAATCGGGCGAAGGAGTAGGCGGTCAGGGAACCGGTGATGATGACGCCAGGGATTGTGATTGCGGTGATGAAGAAGCTATTGCCCATCCAGCGAGCGAAAGGCACGGAACTGAAGACCATGGCATAATTGCCCCACTGGGGAATGGCGGGAAAAAGGTGGGGTTCGAAGGAACGAAGCTCTTTCCAGGTCTGCAGGGAGCTTGACACCGTCCAGAAGAGGGGGAAGGCGAACATCAGGGCGGCGGCGGTGAGGAGGATGTAGGTGACGGCCTTTTGAACGCGATTGCGTCCGCGGCGGTAGACGTCGGCGCGGAGTTCAGTGCTGGGCAGTCGTTCGATCGTTGCGGCCATCTTCTTCTAGCTCCCGTAGTAGAATACCCAGCGGCGTGAGAGGCGCAGCTGCCAGATCGTGAGGGACACGATAACGAAGGCGAAGAACCAGGCCAGCGTGGCAGCGTAGCCCATGTTCCAGTAGTCGAAGGCGTGACGGTAAAGGTGCAGGCTGAAAAAGGTTGTGGCGAAACCGGGGCCGCCCTCTGTAGCGACGAAGGCGGCGGTGAAGACCTGCAATCCGCCAATGACTCCGAGCACCATGTTGAAGAAGATTGTGGGCGTCAGCAGTGGGATGGTGACGTGGCGGAGTTTGTGCAGGGCGGTGGCTCCGTCAATGGATGCCGCTTCGTAGAGTGATTCCGGGATGCCCTGCAGGCCGGCAAGGAAGATGATCATGCGGGTGCCGCCCAGTCCTTGCCAGAGGCCCATGGCAATCAGAGAGGGAATCGCCCAGCGGCGGTCTCCGAACCAGCCTGGCGGGTCTGACCAGCCGATGTCGACCAGCCACTGGTTGATGATGCCGAAATCGGCATGGAGCAGCCACTTCCAGAGTACAACTGAGGCAACGATGGGCACCAGGGAGGGCATGAAAAAGAGGGTGCGGTAGGTTGCCAGGCCGCGCAGTTTGGCATTGAGGAGGATGGCGAGAAACATGGAACCGATAACGCCGAGTGGCACGCCGACGCCTGCGTAGTAGAAGGTGCGGCCCAGTGACGTATAGAAGAGGGGGTCATCGGAGAACATCTTGACATAGTTGTCTAGGCCGATCCATTCAGGCGCGCTGAGGACATCGTACTTGGTGAAGCTCAGGTAGAGGGAGAAGAGCCCAGGGCCGAGGAAAAGCCCGAAGAAGCCGAGCAGCCAGGGGGTGAGGAAGAGGTATCCGTAGAAGTTTTCCCGCCTCTGCCGCGAGGTTGTGAGCCTTTCAGAAAAGTCCGACAGTTTCAGCCGGTTGGCCAATGTCGCCATGGGTTACTCCGAGAGCTGGGAGCGGTGGGCAGAGAGAGACGCCCTGCCCACCGCTTTGCCGCATCCTGAGAAGATCAGGCCGGTTCCATATCCAGGACGGCCTGGATGTTGTCGTTCAGGTCCTGCAGGCCTTGCTCGAACTCGACCGGCTGGTGGGGGTCGAGGAGGAGGTCGGTCCATTGCTGGACGGCTGAGGTGTACTCGCGACCGCGTGAGTTGGCAGGCGCGTGCGCGGGGATCCCGTTTTCGAGGCTTGAGATGAACCACTCGTGGATGGGATCTTCGTCGATGAGCGACTGGACAACGTCGGGCCGGACCATGGCGAAGTTGCGAGCGACGAGATTGAAGCTGAGGCTGCCGTCGTGACCCGCGATATGGCGGAGGAACTGGAAGGCGACATCAGCGTGGTCCTGGTCGGTGCGGAGGTTCCAGGTGCCGCCGCGCAGCTGGGAGGGGAAGCGACCATCTTCGCGTGCGGGGAAGAGAATCTGCCAGGCTTTGGCCACCGAATCGTCTTCAATCTGGTTATTGAAGTTGCGAACGCAGAGAGAGCCGCACCAGTTCATTGTGAGCAGACCGGCGACGAGCGCCCCACCGGCGTTTTCAAGGTCTCCGGGGGCGGGAAGCACCTGGTCAACAACACCGAGGTCGTAAGCCCAGCGCATTGCTTCGGTGGCATTGGGGTCCTCAAGTAGGAGACACTGGGTGCCTTCTTCGTTGATGAGCGAACTGCCAAACAGGCGGCAGAGAACGACGACAGTTGCTTCGTTGTGGCTGATGTTTAGCCCGAAGCGTTCGCCTTCAACGTAGAAGGAGTGCGCCCATTCGTGAATGGTATCGATTGAGACGTCGCGGCCGACGGGGTCGGGGACGTCAAGACCCGCTTCTTCGACATGGACCGCGTTGAGCACCAGTGTGTCGAAGCCTGCCCAACCCCAACTGGGGAAGCCATAGAGCTGGCCCTGATAGTACTGCAGGCCCATGAAGTGCTCGAACCATTCGGTGAGATCGGTATCATCAGCGGCGACGAGCTCGTCGATCGGCATGATGATGTCTTTGTTGATGGCGCGCCAAAAGTGGTAGTGGGAGGGGTCGAATGCGATGACTTCGCCAAGGTCGCCGGCGGCCTGCGCGGCGTACATCTTGGCGTAGTTATCCTGCTGGCCAGAGCCGGCAAGGGGGCGCAGTTCGATGGTGACGTCGGAGTGCATCTCCGTAAAGGTTTCGATGCGCTCTTCGTTCCAGCCACTGCCTATGCCGCGGAAGGTATCCCATCGCAGGTGGACGGGCTCCATGGCGGCGCCTTCGTCGGCCATTTCCCCTTCGGGGGCGGCGGCCGGGGCGACACATGCGGCAAGCGCGCCGGCGGAGACTGCTACGGCGCCCTGCAGGAATGAACGTCGTGAAACGCGATCTATCATTTTTTCCTCCGAGTGTGGTGTGACGGACAAGAGATGAAGAGATTTGAATGGCCGCGGCTCAGCTACCGTCACATTGTGAGCCGCGGCCTTAACAGCTGTGAACCAGGATTAAGCCAGCGGTTCCTTGTCCAGGACTTCCTGTACGAGCAGGTGGGTCTGCTCGACGCCCTCATCGAACGTGGCTATTTCTGTCCAAATGGCCTGGAGATTGTTGTTGAGCGTGTCAACGAATTCCAGCGTGCGTGCGTTGGCCGGTCGATGCCAGTTGCGCGGTCCATCCGGGTAGGTAGCGATGTGCTGGCGGAAAATTGGGTGGACGGCGAAGAGCTCGTCGCTGTCCCAAACGTCGCCGCGGCCGCCCGGACTGCCGGCGCCAAACAGGACATGCTCGATTCCGTCCTCCTTGGTGGAGTAGAAGTCGAGAATCTGGAATGCTTCTGCAGGGTGCTGAGAGTTGCCGGTAATACCGAACGCGGCAGCAGACACCTGTGAACCTCTGAGGCCGGTTGGGCCGACGGGGCCGACAAGGACATCCCAGTCAAAGGCGATGTCGCCGGACTCTTTCTGGTTATTCCAGCGGCCTACAAAGCCGGTCGTCCAGTTGTAGACACCGACGGTGCCGGCGACGTAGTTATTAAAGGTTTCGTCGCTGCAGAGGCAGGGGTCGACTCCGTGGGTGAAGCGAAGGTCATAGAGCCATTGGAGACCTGCGATGGACTCCTCCTGGTCAAGCAGAGACTTTGTGCCTTCCTCGTTGATTGCGTCGCCACCGAAGATGCGCAGGTAGGAGGGGATGTGCTCCTGCCCAACCCCCATGGCGCGGACGCCCCAGACTTCAGGGGGTGCGGTGATTGCCTGACCAATTGTAACCATGTCATCGGTCGTCCAGTCGGGCGTCGGAACTTCGGCGCCGGACTCTTCGATCAGGTTCTTGTTGATGTAGTAGGCGGTCGTACCGAAGTGGCCGTGGTTGGGGACTGCATGCAGTTCGCCATCCAGGGTGAGAGCGGCAAGCAAGGAGTCCCAGAAGGGGGACAGATCGAAGTCTTTGGCTGCTACAATATCATCCAGTGGGATCAGGACACCCTTGGCTTTATGTTCCGGCGGGTTGTTAAGGTATGTCCAAACAACGTCACCCACGGTCCCTGAAGCGGACAGGGCATAGATCTTGGGGTACATCTCATTGCCGGGAAGCTCGTCAAACTCGATAATCAGGCCGGGGTTCTGCTCCTCAAAGAGGTCTTTGCGGCTGACGTGCCAGTCGGCGTGGGTCCCCAAGCGGGTGTGAAAGAGAAGCGTGATGGGCTCTTCGGAGGCCATCGCATCGTCTCCATCAGCTGCAGGGCCGGCAGCTGGCACACAGGCAGCAAGAGCGAGAGCTCCTGTTGCCGCCAATGAACCTGTAAGAAACCTTCGGCGACTCACATTCTTCTCAAACATGGTGGTTCCTCCTTTGGGATACCGATGAAATGTGAAGAGGTCTGAACCAGAAACAGAAAGCTATCCCTTAATGCCGGACATAACGATACCCTGGACGAGATATCGTTGCGCCAGGAAAAAGAGGGCGATAATTGGGGCAGTCATCATAACGCTGGCTGCCATGAGCAGGTGATACTTGGGTTCGCTGTCATCGGCGAAACCCGAGACGGCCTGAAAGTAACGGATGCCGATAGCCAAGGTGTATTTTGACTTTGTATTCAAGAAAATGAAGGGTTGGAGAAACTCATTCCATTGCGCCATGAATGTCAGAACGGCCGCGGTTGCCGTTACCGGGATGGAAAGAGGCATTAGAATCTGCCAGAATATGCGCAGGTAGTTGGCCCCGTCAATACGGGCAGCTTCATCCAGGTCAATTGGGATACTCATGAAGAACTGGCGCATGAGGAAGATAAGGAAGGCGCTGCCTCCGAAGAAAGAAGGGACGATAAGCGGTCTGTAGGAGTCCAGCCAACCGATTTTGGCAAACATCAGATAGAGGGGAATCAGTGTTACTTCCACAGGCAGCATCATGGTGCTGAGAGTAAGGATAAAGAGCACGTCGCGCGCGGGGTACCGGAAACGTGCGAAAGAGTAGCCGACGAGAGCGGCAGTGAGAACAGCGCCGAAGGTTGAGACGACGGCCACGAATGTCGAATTCCAAGTCCAGGTTGCCCAAGGTACGATTTCAAATACGGTCGGATAGTTATGGAATTGCGGGATTTCCGGAAGCCAGGTGGGGGGAAATCTGAACAACTCACCTCCACGTTTCAGCGAGGAGAGCACAGTCCAAACGAAGGGGAACATGAAGACGGCGGAGCTGGATATCGCGATCAGATATAGAATGCCGCGGCCGATGGCGCGCTGAAATGAGGCTGATTGAAATGCGCCAACAGGAATGAATCCTCCTCCCGCCTGTTTGCGGTTGCGCGCAATAGCTTCTCCAGCCATCAGTCCACCTCCCCTGCATAGTAAACCCAGCGCCGCGATTGCCTAAACTGAACGTAGGTAAATACGAACAGGACGAAGAAGAAGATCCAAGCCAAGGCCGAAGCATATCCCATTTCAAAGTATTGGAAAGCCCGCGTGTAGATATGCAGAGCGTAAAACCATGTAGAGTATGCCGGTCCGCCTTGGGTGGCGACGTAAGCGGCGGCAAACACTCTAAGTGCGCCGATGATTCCGAGAACCATATTGAAGAAGATTGTCGGGGTAAGCATCGGGAGGGTCACGTTGCGGAATTTGGCCCAGATTCCGGCGCCGTCCACGACAGCGGCATCGTACAGTTCCTGCGGAACACCCTGAAGGCCGGCAAGAAATATCAACATGGTGTTGCCGCCGATGGCGCCCCACATTGCCATTATGATGAGGCCGGTCATGGCCCAATCGGGGTCGCGGAACCAGCCGGGCGCGTTATCGCTGCCGGTGATGGTGCGAATCCAGTGATTGATGGGGCCTACGTCGGCGTTGAAGATCCATCCCCAAAGGACGGCGGCAGCGACGATAGGGGTCAAATGGGGCAGGAAGAAGAAGGTTCGGAACCAGGTTGTTCCCAACAGGGCCTGGTTCAGGAGCATTGCCGCGGCGAGAGCGCCAATAAGCGAAAGCGGGACGACGATCAGTGCGTAGCGGAAGGTGAGCATCATCGAGGGCCAGAAGAGCCTGTCTTTGGTGAAAATCTCGATGAAGTTCTTGAGGCCGACAAATTCGGGCGGGTTGACGATGTCGTAGCGGGTGAAGCTGAGGAAGCCGGACGTCATCATTGGTCCGACGATGAAGAGAATGATTCCAAGCAGCCAGGGCGAAAGGAATATATAGCCGGCGATCGCTTCCTTGGCGCGTAGGTTGGTCATCCACCGGGGAAGGGAACTCCGCGTGCTCGTCATCGCCTCGGTAGTCATAGCGTCCTCTCCCTGACCATTTCGTGTCCTTCGAGCAGATCGCGGGCGACAGTCCCCTGGCTTTGGGCGGGGGGGTCGACGCCCAGGATATGGCAGAATGTTGGGACGGCGTCTACGGCGTGGATGTAGCCCAGCCGGTCGACGGGGCGTTGGTAGCCTTTCTTCAGGCCGGGCCCATCAAGGAAAAGGGAGCCGAATGTGGACGAGAAACCGTTTTCGGTCGGGATGAAGCCACCGTGGTGGGCGCCGTAGACGAGGGGCGCGCCGACATTGCCTCCACCTTCGATTCCAAGCCACTGAACGTAGTAACCGCTGACGTAGTCGTGGTCCCAGGCGAAGATAACGTCGCCGCATTCGTCTCCCCACTGGCCGAGCAGGTAGGCGTCGCGTTTGGGCAGGGCGATGGCGACAACTGTGTTGCCGGTTTCATCGTCAACCCAGGTTCGAAGCGCGGTGAGAAGCTCGCGCTCGATCTGGTCGAACTCCGGGCCTGATTCGGCGTTAATTGTAATGTCGAAGCCGCGGCGGGCCAGGTAGGCCTTGGTGCGATCCCAGTCGATCTTGTCGGAAGGGGGGTCCAGGTCCTGGGCGATGGCGTCTTCGCCGCCGTTTTTCAGGACGAGGAAGCCCCTGTCGCAGAGGAACTGGCGCAGGTTGGCAATGCGGACATCCGGGTAGGCTCCGTGGTCGGAGATGATGCCGACATAGACTTCGCCGCCGCTGCTGTTGGCCTCGTCGGCGGCAGCGTACATGAGGCCGAGGACGCGATCGCCGACCTGGTAGGCGCGACGGAAATAGTCCATGTACTTTTCTTTGGTTTCGGGATCGAAACCGGGACAGACGGGATCGACGTCGGCCAAATGAATGTGATTGATATAGTCATACAGGTGCCAGTGGCAGGTGAAGTAGGCGCAGTCTCTTTCGTGGAGCATGTAGTTGGCGACGTTTGCGAACCAGATGCCTTGGTATTCGCACTCCTCGAGGGCGGTATCGTAGTCGATCATGCCTGACGTATAAGGGGTCATGGAGGCATGTTCCTGGTAGGGACCGAAGCGGTCGATTAGCTCGGCTTCGAGTTCAGAGTCACCGTATGCAAAGCCGCTGGTGTAGGTAATCTGGGTACGATACAGTTTGAGGCCTGTGCCATCGGGGGCCAGTTCAATTAGTTTGAAGCGGACCGACGCCTGCTGGTCATTGCCGTTGATGCGAAACTGTTCGATGGCCCAGTCACTCCACTGGCCAGTGTTGCAGGAGGCGACGACGTCGTTGCAGTCTGGCGTGCGGCAGATGAGGATGCGGTCGTAGCCGGCGCCGCGGCTGTCGAGGGCCAGCAGGTGAAAGTCATTGGCGTCGCCGCCGAGGCGGGCTGTGACCGTGAAACTGGTTGCAAGGGGCGGCGAGTCGCTGGGGGGAAGGTTGATCCAGCCGTCCGTTGCGGCCAAAGGGGGAACCGGCTCGACGCTGCGGGGGCCTGAAATCGCGGAGCCGTCGTGTGCCATGGCCACATCGCTTGCCTTGGAGGCATCCGTTGTGTAGGCCTGGGCCGCGGCAATTTCGAAGTCGGTGCTATTGTGTCCGGGGGCGCCGAAACCGTCGACAACGTAGCCGATTTCCACGCCTGATGGATAGGCTCCGGGGTAGTGTACGGCGACGCCTTTGAGGCCGGCGCGCTCCAGCGCGTTCCAGATGCGTTCGGCGTTGTTGGCGCGGCCGTCGAAGCTGCTGACGCTCACGTCTTTTTCGTTGGTGGCGGACTTGCGCTCGATCACGGTCTGCCAGGTTGGAACACTGTGCGTGCCGGTGTGCGCGCCGGTGGAGAGGGTGGCCCAGTTTGTAGGCGTCCAGACGGGGAAGGAGGGATAGGTCTCGTTGACGGTGCCCTGGCTGAGCAGGCGGCTGAAATTGGGCAGGCAGCCCTCGGCCGCGAAGTACTTCATCATAGGCGTAACGAACCCGTCCATGCCATAGGCGTAGATTTTCTTCGACATTTCAGGCCGGTCTCTCCCTCTGCGTTGTCCCATCGAAAGGATAGGCGGTTTTGGTCGCTGCCAGTTGCTCTGGATCTGCCCGGTTAGACAGTGCGGGTTGGCAGTGCATACAGGGCGCATGTATTGGGGCGAGGTGGTCTGCCCAGCAATCATACAGCGGCATTCGTGGTGTTCGTAGGTGGCTCGCGTTTTCCTGCGCTGTGTGAGTCTCAGCGAGCAGTTTTTGTGTCGGCGAGTCTCAATCAATATTCGTGTATAGGCTCACACCATCCAGTAAACAGAGGCTTTCAGGCGATGTTATGGGTTCGTTGCGTTTGCTGGCAACGGGATTGGAGTTTGCTGGTTTGACCAGGAAACCCGGAATGTCAAGGCGTTAGAGGCCAAGCTTTCTGAGAGAACTCTCTTGGCGGAAAACACCGAATTCAAGGCGGGTCGGGGCAATTATAGTTTAAAGGAACTGAATCTGCAAACGGTGCTGAAGGCAGGGTGGGGCGGGGGGCCAGGGCGATTGCATCTAAATTGGGTCAGAACATCGAAATGCAGCCGAATACTCTTCCAGGTCGGGGTAAGACACAGGGAAATGTACGAAAGATGGCACGTAGACGGAGAATTTAACTTATCTCGCCGACTGAGGGCC
>JAJDZJ010000084.1 GCA_022824685.1 Caldilineaceae bacterium
TCTCGCCGACTGAGGGCCTGATCCGCGGCGTCTTCCCGTCGATATTCAGTAAGCGCAGGGTGATTTCCACTTATTCTCGCTTTCTTCTGGCCACAATTTCAACTGAATCGGCCTACAGATTTAGATGCGATTGCCCTGACCCAGGACACCAATCTCCTTGACCCTTGTTTCCTGCGTCGAGACCAGATCTGGTTTACAGAAAAGGACCGTCAAGGCGCCTCCCATCTCTACTCATTGGTTGAGTTCAAGATAGATGAAAACGCGCCGTTCGAAAGGGACTACATCCAGGGACGCTATGGCGCAATCCCGTATCTGGGAGACGTTCGCCAACTGTTCTTGGAGAAGGACTGATGTCCTACCGGCGAACCCGGCGGGGCCAGCGCAGAAGAGGAACGCGCAATTACAGGCAACGACGCGCAGATAGACAGGAAACGCTTCACAGTTTCCTTGTCGTTTGTGAAGGCGAACGAACCGAACCAAACTATCTGCGCAGTTTTCAAGGCCCCAATCTGGTTGTTGAGATTAAAGGCTTCGGCATAAGTCCGCGGCAACTGGTAGAAAAGGCGCTGGACCTCGCAAAACAAGGCGACTACAACCAAATCTGGTGTGTATTTGATCGGGACGACCGCAGTGTCAACGACTTCAATGGCGCGATTCAAAGAGCCAGGAGCCAGGGATTGCAGGTCGCCTATTCCAATCAGGCTTTCGAACTCTGGTATCTTCTCCACTTCCACTTCTACAACACGCCAATGCGTCGTGTGGATTATATGGACAAACTGAGCCAAATGTTGCCCGGGCCATACCGCAAGAACGACTCCAATATGTATGCCCAACTGCTGTGGCGGCAGACATCTGCCTTAGGCAATGCCGAAAGACTGCTCGACCAATATTCTCCCCATAATCCGGGGACCAATGATCCGTCCACCACGGTTCATCTGCTCGTCCAGGAACTGAACCGATTCCTGCCTGAAACGAGGGTGAAACAGGAATGACCCGCTTCAACCAATCCGTCCTGACACCCAATCCAGCCGTCCGTCGCCCCATCCTCGCCGTCCTCGACGCCGCCCTCGATGCCGTCGACCCCTTCGCCGCCATGCAAAACGTCCTCCGGCGCCAGGACGATACCCTCATCGTCGCCGGCCCCCCCGCCCGCGACCCCGCCGCCGCGCTCACCTACGACCTGCGCCGCTTCCGCCGTATCTTCGTCGTCGCCGCCGGCAAGGCCGCCGTGCCTATGTCCGCCGCCGTCGAAGCCGCTCTCCAAGGCCGCATAAGCCGCGGCCTCGCCGTAACCAAATACGACCACGCCCAGCCCGCCGACCCCGCCTCCGCAGCCTCCTCCCGCATCCGCGTCGTCGAGGCCGGTCATCCCATCCCCGACGAAGCCGGCGTCCTCGCCGGCAAAGAGATGCTTGCCCTCGTCGAGCAGGCCACCGCCGACGACCTCGTGATCGCCCTGCTCTCCGGCGGCGGCTCCGCCCTCCTCGTCGCGCCCGCAGCCGAGACCGCCGACAACGCTGGTCATACCCACCCCGCGCTCACCCTGTCCGACATGCAGTCCATGACCGACGCCCTCCTGGCCTGCGGCGCGACCATCAACGAAATGAACTGCCTGCGCAAACACGCCAGCGCCGTCAAAGGCGGCCAGCTCGCCCGCGCCGCCGCGCCCGCCACCCTCCTGACCCTCGCCCTCAGCGACGTCATCGGCAGCCCCCTCGATGTCATCGCCAGCGGCCCCACCGTACCCGACGAAAGCGCCTGGGCCGATGTCCGCGCCATCGTCGAAAAGTACGACCTGGACGACGCCCTGCCCGCGGTCATACAAGACCGCCTGCAAGCCGGGCTCGCCGGCCATATCCCCGACACGCCCAAACCGGACGACCCCGCCTTCGCCAGTAGCAATACCCTCGTCGTCGCCGACAACCGCGCCGCCGCCAACGCCGCCCTCGCCAAGGCCACTGAGCTCGGCTACAACACGATCCTGCTCTCCACCTACGTCGAAGGCGAGGCCGCCGAAGTCGCAAAAGTGCTCGTCGGCCTGGGACGCGAGGTGCTGGACAGCGGACTGCCCGCGCCGCCCCCCGCCTGCATCATCCTCGGCGGCGAAACCACCGTCAGCCTCGGGGACAATCCCGGCCAGGGCGGACGCAACCAGGAGCTCGCCCTCGCCGCCGCCCTCGCGCTCCAGAACCTGCCAGGGCTGACCATCGTTTCCCTGGCAACCGACGGCACCGACGGCCCAACCGACAGCGCCGGCGGCATCGCCGACGGCGGAACCATTGCACGCGGCAACGACGCAGGCCTCTCCGCCGCCGACCATCTTCGCCGCCACGACGCCTATCCCTACCTCCGCGCCGCCGCCGACCTGCTCCTGACCGGCCCCACCCAGACGAATGTCAACGATCTTCTCTTCGTCTTTGCGCAGAAAGTGTGAGAAAATGGCGAAATCATAGGCGCGACACAGCTGATAGGGCTTGGCCAGCGGCCTTCTCAGAGCTGCTCTCTAACCTGGCCGCGATGAATGCGGCGCAACGCGACCGGCGCCCACAATGCAACTGAGCTTTCGGTCCGACAAGTTACCAGTACAGGAGTTTTCTCATGCCCAAGTTGACCGTTGAAAATGTTGGCACGTTCGATGTGCAGGCAGGCAAACGCCTCGTTCTCGCACTGGTCGAGGACGCATCCGTCGATCAGATGCACGCCTGCGGCGGCAACTGCAAATGCACCACCTGCCGCGTCGCCTTCACCGACGGCGAACCCGCGCAGATGACCGTCGCCGAAAAAGAAAAACTGGCCGAAAAGGGTCTGGCCGGTGTGCGCCTCTCCTGCCAGTGCCTCGTCGAAGACGACATGACCGTTCAGATTATCAGCCGCCTCGAAGGCAGCGGCCGCCCCGACCCCGGCCCGCCCCCCGAGACGTCGATTCAGCCCGACCCGGAGTGGACAACCGCAGGCTGAGCCAGCTGAGCAGGCTGCCGCGCCGGCTTGCCGCTTGGGGAACAACTGGCGGGGCAACCCCCTGCCCAAGGCCCCCTGCGCAGACCGGCGCCCAGCCCTGCCGCCCGCGCCCGGACACCGTGGTCGCCACCCTCCATCCCCCTGCCTGAATTCACCGATCCGAACGAGGACAATTTGACCAGCCAAATGACGAATCCCACACCTCCGGCCGGCGCGGCCGGGCCGCCGCGCCGCCCCGTTCTGATCTCCGCAATGCAGTTGGAGGACGAGCTCAAGAGCGGCGAGCGTTCCGTCTGGGACCTGATCGACACTGCCCGCCAGACCGGCGCAGACGGCGTGGAACTGCGCCGTGAAACGTGGCCCCGCCTCGACGCAGAGCTTGCCGAAGCCGCCCGCCGCATCGCCGACGCCGGCTTGCTCGTCACCTACGCCACCCAGGCAACCCTCTTTCACACCCCGGAAGCTTCATCGCAACTGCGTCAGGACATCGACGCCGCCGCAACCCTCGGCGCGCCCATCGTCCGCTTCTTCCCCGGCCCCACACCGCCGCCCAACGACCAGGCTGGCTGGGCCCGCGCCCAGCAAGTCGTCGACTACGCCGCCGCGCGCAACACTGTCATCGCCCTCGAAAACTACGCCCGCACGCCCGGCGGTACACTCGCCGAGGTGCAAGGCGCGCTCGCCCGGCTCGCATCGCCCGCCCTCGGCGCCAACCTCGACATGGGCAACTACCCCAACCACGGCCAGGACGTTGTCGAAGCGATCGATGCCCTCTCCGACAAGATCATCGCCGCCCATCTCAAGGACAAGACCGGCAACCCTGGCGATCCCCCGGCCCCCCTCGGCGCTGGCGTCCTGCCCCTTACCGAGATTCTCAACGCGCTCGATCAGCTGTCCCAGCCCGTCTACTACATTTTCGAGTTCCGCGGCGCCGGCGATGCTGTGGGCGGCATCGAGCGCAGCCTCGCCTATCTCAGGCAACGCGCGGGCAAACCTGGATGATGAAACGGAAGGATTCGGGCGGCGTGAAAGCCTCTCCCCGCCTCTCCTCCCGGAACGCAACACACATGCTGGAGACGTGAAATGAGCGACACCAATTCGCTTGCCGGCAAGAAGGCACTCGTTACCGGCGTCGATCAAGGCGGCATCGGCCAGGGCATCGCCCTCGAGCTGGCCCGCCAAGGCGCCGCCGTCGTCTGCCACTACCCTTTCAGCGACGAAGGCGCGGCCGCGGCCGTCGCCCAAATCCGGGCCGACGGCGGAACCGCGGGCGCAGTCCAGGGAGACTTCACCCAGTCCGCCGAAATCTGCGCCCGCGTCGTCGAGACCGCCGCCAGCCTTCTCGGCGGGCTCAACGTGCTTGTCAACAATGCCGGCCTTACCGAAACCCGCCCGCTCCCCGATGTAACACCTGAACACTACGAAAAACTCTTCGCCATCAACATACGCAGCCACATTTTCTGCGCCCAGCAGGCGCTGCCCTACATGCAGCGGAATGGCGGCGGCTCAGTCATCAACCTGGCCTCCATACACGCCCACTCCGGCGTCCCCGACTACGCCGTCTACGCCGCCACCAAGGGCGCCGTCGCCGCGCTCACCCGCCACCTGGCCGTCGAGCTGGCGCCGCAAAAGGTGCGCGTCAACGCCATCGCCCCCGGCCTCATCGAAGTGCCCCGCTACCACACAGACATTCCCGACTACAACCCCGCCATCTTCGAGGCGACCGTTCCCCGGGGCCGCCTAGGCGAACCCGCCGACATCGCGGCCGTGGCCGCGTTCCTCGCCTCCGACCGCACAGACTTCCTCACCGGCCAGACCATCTACGTCGACGGCGGCGCCACCGCCTACACGTCCTTCGGCGCGCATCTGGACGGCCAGAACTGGAGCCCGGAGGAATAGGCGCCGCCCCCCATTTGCCCGCCCCACCCTGCCGCCACCCTGCCGCCCCCTTGGTCCCTCGCCCCTAACCCCTGGCCCCTGCAGTCCCCCCCAAGTTCGGACCGCGCCCGGTCGCGACTGGCTTTTTGTGTGAATGCCCCGCCCTGAGTACAATAGCATGGAATCTCCCATGTTCTCTTTTACACAAATATCCACGAGGAAGGAGAAACTCAAATGGATCGAAGAAGATTCCTGAAAGTGGCCGCCACGGGTGCCGTCGGCGCAGCCGCCTTAAGCGTTGCTGGCTGTGAAACGGCCGGCGTCATGACGCCGGGTCAGGTCGAAGGCGCCGTGGCAGAAGATTCGAGCCTGCCCGAAATTGAATGGCAGATGGCGACCAGCTGGCCGCCGGCCCTCGACACAATCTTTGGCGGCGCGCAGACCGTTGCCGCACGCGTCGAAGCCATGACCCAGGGCAAATTCAAAATCGAGGCCCGCGCCGCCGGTGAGCTGGCCCCCGGCCTGGAAGTGCTCAATGTCGTCGAAGAGGGCGCCGTCCCCATCGGCCACACAGCCTCCTACTACTTTGTCGGCAAGAGCCCAATCACCGCCTTTGGCACCGCCATGCCCTTTGGCCTCACCTCCCGCCAGCAGGATGCTTGGCTCTATGAAGGCGGCGGCCTCGAAATGCTGCAAACCGTCTACGCCGAAAAGTTCAACACCATCCAGTTCCCCGCCGGCAACACCGGCGTGCAGATGGGCGGCTGGTTCAACAAGGAGATCAACTCCGTCGCCGACATGGAAGGCCTGAAGATGCGCATCCCCGGCCTCGGCGGCCGTGTCATGGACCGTCTGGGCGTTACCGTGCAGGTCCTGCCCGGCGGAGAAATCTTCCAGGCCCTGCAGACCGGCGCAATCGACGCCGCCGAGTGGGTCGGCCCGTACGACGACGAAAAGCTGAGCTTCCACAAAGCCGCCAGCTTCTACTACTTCCCAGGCTGGTGGGAACCGGGCCCATCCCTCGAAATCCAGGTCAATTTGGATGAGTGGAACAAGCTCCCCGAACAGTATCAGGAAGTCCTCAAGACCGCCGCATACGCCGCCAACGCAACCATGATGGCGCGCTACGACGCCAAAAACCCGGCCGCCCTCAGCCGCCTGATCAACGACGCCGACATCACCTTGCTGCCCTTCCCCGATGATGTCATGCAGGCCGCCGAAGAGTCCGCCTTCGAGCTATTCGACGAAACCGCCGCCGGGGACGCCGACTTCGCTTCGATCTTCAAGGAATGGTCCGCCTTCCGCAGTGCAATCCAGTCCTGGCACGGTCTGGCCGAGCGCGGCTACCTGCAATACGTGGGCCGAAGCCGCTAACTTGCGCATCTGAAGCGCATTGGATTTACTTAAAGTGAAGAGACAAGAAGCGGGGGAGCGTTGCCCAACGTTCCCCCGTCTTGCTTTACCTGTAAGGCGTTAGCTGTAGATTGGCTGGCTTTTTCGCGCAGAAGCGCGGGGAAAGGAGCGCACCGCAATGGAGCGTAGACGATTTCTGGGGCTGGCCGCGACCTGCGCCGCCCTTCTGGGCGTAGCAGGCTGTGAGCAGGCCGGCTTCATGCCGCCGGTACAGGTCGCGAACGCAGTGGCGGAAGACGCCAGCCTGCCGAACATCGAATGGCAGATGGCAACCAGCTGGCCGCATGACCTGGACTCTATCTTCTGGAGCGCGCATCTGGTTGCCGAGCGCGTCGCAGCCTTAACCAACGGTAAATTCGTGATCCGGCCCCGTGCAGCTGGTGAACTGGCGCCCGGCTTGGAAGTGCTGCACGTCGTCGAAGAAGGCGCCGTCCCCATCGGTCATACGGTCTCCCACTACTATGCCGACAGGGGAGCGGTAACTGCATTTAGCACGGGCCTGCCTTTCGGCCTGACGGCCCGACAGCAGAACGCATGGCTGTATGAAGGCGGCGGCTTGAAATTGCTGCACGAAGTCTATGCTTCCCGGTTCAATATCATTCAGTTTCCGGTCGGCAACTCTGGCGTGCAGATGGGCGGCTGGTTCAATAGGGAGATAAACTCTGTCTCCGACCTGGCAGGGCTGAAAATGCGCATCCCCGGCATGGCCGGCCAGGTGATGGAACGGCTGGGCGTTGCCGTGCAGATGCTGCCCGGCGGCGAAATTTTCCAGGCTCTGGAGAGCGGGGCCATCGACGCCGCCGAGTGGATCGGACCCTACGAGGACGAAAGGATGAACTTCCATACTGTCGCCAGCTACTACTACTACCCCGGCTGGTGGGACCCCGGTTCATCTGTGGAAATCCAGGTCAATTTGGACGAATGGAACAGTCTGCCGGCGCAGTATCAGGAAACGCTCAAGACCGCCGCTTACGAGGCCAACGTGAGGGTGACAGCGCGCTACGATGCCATAAATCCGGCCGCTCTCAGTCGCTTGATCGACGAAGGCGGCGTCAATCTGCGTCCTTTCCCAGATGATCTGATGAATGCAGCGGAGGAGTCCACCTTTGAGCTGTTCGACGAGACCGCTGCCGCAGACGCCGATTTCGCTTCCATCTATAAGGAGTGGTCTGCCTTCCGGGAAGCGATCCAGGCCTGGCACGGCTTGGCCGAGCGCGCCTACTTGCAATATGTTGGGCGAAGCCGGAACTGACCGCAAGAGTGGTGGGAACGCCCCGTCCCCGTGTCAAAAAGAAAAGAGGCGAGCGTCCACAACGCTCGCCTCTTTGTCATCCTCGTTCGCTATGACGCCGCTTCCACCAGCCAGGTCACCGTCTCCGGCACAAGGATCACGACAATGAGAGCGATGCCTTGTAACACCATGAACGGCAATGCCCCCTTGTGAATATCCGCAGTCTTCACCTCAGGCGGCGCCACGCTTTGCAGATAGAATAGCGAAAATCCAACCGGCGGTGAGATGAACGCCATATTCAAATTGATCGCCATCATCACTCCGAACCAGACCATCTGCGCATTGGTGAATCCCAGCTCCAGAGCAGCAGGCACAAACAAGGGCATGGCGATAAAACTGATTTCGATAAACTCCAGATTGATGCCCAACAGGAAAATCGCGATGTTGGCAACGATCACGAAGCCCCAGAATCCCCCCGGCAGACTCGTCAACAGGCTCTGCACATAGTCCTGTCCTCCCAACCGGTCGAAGACCAGCCCGAAGTAGGTCGAACAGAACAGAATCATGATGACCAGCGCGGTGATGTTTGCCGTGGAGCGCGCCGCGTCCTTGATCAGCTTCCAATTCAAGTTGCGGTTGAACGCCGTCAGGATGCAAGCGCCGATCGCGCCCACAGCGCCAGCTTCCGTCGGTGTGGCGATACCTTGAAAAATGCTGCCCAGCACAGAAAAAATCAGCAGGACCGGCGGTACCACGGCAATCAATGTCTGGCGCATCAGCGCCGCGCCTTGAACCGTCCGCGCCTCCGGCGGCAGAGCCGGCGCATCCTGCGGACGAACGATCGCAATTCCAATTACGTACAACGCATACAGCCCCGAAAGTATCAACCCCGGAATCAACGCGCCCACAAAAAGATCGCCCACCCCGACGCCTATCTGATCGCTCAGCACCACCAAAACAAGGCTGGGCGGCAACAACTGCGCCATCGTTCCGGACGCCGTGATTATGCCCGTCGCCAGCTTGTGATTGTATCCATAGCGCACCATGATCGGCAGCGACAGCAACCCCATCACGATGACAGTCGCCGCAACCACACCCGTTGCCGCCGCCAACAGCGTACCCACCAGGACCACTGCCAGCGCCAGGCCCCCGCGCATCGCTCCCAGCAAGATGCCCACCGTCGTCAACAACCGCTCAGCCAGCCCCGATTTCTCGAAGATGGCGCCCATAAAGACGAAGAATATGATCGCTAGCAGCGTAAAGTCCGACATCGTGCCGAACCACCGGTTGGGCAGCAGCTTTATCCAGTTCATGTTGAAAATGCCCAACGCCCAGCCAATCAACATGAAGACGAAGGCGGTTCCGGCAAAGGAAAACGCCACCGGATATCCGTACAGGATCAGCACAAAGAACAGTACGAACATCACAATCGCCAGCCATTCCAACCCCATAGTCACTCCCTTTTCGCATGGCCTGCACGGTGAGGGCCCCGCAATCGCCGCCCCCAACCTGCAACGAAACGCCCCCTGCTGCAACGCGGTCGAGCGCCGCTACTCGATTCGCAACGCCTCCTGGTGCTCCGCCAGTTCTTCGACCTCGTCCTCTGCCCCTCGGATTACGGCGAACAGTTTGATCAACTCCGATATCGCCTGCAACAACAGGAGGAAAAAGGCAACGATGATCATGGTCTTAAGCGGCGCACGCGGCAACCCATCCGGGTCCGGCGACAGTTCCCACTGCCGCCACGATGTCAGTACCGGATTTACAGTCACCCAGATGCCAATCACGCAGTAGGGAACAAGCAGAAACAGATGCCCCCAGAAATCAAGCAACGCCTGGCGTTTTCTGCTCCAATTCGCGTAGATGAAATCGACGCGTACGTTGATCCCGTTCTTCAGGATATACGCGAATCCCAAAAAGAAGACCAGCGAATACAAGTACCACTGCAACTCGATAAAGAAATTGGAGGACAACTGCACGCCAATGAACTGGCCGAGATAGCGAACCAGCACATTGTAAAACCCAACCGCAACCGTGATAATGACAAGGCCCACCGACACACTTCCAACTCGTTCCGAAAGGCTGTCAATGAGACCGGATAACTTCAGAAGCGCACTCAACATGGTTGTTGTCCCTCGAACATTGCGGTACGCTGAAAAGGCCCAACCCAGCGTTTATCTGCCAAATCTAACACCTGACGCAGGACCGTTCTATCTTAACCGATACGGGCGATTATACAACATCCCGATTCTTCCGCACTCGTCGGCCGCTGCTGATCCCGCTCTTGCCTGCACTGCGTTTCCGCCACAGGGCAATTGCATCTAAATTGGGTCAAAGCATCGAAATACTTCAGAATTCCCCTCCAGTTCGGGATCAGACATGAGAAGTGTTCGATTAGTGGCACGTAGACGGGAAATCCAAATGATTTCGACGCCTGACGGCCGG
>JAJDZJ010000080.1 GCA_022824685.1 Caldilineaceae bacterium
CCCTCAGTCGGCGAGATAAGTTAAATTCTCCGTCTACGTGCCATCTTTCGTACATTTCCCTGTGTCTTACCCCGACCTGGAAGAGTATTCGGCTGCATTTCGATGTTCTGACCCAATTTAGATGCAATCGCCCTGTTCCCTCAACGGGGCGCGCACCCAGCTGTACGGGAGCCCGATCGCGCGCTCCCATGGCCGGGAAGAGAGCGATACGGTTGGGCCGCCCTGCCCGCAGATATGGAGCCGCCGCACTCTGCGCCCGCTCTCACCTACCAGTCACCGCGAATCGAATCCCAATCAAAGTCGATGTCGCCGGCGTGAACGGCAACCATCCCGCCTTCAGCTTCGCGGACCAGCAGCGCGCCTTGCGGAGATGTCCCCACTGCCCGACCGTGAACGATCCCGTTTGCCGTGTGGGCAGCCACCACAGCGCCCAGACCTTGCAGGGCGGCCTCCCACTGGGCATGCAGGTCCTCCGCCGCGGGGCGGGAGTCTGGCGCGCACAGATCATCCAGCGCCCGGCACAACGCCGCCAACAGATGTTCCCTGCCAATCGGCGAGAAATCGCCTGGGGGCCGCCTGCCGCCATCAGCCAGCAGCATCAAGCTGGATGCAGGCAACCCGCCGGCGCGCACGGACGGCAACTCCTCCTGATGCTGATTGACATTGACACCGATACCGAGAATCACGCCGCGGAGCTCCGCCTGATCAAAGACACTTTCCACCAGAATGCCCGCCAGTTTCACAGGCCCGTCGGCCTCCAGAGCGATGACGTCATTTGGCCACTTCAAACGCAGACGGTCTGCCAGGCGTGGACAGCACCCGCCGATCGCACGCATCAGGGCCAGGCCTCCTGCCATCACCGCCAATGCAGGATGTTCCGGCAGCATCTCGCCGCACAGAATATAGCTGCCCAGCAGCCCGCGGCCGGCCGCGTCCTCCCAGCCGCGATCCAGGCGGCCCCGCCCTGCAGTCTGATGGTCGGCAATGACCACCGCGCCGGCGGCATCGTCGCCGCGCGCCTCGAAAATCCGCCGCGCGGCCGGCATTGTGCTTGGCATCGAATGGTAAAATTCAATACTGTGTCCCACATACCGGCGCGAGCTCGGCCCTTCCGACGCGCGTGCCATTGCCAAGGCCCGTCCAATCCATCTGGGCGGAGCCGATTGCTGTTGCCCGCTTGCGCCTTTCGGCAATCTGTCGCCTGAACAACCCGCCTCCGCTTTGTTCAATTTGCTTGTGATCTCCTGACGTATCGTGTAGAATAACCGCGCACTGGAAGTACCAGGCCAGTGCGTGGCGCGTAACTTTTCCCTGGCCACAAACTGCGACTCGTTGACCACGCTCAGACGCTGTTCCTGCGCCGATCCCACCATTGACGATTAAGCTTGCGCGCGTTGCCGTTGGGTTGGGGAGCGCCGGTTATATCGTATGGGATCGAATATCCAGCGCGCGCCAGGAACGCGCTCGGCGCGACATGCAAGCAAACCCGTGCCAGATTCGTGCGCAGAACGCAAAGAGGACAAACGGGAGTGGCCACTTACAGATTTTCGCAGGAACCGGAGATTGTTTCAAGCGCGCAGCTGCTGCGCATACCTGCCGCTTCCACGAATTCTGAGAGTGACTGATGATGCCAATGGCCGCAACGGCGCAGCGGAATTCACTCGAAAACTACGACGAGCTGGATGAGATGACCCCGCCGGGAAATGACACCGGCGAGACAACCCCACCCGCCGCGACCCCCGCCGTCACCCGATTCTGGGAGGTCGACAGCTGGCGCGGCGTGGCCATCATCACCATGGTCATCTTTCATCTGATGTTTGACCTGCGCAACTTCGGTGGCCTGCCGGTCGTACTGCATGAAGGCTTCTGGTTCTACTTTCAACGTTTCACCGCCACCTCGTTCATCACACTTGCTGGAGTTTCAGTTGTTCTCAGCTATAATCGTGCGCTGTCCTTTCGTGGATCGGCCGATGGCCTGGCCTGGAAGATCGCACGCCGGGGGCTGCACATTCTCGGTATCGGACTGATCTTCTCCCTGGTCATGCGCGTGGCCGGTCTGCCCCCGATCGACTTCGGCGTCCTGCACCTGATTGGAACATCGATTATCTGCTCGGTCTTTTTCCTGAACAGACGCTGGCTGACGCTGTCGGTGGCCGCCGCGTTCTATGCCCTCAGCTATATTTTGCAGTTCATGAATGTGCAGGCGCCCGCCGGTGTCTCCTGGCTGGTTCCTCTCGGCATTGAACCGCCGGGCTACTACTATTCCGATTACTTTCCCTTTCCCCACTGGTTTGCCGTCTTCCTGATCGGCGTCTTCGTGGGAACCGTTTTCTATGAGGGCGGCGCACGCAAACTGCCGCTGCCTGATTTCGGAGGGGTTTTCCCATTCCCTGTTCTGCAGTTTCTTGGCCGCCATTCCCTGGTCATCTATGTGATCCATCAGCCGATCCTGGTCGGCCTGCTGCTCCTGACAGGTACGATTACGCTTTGATGACCGGCACTGGCGTCTGGACTGGCCGGTTCTCCAGGACAACCGGCGCCCGTCCCATGCGGCCCTGGAATTGTAACCGGTCACGTCCATCCCCTGACAGCGCAGCGGCCCGCCAGACACGCCCGGCGCCCGAACTTGCCGCGGCCAGCAGGCAAGATGCCAGGAGCATCCGCAAAACGAACCATGACAGGATATAGGAGTTTGTCTTGACTGACTCGACAATCGACCCTCGTATCACCGATCTGCGCAGCCGTAAAGACATGGCCAAGCTCGGGGGCGGCCTTGAACGGATCGAGATTCAGCACGCCAAAGGCAGGGCCACCGCCCGCGAGCGGCTTGAGTTGATGTTGGATAAAGGCAGCTTTCGCGAAGTCGACGCGCTTGTCACCCACGACAGCCACGACTTCGGCCTCGACGAGCAGCGCATCCCCGGTGACGGCGTTGTCACAGGCTTCGGCACGATCGACGACCGCCTCGTCTACGTCTTTTCGCAGGACTTCACCGTCTTCGGGGGTAGCGTCAGCCGCCATCACGCCGCCAAGATCTGCAAAATTCTCGATATGTCCATGAAAAACGGCGCCCCCGTCATCGGCCTGAACGACTCCGGCGGCGCACGTATCCAGGAAGGCGTGCTCAGCTTGGCCGGCTACGCCGACATCTTCTTCCGCAATGTCATGGCGTCCGGCGTCGTTCCCCAGGTTAGCGTCATTATGGGGCCCTGCGCCGGCGGAGCCGTCTACTCGCCCGCCATCACCGACTTCGTCATCATGGTCAAAGACACAAGCCACATGTTCGTAACAGGACCCGATGTGGTCAAAACGGTCACCCATGAAGAAGTCACCTTTGAGGAGTTGGGCGGCGCCTCGATCCATGGCAGCAAATCCGGCGTCGCCCATTTCACCGCCGAAAACGAGGAAGACGCCCTCTTCATCGTACAGCAGCTGATGAGCTATCTGCCCAACAACAATATGGAAGATCCGCCCGTCGTCCCTTCCACCGACGACCTGCTGCGCCAGGATGAAGAGCTGGACTCGATCGTGCCGGACAATCCCAACCGTCCCTATGATATGAAAGAGATCATCCGGCGTATCGTCGACGACGGACAGTTCCTCGAGGTCCACGAACAGTGGGCGCGCAATGTGATGGTCTGCTTCGCCCGTCTCGGCGGCCGCACCATCGGCATCGTCGCCCAGCAACCCGCCGTCCTCGCCGGTGTCCTCGATGTGGACGCCAGCCAGAAAGCGGCCCGTTTCGTCCGTTTCTGCGACTGCTTCAACATCCCGCTGGTCGTCCTTGAGGACGTGCCCGGTTTCATGCCCGGCCTCAATCAGGAACACGGCGGCATCATCCGCCACGGCGCCAAGCTACTCTACGCATTCTCCGAAGCGACAGTTCCCAAACTGACCGTCATCGTGCGCAAGGCCTACGGCGGCGCCTACTGCGTCATGAATCCCCGCCACATCGGCGCCGATCTCGTCCTCGCCTGGCCCTCAGCCGAAATCGCTGTTATGGGCCCGGAGGGCGCCGTCAATGTAATCTTCCGGCGCGAAATCGCCGCTGCCGAAGACCCTGTGGCCAAGAGAAACGACCTGGTTGCAGACTATCGCAGCCGGTTCGCCAACCCGTATATCGCGGCCGCCAACGGCTTCATCGACGATGTCATCGAACCGCACGAATCCCGCCCCCGCCTGATCAACGCCCTGGAAATGCTGCAAAACAAACGTGATCGACTCCCCCCGAAAAAACACGGGAATATCCCCCTGTGAGCTCAATGCCTGTGAATCCAACGCTGCTGGAACCGAACGGAGAAAAGAGAATCGACCGCTTGGCCGGCCAGGCTTCCGGGCGGCAAACAGCCCAAATCGGCCCCAGGCCAACTGCCGCCGGGATGCAGAAACTGCCCCAGATCGAATTCGAGCTTTCCGCCGAACAGTTTTCGCTGATGGGCTTTCCCCGACTGCAACAGGGCCTCCCTCTGACAGCCGTGCTCGACGGCGGCGTCCTCCTGCCCGAGCCAGGGCCCGAGCCCTGGTACGCCGTCCAGAAGGAGCCGCTGGCTGGCAGATTCACGCAGATCGGCCCCGCCCTCTATGCCTTTGCCGGCCAGATCGTCGAGGCCGATATCGAATACGGAAGCGCCCAGATGGCAGTGGTCGCGGTTGACTGCGGAATCGTTACCCTGCGCGTCGCCTGTGCACCCAATGACGATGGCGTCCTCCCCGAAGGAACATGGGAAACCCGCTACGCCGCCGGATTCGCGCCCGTGCAGGCAATTGTGGAGGAGAGTTTCACCTCACCGGTAGGACGCACCGTCGATCTTTCCATGTGGGGCTTTCGCCGTCTGCTTCTATCGCCCAACGACAGCGCCTTCGGCACGTGGCACCCGAGCAGTGAAATCCCGCCGGCCCCCTTCACCCATGACCGGCTTCTGATTCAGGCTCGTGTCCATCGCCAGGGAATCTGATGCGCGGTTGAAAGCGAAGACCGGCCTCTCCGCAAGGCGCCGGCGCGACAGTTCTCAACCGAGTCGACCGTCTCGATAGGATTGTTCGGATATAGGTCACGCCATTGAAAGGCGTCCGCGTATTCTCCCGGCGAATAAAGGGCTGACAGTCAAGAAAATCAGCCAACGCCTCGCCCCGGCGGCACACGATACTCGGAATAGACGGTAAACTGTAAGGATCAGCGCATGTTCAAAAAAGTTCTGGTTGCGAATCGAGGTGAAATCGCGGTACGCGTGTTACGGGCCTGTGAAGAGCGGGGCATCGCCACCGCGACCGTCTTCTCAGATGTAGACCGGACCGCCCTCCACGTGCGGTACGCCGACGAAGCCTACCACATCGGCCCGGCCCCCAGCCGCGACAGTTACCTGCGCATCGACAAGATCATCGATGTGGCGCGCCAGGCGGGGGTCGACGCGGTCCATCCCGGCTACGGCTTTCTGGCCGAAAACGCCGAATTCGCTGCCGCTTGCGCCGATGCCGGAATCACATTTATCGGGCCGTCTCCTGATGCGATCGCCAAAATGGGCGATAAACAGACCGCACGCGAAACCGTTGCCAAAAACAATGTGCCGCTGGTGCCCGGGTCGCGCAAAGGCCTGCGAGATGATGAACTGAAGGCAACCGCTGTCCAGATCGGGTTCCCCCTGATGATTAAGGCCACCGCTGGCGGCGGCGGCAAAGGCATGCGCGTCGTTCACGACCCCAGCCAGTTCACAAGCGCGCTGCTGGCCGCGCGCCGCGAAGCCGTTGGCGCTTTCGGCAATGGCGAGGTCTACCTGGAAAAGTTCATATCCAGCGCCCGCCATATCGAAGTCCAGGTCCTCGCCGACAGCTACGGGCATACCATCCACCTCGGCGAGCGGGAATGTTCGATCCAGCGGCGCCACCAGAAGTTGATCGAAGAGGCGCCCAGTGTCGCCGTCGACGAAAACCTGCGCCAGGAACTCGGCCGCGTCGCAGTGGCTGCCGCCGAGTCCGTGGAATATGTAAACGCAGGCACGATTGAATTTCTGTACGATGCCAAGGAAGAGAAATTCTACTTCCTGGAAATGAACACCCGCCTGCAGGTGGAACATCCGGTCACCGAATTCGTCACCGGCGTTGATATCGTCAAAGAACAGCTGACCATTGCCGCTGGCCGCCGAATGCGCTATCGACCCGAAGACATCAACCCCAAAGGCTGGTCGATCGAGTGCCGTCTCACTGCCGAAGACCCCTTCAATGGCTTTATGCCCAATAGCGGCGTCGTCACCTACCTCAAGGAGCCCACCGGCCCTGGCGTGCGCGTCGAAAGCGCGCTCTACCGCGGCTACGAAGTCAGCCTCTTCTACGACCCAATGGTCGCCAAACTGATCGTTTGGGGCGAGAACAGGGCCGAAGCCATCCTGCGCATGCGCCGCGCGCTCAACGAATATCGTATCAGCGGAATCAAAACATCGATCCCGTTCCACCAGGAGATTATGGACAGCACCGAGTTCATCTGGGGAACGTTCGATACCGGTTTCCTCGACCGTCGTCAGCTGGTGGCCAAAAACGAACCCGACCGCGAGCAGGCGCGCATCGCTGCCGTCGCCGCCGCGTTGGTCGCGCATGAAGCCGGGCGCCGGGCTGTCAATATCGGCGGAGGCGAAGACAGTGCCGCCAGCCCCTGGAAACAGGCCGGGCGCATCACGGGATTGGGAGGCCGGTGGTGAAATACTTTGCCAGCGTCGGCGACCATACGTTTGAAATCGAAATCAACGAGGAAGAAGTGTTGGTCGATGGCGAACCGATCACGGTCGACCTCCGGCAGAGCGGCGTCACACAGCTGTACAGCCTGCTCCTGGATGACGCCAGTTTCGAAATGCTGGTCGAGGAAACCTCGCAGAGCCACGACGTGACGCTCCGCGGTGAGCAGTTCCGCGTCCAAATCGAAGACGAACGCACACGGCGGCTCAATGCTGGCCGGCAAGGGCCGGCGGTCCCCCAGGGCGACCTCGCTGTCAGAGCCCCCATCCCCGGCATGATCGTCAAAGTGCTCGTGCAGGATGGCGACGAGATCATCGAAGACCAGCCGCTGATGATCCTGGAAGCCATGAAAATGGAAAACGAGATTCGCGCCGTTCGTTCCGGCGTGGTGCGTAAAGTTGAGGTCACCGCCGGCCAAAGCGTTGAACAGGAAGCCGTACTGATCGTCATCGGCTAACCGGCGACACATCCTGTCCCGCCGCCCCGCAGACGCGGCAAACCCCAAATGAATTCGGTCGAAATCCCATTTGACAGGCCATCTGCGGTGTGATACATTCAGGAAACCTTCGCAAGTCGGCGAGGCGCGAAACAGATTGTTGATCGGCCTCCTTCCGATTTGCCAGGGAATTGTAGGATGTAGTAAGATAGCAGGGTTGCGGCACATTAACAGCTGAAGAGTGGCAAGATAAGCGAGTCCAGCAGACCTGTCAATCGTTTTCGGGTTGTTCCGTATTTTGGCGTAGCTGGGATACGGGGTGGTTTGGGAGCGATA
>JAJDZJ010000071.1 GCA_022824685.1 Caldilineaceae bacterium
TTTCGACGCCTGACGGCCGGTGCCGCGGCAACTTCTGCTCGCGATCCAGCAACCTGAAGCCGATTTCCACTTATTCGCGCTTTGTTCTAGCCATGATTTCAACGGAATCGGCCTACAAAATTAGATGCGATTGCCCTGAGAAAAACGCAACGATTGACCAGTAATTGTGTTATAGTAGAATACACTGACAGTTTAGAATCTCCCGACTAAAGGTGGACGGACGACGAGGGCGAGGAATCAGAGCCTGTCCGAGTCGGGATGTCCACATGGAAAATACGCGCATGTACAGCAATAATGGCCAACCGCGGCGTGTCGTAATCACCGGCATTGGCGCAGTGACTCCCCTTGGCCTGACAATCGAAGAAACGTGGGATGCCCTGCTTGCCGGTCGATCGGGCATCGACACCGTCACCAAATTTGACACCGGCGAGTTGACCACCCGATTTGCGGGCGAGTTGAAGGGTTTCGAAGCCAAGAACTATATGGATCGCAAAGAGGCCCGCCGCCTGGATCCATATATCCAATATGCGCTCGTGGCAACGGAGCAGGCGCTGACGGACAGCGGGCTTGATCTGAGCAAGGAGACGCCAACAGATATAGGCGTGTTGATCGCCAGCGGGACAGGAGGTCTTACCTCTCTGCTCGACAATTTCAGGTTGACAGAGAAGCGCGGTCTGCGCAGGGTGAGCCCGTTTCTGATTCCAAATATGCTGGTGGACAGCGCGGCGGGAAAGATTGCGATCATCTATGACCTGCGCGGGCCGAATTTTTCGGTGGTCAACGCCTGCGCCAGCGGGACCGCTGCGACTGGGGAGGCCTATGAGTTGATCCGGCGCGGCGACGCGCAGGTGATGGTCACGGGGGGCGCGGAGGCTGCTCTGCTGCCGATCATCATGGCCGGCTTCGATATTATGGGCGCCATGAGCAAGCGCAACGACGAGCCGGCCGCGGCCTGCCGGCCTTTCGACAGCGACCGGGATGGCTTTGTGATGAGCGAGGGCAGCGCGATTCTGATATTGGAGTCGCTGGAGCATGCGCTGGCTCGGGATGCCCGGATTTATGCGGAAGTAATCGGCTATGGCAACAGCGCGGACGCGTATCACATGGCCGCGCCCCATTTCGACGGCCAGGGCGCAGAGGATGCGATGAACATGGCGCTGCGCAAAGCTGAGCGCTATGGCGTGAAGCGCACCGATGTTGACTACGTCAACGCGCATGGAACGAGCACCGAACTCAATGACCCGGGCGAAACGAAGGCGCTCAAACGGGTTTTTGGCGAGCATGCTTACAATGTGAACATCAGCAGCACGAAATCGATGCTTGGGCACCTGTTGGGAGCGGCCGGCGCCATTGAGGCGATTGTGTGCCTGAAGACGATTGAAGGCGGCGTGATTCCGCCGACGATCAATCTGGATAACCCCGATCCATCTTGTGATCTGAACTACACGCCGTTGCGGTCTGTGCAGGCAGACGTCGCAGTGACATTGAGCAACAGTTTCGGTTTTGGCGGCCACAACTCATGTCTGATGCTGCGACGGTTTGAGGAGAATGGGGCATGACAGCGCAAGCGCACGAGGGAAATGGGACCGGGAGCGACTACGAAGCCCCGCATTTGAACGGGCACTTTCCGGCAGAGGAAGAGCAAGCGCAAGAACGGTTGCAGGACAGGGTACAACCCCCGCGTTATGCCCAGATCATCGGCTGGGGCTATCAGGTTCCCGAACGCGTGGTCACGAACCATGATCTTGAGCAGGTTGTCGATACACAGGACGAGTGGATTCGCACACGAACAGGGATTCAGGAGCGAAGGGTCGTGGCCGCGCCCCAGGAAACCAGCGCCACGCTGGGGACGGAGGCGGCGCGCAAAGCGCTTGAGGTGGCCGACCTCCATCCGGGCCGAGTGGATCTGATCATCTGCGCGACCAGTTCGCCCGAGCATCTGTTCCCATCCACAGCCAGCATCATCCAGGACAATTTGGGCATTATCAATGCTGGCGCCTTTGATCTGAGCGCGGCCTGTTCCGGTTTTGTGTATGCTCTCAGCATCGCCCGCGGGCAGATTCTGGCGGGCGACGCCGAGTACGTTTTGGTCATTGGCGCGGAAACGCTCAGCCGGATGGTGGATTGGACCGATCGTACGACCTGCGTCCTGTTTGGGGATGGCGCCGGCGCGGTGCTCCTGGCTGCCAGCGACGTGCCGGGCGGTGTCACGGCTTCGGTGCTTGGCAGCGACGGATCGGGCGCGGAGTTGTTGACAATTCCTGCCGGCGGCAGCGCGGCTCCGGCCAGCCTGGAGACGGTCAGCAGCGGTTCGCATTATATACAGATGGACGGGCGGGCCGTCTTCCGTTTTGCGACGCGGATCATGGCCGCGGCGACGCGCCAGGTTCTCGACAAAGCCGGCATTCCTGTGAGCGAAGTCGACCTTGTTGTTCCCCACCAGGCGAACAAGCGCATTATTCAGCACAGTGTGCTGCGGCAATTGAAAATTCCGGAAGACAAAGTTTATATAAACGTCCACAAATACGGCAACACGAGCGCGGCGAGCATTCCAATTGCCCTGTGCGAAGCGATTGAAGAGGGCAAGGTGGCCCCGGGTGATAATCTTGTGTTTGTCGGTTTTGGGGCCGGCCTGACATGGGGGGCATGCGCGGTCAAGTGGAGTGTGCCGGTAGAGAAGCCGGAGACGACCTGGTGGACGAATACGCAACGTCAGGCCACGTATCAGGCCGCCGCGGCGCGTTCGATGTGGAAACGGGCCATTCGCCGCATTTACAGCCAGGTAGAGCCTCGCGCCATGGTACGACGCCCGGCGCGCAAACCGGAAGAGGAACAGCCGACACCGTAGCCTTCAGCCCCTCCGCCCGCGCATTCTCAACTGCAGAACTGGTCAAACTGTTCCAGACAGTACGCTGGGCGGCGCTCCGCGTTTGGACCGCATAGGTGTTTGATCCATGCCCATCAACGCTGTCAGAAGGCGCGCTCAATGCATTCCTGCCGGAGTTCTCCGACCGGTAGGCGTCAGAATGGCCTTCGGTGGAAGCAACCGAGCAACGACCCGAATCAGCCGCAGGAGGGTTCTCAATGATCCAGGCAGCGATTACCGGTGAACGCCAGGTATCATTTCACGAGTTGCCCGATCCGCGGGCGAAGGCGGATTGGGCGGTCGTAAGCGTTCAGGCTTCCGCGCTCTGCACTGAGTATAAGGCATGGCTGGCCGGCGAGAATCAGGCGGTCATCGGCCATGAGGGTGTGGGGGAGGTGGTGGAAGTCGCCGAGCGGGGATCGGTCAGCGTCGGTGACCGGGTCGTTGTGCTGCCCCAGTTTTCCTGCGGTCGCTGTCATCTTTGCATGAGCGGGGATTATATCTATTGTGAGGACAGCCATGATTTCGCGTCGGTGCATGGTTCGACCTCGGGAGCGGGCACATTCGCCCACTATACGCTCAAACCGGCGTGGCTGCTGCCCAGGTTGCCCGACGATGTGAGCTATGCGCAGGCGACGATGGCCATTGACGGAATCGGGGCCTCATTCGGCGGGTTCGAGGCCATCGGCGTAAACTCCCAGGACACGGTGCTGGTCACCGGGCTGGGGCCGGTTGGGCTGGGCGCGGTCGTCAATGCCCGTTTTCGAAACGCACGGGTGATCGGAGTTGAACCGGCGCCGTGGCGGGCCAACCGGGCGCTGGAGATGGGAGCGGAAGCAGTGCTGGACCCCAAGGATCCGGACATTCTGCAGCGGATTCGGAGTCTTACCGAAGGCAGGGGCGTGGACTGCGCGGTCGACTGTTCCGGACGCGTTTCAGCTGAGCGGCTTTGCATTGACGCGACCCGACGGCGCGGTCGCGTGGCATTCGTCGGTGAATGCCGCGACGAGCTGACAGTTCGGGTCAGTCCGGATATGATCAAAAAAGGTTTGACCGTGGTCGGTTCCTGGCTCTACAATATGGGCGATTACGCCAAGGTCATGAAGGTCATCCGGCAGTCGCCGCTGATTGATCTGTTGATCAGCCACCAGTTGCCAATGAGCCAGATTCAGGCGGGATTCAACCTGCTGGCACAGGGCGAGGCCGCCAAGATCGTGGTCGATCCCTGGGCGTAGAGACGGCAGGACAGTATTTTGCAGTCCGCAGCGTTTCACACAGTTAAACGGAGTACAGGAACGATGAATCTCTCAATTGCGCCCAGTTTTCAAGGCAGTCTGCTCGATACGTCACCGGAGGCGTTCGGCCCCTTGCGGGCTTCGGGCGATGCGCTGTCCGATATGAAGGAGCTGCGCTGGCGGTTTGAGCAGGACGGCTATCTGTATCTGCCCGGTCTTCTGGATCGAAGCCAGGTTCTGGAGGCCCGGCTCGAGATGTTGAGGAAACTCGAGGCCGCGGGCTGTCTGGACCCGGACCATCCACTGGAGGATGGTGTCGCCCACGCAGAGTTTGAGAATGCGTTCATGTTGGAGTTGACCAAGGACAACCCGCCCCTTCTCAGTGTGCTTTATGACGGGCCGATGATGGATCTTTACAGGCAGTTTCTGGGCGGGGAGGTGCGTCATTTCGACTATACGTGGTGCCGCTCGAAACCGCCGGGCGAGACGACTGCGACGCCGCCCCACTATGACATCGTCTTCATGGGGCGCGGCACGCAGCGGCTGTATACAAGCTGGACGCCCTTGGGCGATATGCCGATAGAAATGGGCGGCCTGATGATCCTGGAGAACTCGCATCGCTTCGAAGAGATCAAGGCGGACTACGGGTCTCTGGACGTAGACGCCTACTGCACAAACTATCCTGATGCCGCCGAGATCGAATCGGGAGAGAAGCTGTGGCAGAACGCCAATGGCGGCGCCTATTCTCTGGATGCCGTCGCGACGCAGGCCGAACTGGGCAGCCGCTGGTTGACCACCGAGTACGCGATGGGAGACCTGCTGATCTTCAGCATGTACACGATGCATGCCAGCATGGACAACCAGACCAACCGGATTCGCCTCTCCACCGACACGCGTTACCAGCTGGCCTCTGAACCGGTGGACGAGCGGTGGATCGGGGACAATCCGATTGCGCACGGATTGGAATCCAAGCGGGGCATGATCTGTTGACCCGCTGACCGCTACTGAAGGAATCATCACACAGGAAGACGGCCGGATGAAAGCATTGCAGCAGGCCTTCTGGGAGATGGATGTTTACGGCTTCACGCTGTTGGAGGAGGTGTTGAGCGGGGCGGAGGTGGAGGCGCTGCGGGCCTCGCTGGCGGAGTGGGCCGCCAAGCTCGGCGGGGAGCAGCGGTTTCTGGGCCAGGCCGGCCATGTCAGCAACCTGCCCGTTCTCGACCCGCTCTACCACCCGCTTATCGATCACCCCCGCACGCTGCCCGTCATCGAGTATGTGCTGGGCAAGCAGATCATCCTGGGCAGCCTGAACGCGCGCATCGTGCGGCCCGGTGATCCTGTGCAGGGCCTGCACAGCGATATTCGCGCCGACCTGCTGAACATGGGATCTCCGGTGATGGTCAATACGGTGTGGCTGCTGGACAGTTTCACGCCCGAGAACGGCGGCACGCGCATTGTGCCCGGTTCGCATCGGAGCGGCATGGCCGGGCCGCCGGAAGGGATGGATGTGAAGCATGTCCACCAGTTGGTTGCGCCGGCCGGAAGCGTCCTTGTTTTCAACGGTCAGTGCTGGCACGGCGGCGGCGCCAATCGGACCGAAACCGACCGCCACGCGCTTTTCGGCCACTACCGCAAGAGCGCGCTGATCTTTCAGGTCGATCCGCACGACGGCTTCCACGAGGACTGGCTGGACGGCCTGACGCCCCGCCAGCGGGAGTTGCTGCGCATGGATAACGGCCTGGCCGCGCCCCACGCGGCCGACAGCCACCTGCGCATCTCGTTTTCGCGCGGCAAGAATAGGGACTGATGTATTTGGCAACGGGGATTGCCTGCGGGATTGCCTGCGGAATCTCAGGGAATGCGAAGCCTGTGCCGGTACGCCTGCCTGCGCCGCGGCATCGGTAGTCCCTCTGACGCGGCGTCCTGATCCTCTCTGCTCAACTCTGCTCAGCTCAGCAAAAGAAATCTAATCCACGGCCGGCATCTTCACTTCGCGCCAGGCGCTCTGCTCTTCGGGCTCGAACCGTTCCAGGGCCGCTCCGTCGGAGACCAGTTGCCGGCCCTCGTCGAGGTTGGCCAGCTCGCCCAGGCTGATCAGCTGCACGAGCGCGTTGCCGATTACTGTGGCTTCGCCCGGCCCTGCCAGCACAGGGATGCCGGCGGCATCGGCGGTGAGCTGGTTCAGCAACCGGTTGCGAGAGCCGCCGCCGACGACGTGGATGACCTCGATCTGGCGTCCGGTCAGCGTTTGCAGTTCCCGGAGCACATCGCGGTAGGCCAGGGCCAGGCTGTCGAAGACGCAGCGAGCGACGGCGGCATCGCTCTGCGGGCGAGGCTGGCCGCTCTGCCGGCAGAAGGTCTGAATGTGGGCGGGGTGATCCCCGGGAGGGAGAAAGCGGTCGTCGTTGGGGTCAACAAAGGAGCGCAGCGGTTCGGCTGACTCCGCCAGCGAGACCAATTCCGGGTAGGTGTAAGCCCGCCCCGCCTTTTCCCAGGTGGACCGGCACTGCTGCAGCAGCCATAGTCCCATCACGTTTTTGAGCAGCCGGATTGAGCCATAGACGCCGCCTTCGTTGGTGGCATTGACGGCGAGCGCGGCTGCGTTGACGACGGGCTGTGCCACTTCGAGGCCGACAAGACTCCAGGTGCCGCTGCTGATATAGGCGAACTTTTCGGTCTGGGCGGGGACGCCGGCGACTGCGCTGCCGGTATCATGACAGGCGGGGGCAATGACCGGTATGTCTTCGAAGGCGCCCAGGCGCGTTCCCGGCTGCACAACCTCTGGGAAGAGGTCGAGAGGAATGCCGAGCGCGTCCAGCAGCCCGCCGGCCCAGGAGCGTGTAAAGGGGTTGAGCATCTGGGTGGTGGTGGCGTTGCTGAATTCGCAAACCTGCGCCCCGCTCAACCAGAAGTTGAGCAGATCGGGAACGGTCAGGAAGCGCTTTGCGATCTGCAGATGGGGGGAGTCGCTTTCCACCAGGCTCATCATCTGGTAGAGCGAATTGATGGCCATGAACTGGATGCCGGTCTGGGCGAACACCTCTTCTTTGGGGACGCGCGCAAAGACTTCCTCCAGCATCCCCTCGGTGCGGCTGTCGCGGTAGCAGACCGGGTTGCCGATGAGATTGTCGTTGCGGTCGAGGAGGCCGAAGTCTACGCCCCAGGTATCAACGGCCAGGCTGGCGGGGCGGGCGCCCGCCCGAGCTTTGCTGCGGTTGATGCCGGCCTGCACTTCGCGCCAGAGGTGTAGAATGTCCCATTGCAGGACGCCGTTGACGGTCAGCGCGTAGTTGGGAAAGCGGTGCGCCTCTTCCAGGCGCAGGCTGGCGCCGTCAAAGTGCGCAGCCATAACCCGGCCGGACTCTGCGCCGATATCGATGGCCAGAACGGTGGCTCGTCTGCTCGTCATGGGGCGTCCTGTTCAGTATTCTCCCCTGGCGCGGCGGGGGTACGCATCGGCAGCCAGGGCCGGGCAAATCAGCCGCGCAGGGAAAGCGCATCCTTCTCGTACTGCCGAATCTCCTCAAGAAAGGCCATGCCCACCGGAACATCCTGCTGCAGGCAGTGGTAATCCCATACGGCCGCGTGCGGCATCGCCTTCAACTCTTCCATCAACGCGAGCCGGGTTGTGAAATCCGCATTGCGTTCGATCTCCTGCATGGTTTCCCTTGGCTCAAGCAAAGCCAGCAGCAGCGCTCGCAGCGAATTGCGGGTGCCAATTGCCCAGGCGGCCACGCGGTTGATGCTGGCGTCGAAGAAGTCGAGGCCAATGTGGACCCGGTCCAGGTGGTCGCCGCGCACGATCTCCTGCATGATTGCCTGGAGCTCGTCGCTGAACGTGACGACATGGTCGCTGTCCCAGCGGACGCCGCGGCTCACATGCAGGACCAGCTCCGGTACGAAGAGCAGGCAGGCCGATATTTTATCGGAGATCACTTCGGTGGGGTGAAAGTGGCCGGCGTCGAGGCAGAGGGCCTGGCCGTTCTGCGCCGCGTAGCCCAGGTAGAACTCGTGGGAGCCGACAACGTAGCTCTCTGAGCCGAGACCGAAGAGCTTGCATTCGATGGCGTCGCGGTTGTGATTGGGCTCGATCTCCTTCTCAAAAATCTGGTCCAAGGCGTCTTTCAGCAGCCGGCGGGGCGTTGTCCGGTCGCCCGGCGTATCTTTGAGGCCATCGGGAATCCAGATATTGGTCATCGCCGGCGTGCCCAACTCCTTTCCGAAGAAGCTGCCGATTTCCCGGCAGGCGATGCAGTGCTGGATCCAGAACTGGCGGATGTCGTTATCGTATGAGGCCAGGGTGAAACCATCCTCGGCCAGGGGGTGGGAGAACAGCGTCGGGTTGAAATCAATGCCGTAGCCGTTTTCTTTGGCCCAGTCGGCCCAACCCTGAAAGTGGCGGGGTTCAATCTCGTTGCGGGCCGGCTTTTCGTCGGTATCCAGGTACATTGCGTGGAGATTCAGCCGGTGATTGCCGGGGATGACGGTGTAAGCCATATCCAGGTCGCTGCGCAGTTCCGCCACGGTGCGGGCGCGCCCGGGATAGTTGCCGGTCGCCATGAGGCCGCCGCCCAGGCCCCGCCCCGGCTCCTCAAAGCCGAGGACATCGTCTCCTTGCCAGCAGTGTAGGCTGATGGGGACGCCGCGCAATGTCGCAAGGGCCTCTTCTGTGCTGACGCCGATGGCCGCGTACCGTTCCTGGGCCAGGGCATAGGCGTCTTCGATCTGTTTCGATGTGGTAGCAAAGTTCATCAGGTCACTCCAAATTGACGGAAACGGTTTTGACGCATGTTTCGCACTGTGACGGTCTGCCGCCGCGGCAAGACGCGCTGTGTCGCGGAAAGCTCATTACGCGCTCCTGGGCCCGAGTTGGGTTGTGACATTCCTGGTAACGGGGACGGGTTCATATCCCCACATGATAACGGGCTCTCCATACAAGACGCGGCGGTGGGTTGTAGCTGAACTGTGAGCCCTGGCTGATACGGTTTGCGCAAGAGGAGATATTGCGGAGCGAATGGCAATGGCGCCCCCTGCTTTCGCTCCATCCAGCGGTCGGTATTTTCTCGGGGTCCTCGGCAGAAATGGCTTCACGGGCAGTGAACGATTTGGCTGCGGAAGGGGACGCTGGAGCCGGCCGTACAGAGGGAATTCGAACAGTTCTGCAATGTAAAGGAGGCTGTTGCGCAGAAGACTCCTGCTCAAGAGGCTCCTGCGACCCCGCTTCGCTCTTCGTTCCTAATGTTGATCTTCCACCTTCACGTCAACTTTGAAGTCGTTGCGCAACTCATTGAGCAGGCGCTTGCTGACATTGCAGTATTCGTTGGGGAAGGAAAGCTGATGACGAGAGCCATTTGTCTCCACCACAACGACAAATTGGTCGCGCCCTTTTGGATCGCGCACGGCATCGAAGATTTCCCGCAGGCGGTATTTGTCGCGCTTGAATTGGCCTGAGCGGCTGAAGGTTATGCGCAAAATCTGGCGGCCGTTTTCGCCCTGGGAGGATGCGCCTCCGTTGAACATTGAGGTCTGTTCATCGGGCGGCGGCTGATCCTTTTTCGGGGTAGATTGGGCGGGGTCCTCGCCCGCCGCCGTCCTCTCGAAATCGCTTGTTTCTCGCCCGGGCGCTTGCGCCGCTGCAGGCGAGGGCGCCCGGGAGGCATCCCCGGTGTTCTCCACCGGCATGCCCGGAGCGGGAATCGGAGGCACAGGCGCGGGATCGGACTGCGTGGCGCTTTCCGTCATTTCAGTCATCATTTCGGAGTCTACCGCTTCAGTTTGTTCCGCCGCCGGTCCGCCTGGGAATCCGGCCTCGAAAGGAGGTTCAGGCATCGTGATGGGCGGCGCGCTGTCAAGAATATCATCAGGGGGCGGCACGAGCCTGGTATCGCTGCCATTGGCGCCGGCGCCTGGCGCGAGCGCCCATCCTCCCCCGATCTCGGGCAGGGCCTCCTCGTCTTTGGCCAGCCTGAACTCGACCGAGGTTTGCAGGGTATCGACCAGGACGCTGGTACGGCCGGAGCGGGTCTGGGCCTTCCCCTTGACAAGCACGACCCGTTCCTCCTGCAGTTCCTCCTTAAACTCTTCGTATACCTTAGGGAAGAAGACAGCTTCGCACTGGCCCTGCATATCCTCGAGCTGGACGAAAGCCATTTTGTCGCCCTTCTTGGTTACCGTCGTGCGGATCGAGGCCAGCATTCCGGCCAGGGTCACATTTCTGCCATCGTGCCGCTCGCCCAATTCCGGGCAAGGACAGGTGGTAAAGCGACTCAGGTCCACATTCAGCTGCTGCACCGGATGGCTGCCGACGTAAACGCCGAGCAGCTCTTTCTCCCACTCGAAACGTTCCCGGTCGCTTGATTTCGATTGCGCGGCCGCGGCCGTCTCTGGCAGGCGAATCGGGAACTGTTCCGGTTGCGCCGCGCCATCGCTGAGCAGATCGAACATCGACAACTGGCCTGTCTCTCTGGCGCTGTGGGTGGCGGCGGAACGGGCGATGCACTGATCGATCACAGCGAGAAGCTGGCGTCGGAGTTCCCCTTTGCCCTGTTCGGTCTGGCGGCCAAAGCGGTCGAGTGCGCCGACCTTGATCAGACATTCGAGAGAGCGTTTGTTCACTTGCCGGAGATCGACGCGATCGCACAGCTCTTCGAGGTTGCGGAATGGGCCGTCTTCACTGCGTGCGGCCAGGATTGTCTGCACTGGGCCGACGCCGACATTTTTTACGGCGGCCATGCCAAAGCGGATGGCGGCCCCTGCGGATACGGGGAAGTCGAATGCAAGCGCGCTGTCCTTAGGCAGCGTATCCTGCTCCGCGTCGGCGGGCAGGTCCTGAATCGCGAAGTCCAGGCCGCTGTGGTTGACATCGGGCGGGAGCACGTGAATGCCCATACGCCGGCACTCCTGGATGAAGTTGATCACCTTCTCGGTCTTGTCCCGCTCGACCAGAAGGAGCGCCGCCATATACTCAACCGGGTACTTTGCCTTCAAGTAGGCGGTCTGCACAGTGATAATGGCGTAGTCGGCAGCGTGGGCCTTGTTGAAGCCATAGCGGGCGAAGAACTCAATGTCTTCGTAGATGGCCTGCGCCTCGCTGGCGGAGATACCGTTCTTGCCGCAGCCTCCGATGAACAGCGCTTTGTGATACTCGATCTTCGCGGCGTCCTTTTTGCTGATGGCCTGCCGCACCAGATCAGCCTCGGAAAGGGTATAGTCGGCCAGCTGGTTGAGGATCTGAAAGATCTGTTCCTGGTAGACGATAATCCCATAGGTTTCCGCCAGGATCGGCTCCAGAGCGGGATGCTTAACCTCTATCTCCTCTTCGCCATGCATCCGTCTGATGTAGTTGGGAATGTACTCCATCGGGCCCGGTCGGTAGAGCGAGATTGTGGCAACGATATGCTCAAAGGCGGTGGGTTTCATGTCGGTCAGGATGCGCCTCATGCCCGGGGATTCCACCTGAAAGACGCCGCTCACTTCGCCGCTGGACAGGAGGTTGAAAGCAGGCTCGGACTCCGGGCCTTTGATCGGGATGGAGTCCAGGCCGTATTCGACGCCGCGGCTTTCTTTGATGAGACGACAGGCTTCCCGCATCACGGTGAGCGTGCTGAGGCCGAGAAAGTCGATTTTGAGGAGGCCCAGCGATTCCAGGACAGGGAATTCGAACTGGGTAACCCGCTCGGTAATCGACCCTTTTGAGCCTCGCATCAGGGGCGTGTAATTCGTCAGGTCCTTATCGGCGACGATCACGGCGGCCGCGTGAATGCCGGCGTGCCGCGCAACCCCTTCGAGCTGCATGGATGTATCCAGCAGTGTCCGCTCCCAGCCATCCTTCTTGTAAAGCTCCTCCAGTTCCGGGTCGTAGAATTCGTTGCCTTCGGTCAGTACATCCTGAATCTTCGCCGGTTTACCGGGCGTAGCCGGGATCATCTTGGCGATGCGGTCGACATCATCGAGCGAGATGTCCTGGGCGCGGCCCACGTCGCGAATGGCGGCGCGAGCCTTCATGCGGCCAAAGGTGGCGATCTGGGCAACCTGATCGGCGCCGTATTTTTCGACCGTGTAGCGAATCATCTCTTCACGCTGGTCGTCCGGGTAGTCGAGGTCGAAGTCGGGCATTGTCACCCGGCCCGGGTTCAGAAAACGCTCGAAGATGAGATTGTGCTGGATAGGGTCGAGACCGGTGATGCCGGTACAGTAGGCGACTAGCGAACCTGCGCCGGAGCCGCGCACGTTCCACCAGATATTGCGGCTGCGGGCAAAGTCGCACAGATCGGCCACGATCAGAAAATAGACGTCGAATCCCATTTCGTGGATGATGCGCAGTTCCCGCTCTTTGCGCTCCTGCACTTCTTCGTCGCTGGCCCGGTCGCCGTACAGGCGCTGCAGGCCCTGGTCGGTCAGGTGGCGCAGATAGGTCTCGTACGAAAAACCTTCTGGGATGTCCATGTTCGGAAGGTGAAAGTCTTCGTCTTCCAGATCGACATCACACATTTCGGCGACGAGGAGCGTATTGTCGAAGGCGGAGGCGGGGAGATCGACCAGGGGGCGGAAGGTGTCTTCCATCTGTTGACGGCTCTTGAGGAAATAGCTCTGATCACTCAGCCGCATCCGTTTTTCATCGTTCAGCTTGGCATTGGTCTGCACGCACAGCAGCACTTCATGGGGGGAGGCGTCGCTTTCACTCACATAGTGGACATCGTTCGTCACCAGCAGTCCCAGGCCGAACTTATCGGCCCAAGGAATGAGCGTGCGATTCACCTCCTGCAGCTCGGGGATGTTGTGTTCCTGGATCTCGATGAAAAAGTTCTCCTTGCCGAAAACATCCGCATACCATCCCAGCCGCTCGTAAGCCTCTTTCTCTTTGCCCTGGGATAGCAGGGCGGGCACCTCTGCGCCGAGGCATCCGGTCGTGCTCAGGATTCCCTTGGCGTGCGCGGCGAGGAAGTCATGGTCGACACGAGGCCTGTAATAGAATCCATCGGTATGGCTATGGCTGAGGATCTTCAGGATATTCCGGTAGCCTGGCATATTCCGGGCGAGGAGGAGAAGGTGATAGTTTTCCCGATCCAGCTGTGGATCGCGGCCGCCCATCGGCCGCTGCCAGAGAGTCTGGTAGGCCTCCACGCCGATGATTGGTTTGATGTCGGCGCTGCGGCAGGCCCGGTAGAAATCGATGACGCCGTGCATGGCGCCGTGATCGGTCAGGGCAAGCGCCGAATGTCCCAGACGCGCGGCCTCGTTGACGAGATCGTCAATGCGGCCTAGTCCGTCGAGGAGTGAGTACTCGGAATGGGTATGAAGGTGGACAAAATCGTTTGACATAGGAGGGTTGGGAGGTCAGGCCGATGAAGGCCGAGTTGGGCGCCGGCGCGGCAATGAAAGACTCTTCCTCATCATACATCAAATCCGCTGCGGCAAACAACGGGCCGGCAGGGTGAAAGCTGGCAGACGCTGAGATCAATCCGCAGCCAGTCGCTCTGGCGTCAGTTGATGCCAGAGAGTATCAGAGGTCCGATGCTGTCCCGGATTCGGTCATCAATACAGAGCCCCGCAAGGACGGCGCCGCATCTCCGATGTCGATCTGCCTCAAACAGAAACGTTCACGGCGTCGTTCCCGCTCGGCTCGGCGCCGCGCCTGACTGTTTTCTGGGTCGCACACGTGTTCGTGCCTTTTATGATACCCCAGTCGCCAATCGCCGACAAAGCTATCCTGCCGAGGAAGATGAGCGGTGGGGCGCTTATTCACTACATACGGGGCACTTATGGTTCTCTAACTTTGCGTTGACCTCGATCTAATGTTGGGCCGTTATCCTGGTAATTGCAAGTGGCGGTCAGGCAGCCACATTGGAGAAGTACGCAGACGATCACTTTCATTGCGTTCTTGATCTGAAATGCAGGCGCGATGGAGAAAGTTCAGGAGGATAAAAATGAGTAGAATCGTACGATGGGATCCCTTTCGTGAGATGATGTCGGTTCGCAATCAGATGGGTCAACTCGTGGGCGATGTCTATCGGGGACCGGCCGGATGGCAAGGCAACGGCGATGGCGGCCACATTCGCTTGCCGCTGGATGTCACCGAAGATGATGACGGTTATACTGTGAAGGCGTCTCTGCCCGGAATCGACCCGGCCGACCTTGAGATCAGCTTCTCCGAGAATACGATCACAGTGCAGGGCGAGACCCAGGGAGAGAGCGTGGAGGAAGGCGCCAGGTGGCATCTGCGGGAACGCCGTTTCGGCAGGTTTGCGCGCAGCATCACGATGCCGGCGTCGGTAAACGCCGATGACATCAGCGCCAACTACGAGGATGGTGTTCTTACCCTGACGCTGCCGAAAGCCGACGAGGTGAAGCCGCGGATCATTGCGGTCGGCGGCGCGGAGGAAAGGGCGGTCGCCGCTTAGACGGCATCCAGCAACACCCGAAGGAAATCCGAGTAGAAACAGCGCCGGCTGACGCACAGCCGGCGCTGCTTCGCTCAATATCAAGACCGGCATCTCGCATCGCACTATGCCGTTCCGCTGTAATACCTGCAAAAAGCAGTTCTCCGTCAAGACAAACTCCGTCATGCACGCTTCCAAGATCGGATACCAGAAATGGGCCATCGCGATCTACTTGGTTTCGACTTCCCTTAAGGGCGTCTCCAGCATGAAGCTGCACCGAGACCTGGGCATTACCCAGAAGTCAGCTTGGCATTTACTCCAGCGAATTCGTAAGGCGTATGACGAGATCAGCGTTATGTTCGGCGGGGAGTCCGAGGTGGACGAATCCTACTTCGGCGGTAAGGAGAAGAACAAGCACGAATCCAAAAAGCTGAAGGCTGGCCGGGGCACGGTCGGCAAGACGACGGTTGTCGGCATGAAGAACCGGGACACCAACCGCGTGCAGGCGGAAGTGGTTGAATCCACGAACAAGGAAACGCTGCAATCATTCGTCACCGAAGACACGTCACTCGATTCAGTCGTCTATACAGATGAGGCTCTTGCCTACAGAGGCTTGCCCAGGGAGCATCAGGCAGTCAGCCACAGCATGGGGAATACGTGCGGGAAATGGCCCACACAAACGGCATGGAATCCTTCTGGAGTATGTTGAAACGCGGCTACACGGGCACCTATCACCACATCAGCCCAAAGCACCTACACCGTTACATTGACGAATTCCAAGGCCGCCACAACGCGCGCCCGATGGACACGGTTGATCAGATGGCTGCCCTCGTTCGGCAGTCGGCCGGCAAGCGGATGCGTTATCGTGATTTGATTATGTAGAATCAGGTTACTGGGCCCGCCAAGGCTTCCTATGGTCGGGCGGGGCTAGACAAGGGAAGGACAAGGAGGAGAGCGCAATGCCCAGGAAAGCAGATCTGCGTAGCCCTAGCAGCGGCCGAAACAAGACGCCCATTCCCCAAAAACGGCCTCGCCAGAATTACGACAATAAGCCGACTTCTGGCCGAGCCGCCGCCGCGAGACAGCGCAAGGAAATTGCGGAAGCGAGGAGCAATCGGCGACCTAATGACCGGACTTCTATCCCGACTTTCTCTCGCGAACTGATCCTGGAAGACATCAAGAAGAAGAACCCGCATCCTGGCCCGGATTGGAAGCAGAAAAGGTAAGTCCTAAACCGCACTTCGGCACATAAACCTTCAAACAAAAAACCCGACAGCTGCCGGGTTTTTTTGATCTACGATTTGCACGCACTCTTTATTCGCGGTATAGTGTACGAACATGGGTTCGCGTGTCCAGAGGGGCCGCGACTTACTTTGGTCGGTGACGCCGCGGCCTCCTCTGGATCAGCATATGTGAAACCCTGTCCTGTACTACTTTAACATCTGAATGAAGGTGGATTCGGCTGCATTGTGACTCGAGACCGCCGCCTCCTCTATTCCTTTTGGTCCGGTAGCTAAGCGGCTAAGGCACGCGGGTTGCATCCGCGGATCGTGGGTTCGAGTCCCACCCGGACCTCATCAAGACAGGGAAACACGCTATTTTCTTGCTGTCAAGTTGCAGGATCACCCTATCGCCCGGGAGAAAAGCGGTTTGTGAAAGATTTGACAATCACTCCCTCAATAGGATTATACTAGATAGTATTGCACTAATGCAAATCTAGCGCAAACTAAATGAATCATGTTCAACTGGCATGGGGAGGAACCCTGACAACTACACCGATCAACAGTACGATGATTGGGTGTGTATGCTTACAGCCAAGCTCCGAGAAGCTGCGGAGAATTGTGACATGGGCCTTATGGAGCTTGCCGAGGTTATAGACTCGGAAGCCCTTTTGCTCGAAGAGACGGGCATACCGGAAAGGCTGGACGCTGCCGCCCGGTGGGACTTTTTGAGGACATTAACTGAATGGTGGGATGAGACGGTTGAGACATCTTGCCAACGAAAGATTGCAGGGCGGCGGCTTTGGATCGTTGCGAATTATGGAGACTGAGGAGAGAGAGAATGACACAAGCGTTGGAACAACGGGTTACCAGATTGGAGGAGGAAGTGGAGGAGCTGAAACGAGGCATGAAAATGCTTTTGCAGATTAGCGGCGCGCCGACTGGGCCTCCGCCGTCTGATCAAGGGCCGCCAGAAGGGCCAACTGATCTGCCACCGTCTGACACGTCGCCCGAACCACTTGGAGGCCCCACACACCCGCCGCCCGCAGGGTAACAGCTTAGGGCCGTCGTTGTCAGTTTGACCGCGGCGGCCTTTTCGATCAAACAGGAGACACTTTTAGGAGACGAACAGTGAAGCGATTTCTAATGATTGCCGTAGTCATCATTGCCACTGTAATGCCTGCCGTAATCTGGGCACAGGAGGAAGGACTTACGCTGGAGAAGCTGGCCGAGCAGATAACTGGCCTTGTGGAGAGGGTGGAGGCATTGGAGAGTATCTATATACGTTCCGCAATTATGGATGATGCGAGTGCCTGTCAATTGGCGGTAGGAGAAGTGAACTGGACTGATGGAGACGGGGGAATGCATCCGACAAGCTTGGCTGCCTATCTATCTCTTTCTGATGGTGTGGTACCTAGGAGCATCTCTATCAGATCGGTCAAGTCTACTTCTGATGGATTGATAGCAATCGAATTCGAGACATACGATGAGCCGGGAACCGGCTCATTCAACGAATATGGTTCTTACGTAATCGAATATTGGAGTGGCTGCGAGTTCCAGTCTCACTCTCGTTTTTGGGAAGAGGACTATAGCGGCAATCAAATTTGGCTAGAGTGAATGGAGAAAATTGCGGAGAAGAAAGTGAAGAAGAAGAAGCCGGAGGAGCGGCCCAGGCGCAAGCGAGGCAGGCCAGAAAAGCCGTTGAAGATTGACGACTCGCCAAGAAATGTTGCCCGCGCACTGTTCGGGCTACCCCCGCTCAAAGAACCCCACCGCCCACCAGAGTAAATGGGATTTTGGTATATAATCCCCTATTTTTCCTATCAGTTGAAAGAGGGAGGAGGGGCCCCGACACATGACACCGCCGGGGCCCCCAAAAGGAGGAAGGAAGGGGAATGGTCGCAGTGGAAGCCACTTCGAAGCCGACCCCACTCGGCTCAGACTTCCACCACTTGAGACAACTATACCCCGGTTCGCGGGGAGATTCACTGTGCAATTTGCATAAAGAATCGTCGGCCTTGCTGGATAGTTTGTCCGCCAGCGCAGGTGGTGCGCGAGATACCCCGTCTGGGAGCGTGCAATCTGCACAGGGCCAGGCCTGGCCCAGGGCAATCGCATCTAAATCTGTAGGCCGATTCAGTTGAAATTGTGGCCAGAAGAAAGCGAGAATAAGTGGAAATCACCCTGCGCTTACTGAATATCGACGGGAAGACGCCGCGGATCAGGCCCTCAGTCGGCG
>JAJDZJ010000181.1 GCA_022824685.1 Caldilineaceae bacterium
GCCCGAATCGTTGGTTGAGGCCGTCACCGTCGTCTGCGTTGCGGTGTAGGGAACGGTGGCGGCGTAGTAGGTAGACCCGGAGCTGAAGGCGATGCTGACGCCGCTGAGGGAGAGTGCGCTGAGCGCGGCGTCGTCCGAGACTGTAGTGTCCTCCGTCGTCTTCGTGCGCACGGTCACCGAGTCTTCGATGACGGTTGCGTCCTCGTCGTCCTTGAGTTTGAGCACGTACTTGTACTGCGTATTGGGGGTCAGCTTGATTGCGGACCAACCATGCCCCGCCCCGCCGCTGGTCGAGTTGGAGGTGCTCCAGTCGGATACGAAATCAGTTCCGTTGTGTTTGAATCTCTGCAGGGCATAGCCGGTGATGCCCCGATCATTGGGCACTTCCCAGGCCACGGTGACCGAGGTGTCGGTATAGCCAGTGACACGGAAGTTCACCGGCGGATCGTCGGTGTCCAGTTCTTGCGCCAACAGGCCGCTGCCTGGTGAATAGGCTCCAAGCGCGATCAGCAGGACCGCAAGCAGGACCGCTACTCCGACTGACGGTATGGCTCTGCGGAGCAGGTAGGGTCGGTACGTTGTCGACTTGCAACTCATATCTGACTTCTCTCCTGACTTTGCCGCCTGCGGGCGGTCTGTTCTGTTGGAGAACAGGATCCTGCGGGCACAGCAGACTTTGGGGGCCGGTCTACGCGCGAGCAACTCCTGAAACGTGTTCCTGCGGTTGCGCAGAGTCGAAGCTGTAATCGGGCGCAGACGCGGCCCCGGCAGGCTGCCACCAGCCGCCGCGGAGAACAGGGGAACGGCATTTTCTGTTGTGATGAGGCCATCCATGTGCCTTACAGGATGATGGTCTGGAGGACGACCACCCTGGGGCACAGTGGGTCCAGTATACCACGCTAAAATGTCATTTTCACGTCATTCTCAGCTCTTTTTATGCCAGTATTGTGTCAGTTTTCTAGGGGCAGAGGCCAAGGGAACGGCAGAAGTCAGTGGTCAGTTGAACGGCGAGGGATCCGCGAAGGGACGCGAAGCTCGGCGAAGGGCAGTGGTCGGTGGGTAGGGTTTGCGGGGTGGGGGGTGCGGCCAGTTGGGAGGCGGGTGGTTATTGGTTGGGGTTGGGGGGTGGGTCGATGGTGGGAAGGTCGGGGATGGGGATGGTGGTTTGGACGAGGGTTGCGAAGATCCAGGCGGGGCCGTCAGGGGTCTGGAGCTGGAGCCAGTCGCCGGCCTGGTTGCGGCCGAGGAGGGCGGCCGTTTGGTCCTGGTAGAGGCCGCCGACGACGGGATAGTCGGTGCCGGGGCCGGCGCGCAGATTGGCGCCTTCGACGATGATGGTAAGGGCGGGGCCGGCAGTTTCAGAGGCGGCGGGCGTTTCGGAGGCGGAAGGGTCGTCAGGGGCAGCGGTGTCGGCGGCGGATGGGTCGGTGGGGGCGGGGGTTGGGGTGAGCCGGGCTATTACGGTGGCGACGGGCTCCTGGGGCAGGCTGGCCTGGGCGATCAGGGTGGCGACGACGGCGGGGCCGAGGGATTCGTCGACGGTTTCGAGGTTGGCGACGTCGCCGAAGAGGCGGACCTGGGCGGCGGGCACCCAGCCGGCGGCTCCGTCGGCGAGGTATGCGGCGAACCAGGCGCGGTCGGCGGAACGGCCGGTGATGGTGAGTGTTGCGCCGAGCTGGAGGTTGGCGGTGATTGCGCCGCCGGGCGCGCTGTAGAGGGCCCCGCCGCCGGAGAGAATGCCGAGGGCGGTTGGACGTTCAAAAACTGCGAGGGACAGGTCGGGGGAACTGCGGGAAACTGCAGGGGAAACGGCGGGGGTCGCGGTTGGCTGGGCGCGCTGTTGGGCGAGGCGGGTGCGGAGGGATTGGGCAGCCTGGTTGGCGGTCTGGGTGGCGGAGCCGACCTGGGCGGGCGCGCCGAAGTCGGGGGTGGGCTGCGCGATGCGTGTGCCTGGGGGAAGGGGCGTGGGTTCGCTGGGGCGGCGTCCGCAGGAGGCGAGAAGGAGGAGGAGAACGGCAGGGATTAGGAGCCAGGGGCGAGGAGCGAGGGGGAAGGCAGGGGAACTGCGAGGGAACTGCGGGGGAACTGCGGGGGACGGCGGGGGGAGGGCAGGGAGGACGGCGGGAGAGGGGCGGGGTGGGGTTGGGGGAGGGGATGGGTTATTCATAGCGGAGGGCGTCGATGGGGTTGAGGCGGCTGGCGCGGTAGGCGGGGTAGATGCCGAAGAAGAGGCCGACGGCCATGGAGAAGAAGATGGCGATGGCGATGGCGTCGAGGCCGACGACGGCGCTGAAGTTGTCGATGAAGGAGGTGGCGGCGACGGCTCCGCCGGCGCCGAGGACGATGCCGAGCAGGCCGCCGATGAGGGCAAGGGTGATGGCTTCGATGAGGAACTGGCTGAGGACGTTGCGTCGCTTTGCGCCGACGGCTTTGCGAAGGCCGATCTCGCGGGTGCGCTCGGTGACGCTGACGAGCATGATGTTCATGATGCCGATTCCGCCGACGACGAGGCTGATAAAGGCGATGGCGCTGAGGAAGAGGGTCATGGCGCTGAGGATGTCGCCGAAGATGGAGATGAGGTCGGACTGGTTGATGATGACGAAGTCGTCTTCGCCGCGGAAGGCGATGTTGTGGCGTTCGCGCAGCAGGTCGGTAATCTGCTGTTGGGCGGCTTCCATGCGGTCTTCGGAGATGACGGCGGCGTAGATGAGGTTGACCTGGTATTCGCCGCTGACGGTGCGGAGGCGGAAGAGGCGGTCCTGGACGGTGGTGAGGGGGATGAAGATCATTTCGTCGAGGTTTGCGCCGCCGACGCCGGCGCCGCGTTCTTCCATGACGCCGATGACGCGGAAGAGGATGTTGTTGACGCGGATGGTCTGGTCTAGCGGGTCTTCGTAGGGCTCGAAGAGTCTGCCGAAGACGTCTGAGCCGATGACGACGACGCGGCTGCGCTCTTCGACGTCGGCATCGGTGATGAAGGAGCCGATGACGGCTTCGCCGGAGAGGGCGTCCTGGTAGGCGGCGGTGACGCCGCTGACGGAGACGTCCATATCATTGCCGGCGCGGGCGATGAGGGCGTTGCCGCGCACTTCGGGGGCGACGGCGATGACGTCCGGGACGCGCAGGGGGTTGTTGATGGCGTGGCTGTCGGCGAGGGTGAGGACGCCGCGTTCGCGGCCGCGTTCGCTGGGGGGGCCTTCGCTGAGCTGGCCAGGGAATACGTATAGCAGGTTGGTGCCGAGGCTGGTGAACTGGTCGATGAAGAACTTTTCGACGCCGCGGCCGATGCTCATGAGCGCGATGACGGCGCTGACGCCGATGATGATGCCGAGCATGGTGAGGGCGGAGCGCAGCTTGTTGGCTGCGAGGGCGAGCATTGCGACACGGGTGGATTCGAAAAGGTTCATGACGGCAGTGGTTAGTGGTTAGTGGTTAGTGGGCAGTTGTCAGTGAACTTCGTCCCGTTGAGCTGTGTCTTGGAGTGGGGGCTGAGCGGGTTCAGTGTGGTTGGATTGGTCCCGTTCGATGCGGCCGTCGCGGAAGTGGATGACGCGGCTGCAGTATTCGGCGATTTCAGGGTCGTGCGTAACGAAGACGATGGTGATTCCCTGTTCGCGGTTGAGGCGCTGGAGGAGGTCCATGATTTCGTCGCTGGTCTTTGTATCGAGATTGCCGGTGGGCTCGTCGGCGAGGATGAGCTTGGGCTGGTTGATGAGGGCGCGGGCGATGGCGACGCGCTGCTGCTGCCCGCCGGAGAGTTCGTTCGGTTTGTGATCGCGGCGGTCGTCGAGGCCGACGAGTTGGAGGGCCTGGGCGGCGCGCTGGTGGCGGTCGCGGCCGCTGATGCCGGCGTAGAGGAGGGGGAGCTCGACGTTGGCCTGGGCGGTGGTGCGGGGGAGAAGGTTGAAGCTCTGAAAGACGAAACCGATTTTGAGACTGCGGATCTCGGCGAGGCTGTTGTCGTCGAGGATGCCGACGTCGGCGCCGTCGAGGCGGTAGAGGCCGGTGGTGGGCACGTCGAGGCAGCCGATAATGTTCATGAGGGTGGATTTGCCGCTGCCGCTGGGGCCCATGATGGCGACCATTTCGCCGAAGCGGATGGTGATGTCGACGCCGCGGAGGGCATGCACTTCCATGTCGCCCATTGTGTAGACTTTGGTGAGTTCAAGGGCCTCGATGACGGGATGTGCGCTGGCGGGAGGATCGGAGCCGTTGGGTGATGGGTTGTCTGTGTCAGAGAAGCGTTTGAGCATGAGGGGCAGTTTTTAGCTCTTGGTTTCTAGTTTTTCGTTGCTGGCGGCTGCGTGATTGGCCTTGGTGAACATAAATTTGTCCACGGAAGGGCAGGGAGAACTTCCTCTTTGATCCGCGAAGGGGCGCGAATAACTTCATTATGGGCCGCAGTTGGTTGGTGGATACTTCATTTTCCCACGGAGGGGCACGGAGCGTTTCTTTCCTTATATATAGGGGCCGGGAGGGGCTGGTTGTCCAGTTAGGGTCTATTTTGGGTATATTGTGGTCTGTGTCAAGGGCGGTTAGTTGCCGCCGAAGATGGCGCTGCGCAGCTGGTCTTCGCTGCTGGAGCGGATGAGCGCGATCTGGTCTTCGTCGCTGAGGCCGGCGAGGACCTGGGTGAAGCGGTCGTTGCGCAGGCCCATTTCGATCTCCTGGAGGGAGGGGACGTCGTTGATGATTTTCTGGACGAAGGCACGGCCGGATTCGCGGTCGAGTTGGATGAAGCGGTTGGGGACGCGAAGGATGTTGTCGACCTGGGCGGTGGTGATGATGGCGGTGGCGCTCATGCCGGCGCGCAGTTGGGCGTCGGTGGTGTCGGGCACGATTTCGACTTCGTAGGCGACGACGCCGCCGACATCACGGGCGGTGGGCGAGACTTTGGTGACCTGGCCGGTGATGTCGGCGTCGGGCAGGGCGTCGAGGCTGAGGCGGACGATCTGTCCGATCTGGACCTGGCGGACGTCGAGCTCGTCGACGAGGACGGTCATGTGGAAGCTGACAAGGTCGGTGAGAACGATCGCGGGCAGCGCGCCGCCGCCATAGAGCTCGCCCTGGCGCAGATTGACCTGGCTGACGACGCTATTGATGGGGGCGTAGAGCATGGCGTTGTTGAGAGTGATCTCGGCCTGCTGCTTGCTGAGCTCGGCCTGGCGGACCTGGGCGCGGGCGATTTCGAGGTCCTCAGCGGAGGTGCCTTGGAGGAGCGCGTCGAGGGCGTCCTGGGCGACGAGCAGGTTGCTGCGCGCCTGGCGGACACCGAGCTCGGCCTGGGCGATTTGGGCGAGAGCGGCAGCGATCTGGGCTTCATTGGCGCCCTTTTGCGTGAGCGCGAGCTGGGCCTGCGCGACTTCGAGGGCGATGGTCGTCTGTTCGAGCTGGACGGCCTGGGGGGAGGCGCCGGCGTCGGGGAAGTTCTTGACTTCGTCGTAGGCGCTCTGGGCCTGGCGCACGTTGACGGCGGCCTGGCGGATCTGGGACTCCTGGACGGCGATCTCTTCGGGCGAGGCGCCGGCAATGAGTCCTCGATAGCTGGCCTGGGCGCTGGCAAGGGAGGCTTCGGAGCTGGCGACGCTGGCCTGGGCGACGGTTACGTTGGCCTGGGAGGCGATGATATCGGAGTCGGAGGGCGGCTTTTCCAGTTTATCAAGCTGGGCGCGGCTGATTAGGAGAGAGACTTCGGCCTGTTCGAGCGCCAGCGAGGCGTCGGTGACGTCGAGCTGGGCGAGGAGCTGGCCGGCCTCTACGGGCTGGCCGACGGAAACGAGCACCTGCTCTACGCGCCCACTGGCGCGAAAGGAGAGGGCCACTTCGGCTTCAGGTTCGATGCTGCCGGTGGCGCTTACGGTGCTGCTGATGGCGCCGCGCTCGACGGAAACGGTTTCGTAGGTGGGCTGTTCATCGAGTTGGGCGCGGCTTGCCTGGAAGCGTTGGAGGCCGAACCAGCCGGCGGCGCCGAGAACGGCGATGGTGATGATCACGGTCAACAGTCGTTTCATCTGTAACTCTCTCCGCGGCTCCGGATGTCGTTCTCTGCCTGTTGCGGACTGGCGGGCAAGGCAATTATAGCGACAGATCGTGCAGCGCGCGAATCAGGGCGGCTTCGAACTGGACGGCCGCTCGTTTACCAGTCCTCCTCAATGCAGTACGGAATCTGGTGACAATGGTTTCATGTCACGGGGAGCCGACATATGTTCTTTGCGCTTTAGTTATTTTATAGCCGGCGGGAGGGGTCGTCTGTAAGGGTATCCCCATTCCCGTGGTTCAGGCGGTGGCGGGAATGGGGATTTGGGGTCAGGGGGTCGCGCTTACATGTTCGGACCAGGCGCTTTCCTTGCTGTCGCTGGCGTGGGCGCGCAGCGTGTAGTAGTAGGTTGTGCCGGCGACGCCGCTGGAGTGGGTGAAGGTGGTGGCGGCGAGAGAACCGTCATCGAGTTGTTGCCAACCGTTCACGCTGTCGGCGACCCAGAGCTCGTAAGTTTCGGCTCCGGGGACAGGCAGCCATGTGAGGAGGACCTGGCCGCCGGAGGCGGTTGCGGAGAGAACGGGCGTTGTAAGTTCGCCGAGCACGGTGGCTTCGGCATGGTCGGACCACAGGCCCTCTTTGTCGTCCGAGGAGAGTGCGCGGAGGGAGTAGTAGTAGGTGTTGCCGATGGTAAGGCCGGTGTGGTTGTAAGTGGTATCGGTCAGGGAGCCGTCGTCGAGCCGGTACCAGTCGACCCCGTCCTCCCAGGCCCAGAGTTCGTATTTGGCGGCGCCTGCCACGGCTTCCCAGGAGAGGGTATTCTGGCGGACTCCGGGGGTGGCGGTGAGGGTGGGGGCAGGGAAGGCCCCTTTGACGATGGCCTCAGTCTCCTGGGACCAAGGGCCCGGCGTGCCGTCGGCAGCAAGGGCGCGAACGAGATGGTGGTAGTGAGTTCCGGGGGTCAGGTCGTTATGGGTAAAGGAGGTACCTGTGAGGGCGCCATCGTCGAGGCGTTCGCGGTCGGCGTGGTCTTTCTCGGCCCAGAGTTCATAGGCGGCGGCGCCTGTCACCGGTTGCCAGTTGAGCGAGATGTAGCCGATGCCTGCGGTGGCGGTGAGCGCGGGGGCGGTGAGGCCATTGGTGGGTGTGGCTTCGGTTTGCTGGCCCCACGGGCCTTTGTGACCGGAGGCGGTAACGGAGCGTGCGATGTAATAGTAGGTCTGTCCGACGCCAAGACCTGAGTGGATGAAGGTGGTGTCTGTTCCTGAGAGGGATCCATTGTCGATCTGTTGCCAGGCGGCGTCGCTTTGGCGCGTCCAGATTTCGTAGCCGGCGGCGTCAGTGACGGGCTGCCACGCGAGTGTGACCTGGCTGGCGCCTGCGGTGGCGGTAAGCGCGGGGGGAGACAGAGTGGCATTGGGGGTGGCGTATACCTGCGCGGACCAGGGGCCGGGCGCGTCATCTGCGTTGTGGGCGCGGATCTGGTAGTAGTAGGTGACACCGACGGTGAGATTGGTATGGGTGAAGGAGGTGGTTGCACTGATCAGCTGGCCGGCGTCGATCCGCTGCCACTCGTTGTCGCTTTCCCACGCCCAGAGCTCATAGCTGTTGGCGTCGGTGACGGGCTGCCAGGAGAGGTCGTTCCGGGCGGGGCCGGGGGCTGCGGTAAGGACCGGGGCGTCGAGGTCCGCGAGTACGGTGGCATGCACTTCGGAGGACCAGGGGCCGCGGTCGCCGGAGGAGGAGACGGCGAGCGCGGCGTAGGTATAGTTGTCGCCGGGCAGCAGGTTTGTATGCGTGTAGATGGTGGTCGTGCTGATGAGCGTGCCGGCGGCGAGTTCTTCCCAGGGGTTGGCTGCCAGCCGGAACCAGAGTTCGTAGCTGTCGGCGTCGGCTACGGGCTGCCAGGTGATGGTGATTTCGCCCTCGCCGGCGGTGGGGACGAGTTCGGGCGCGGCGAGCGCGGTCGCGGGCTGCGACGACCCCGGGACGAGCGGATCCGGCGCTGAATTGGGGAAGGATATGTCGAACTGGTCGGATGGGAGCGCGTATGCCAGGACGGCGAATACGGCGGCGATGAGAAAGGCGCTCAGGGTAAGTAGACGTTTCATTTGTTTCCTGTTTGTGCGATTCAGTATCGAGTTGCGTCGTACCTTACAGTGTTGAAAAGACCAAGGGCAGTCTCAAGCGGGAAACACTTGCGAAATGTCTGATGGATAATTGTAGAACGGGAAGGGAAAAAAATAAATCGGTTCGAGCGCAGATGAGCGTGCGCGTTTGGAAATGTTGGCGAGTCGGCAGCGATCTGGACGGGAATGGGATGTTTAGCGTATAGGAGCGATCTTTCGGGGCATTGATTGGCAGCGGGAGGGACAGACAGATTCATGACGGGTTCAGTGGACGGTTTGGCGCCCGTTGCCGAGACTCCTGGGGACTGGAGGCGGCAACGGGCGTTCTGGTTTGGCGGGTCGCGGCGCCGGCAGGCGGCGTTCAGGCGATCTGGACGCCGCTGAGATTTTCGAGGGCTTTGACGAGGGCATGGTTGCCTTCTTCGCCAAGCCCCATCTGCTGGAGTGTGCGATAGAGGTTGAAGATCTGGCCGGTGAGGAGGACGGGGACGCCGAGGGCGTCGGCTTCCTGCAGGATGAGGCGGACGTCCTTTTGCTGAAGGTCGATGGTGAAGCCTGGGCGCCAGTCGCGTTGGATGATCTGCGGGCCGCGGTTGGCAAGCATCCAGCTGCCGGCGGCTCCGCCGGAGACGGCGTTGAGGCATTTTTCGAGGTCGACGCCGCCGGACTGGGCGAAAACGAGGGCTTCGCTCATGGCGAGGCAGTGTCCGACGACGAGGATCTGGTTGACCAGTTTGACGGTCTGGCCGGCGCCCTGGTCGCCGACATGGGTGATGGTGTTGCCCATGGCTTCGAAGACGCCTTTGGCGCGTTCGACCTGGTCAGCGTCGCCGCCGATCATGATGCTGAGGGTGCCGTTGGCGGCTCCTTCGCTGCCGCCGCTGATGGGCGCGTCGAGCATTTTGACGTCTTTGGCGTTGAGTTGGGCGGCGATTTCGATGGTTGCCTGCGGGCTGATGGTGCTGCAGTCGATGACGAGTGAGCCCTCGTTGGCGCCGGAGTGGATGCCGTTGTCGCCGAGGATAACTTCCTGGACGTCGGGGGTGTCGCTGACGCAGACGATGGTGATGTCGCTGTTGGCGGCGACGTCAGCGGGGCTGGCGCCGGCGGTTGCTCCTGCCTCGACGAGTGGGTCCATGCGGCTTGAGGTACGGTTCCAGACACGCACGTTGAATCCGGCTTTGAGAAGGTTGCGGGTCATGCCCTGTCCCATGATGCCAAGGCCGACAAACCCGACGCGCTGATTCATCCTGTGGTTCCTCCTATGGTGGTCGATCCGAAGTAGTTGTTCGCGGACTGGTAATGATATGCGCGTCGGTGGGAAATGACAAAGGTCAGTGGTCAGTGATCAGTGGTCAGTGATCAGTGGTCAGTGGTCAGTGGTCAGAAACTGCAGGGGCGGGTGGATGGGGGCGTTAGTCGGGCGGGGGCGTTAGTCGGGAGGGGGCGCGTCGGGCGGGGGCGGGTCGCCGGGGGGTGAATTGGGCGGGGTTGGGTTGCCGGGGGGCGAGTCGGGCGTGGGCGAGTCGCCGGGGGATGAATCGGGCGCGGGCGGGGGCGCGGGTTGATTGACCGGGTCCGGGTCCGAGCCGTTTGCGAGGGGGCCCAGTCCGAAGAGGCCGACTAAGAGCGCCAGGGCTGCGATGGAGATGAGGACCAGCGCCAGAATCGTGAGGCCAGCTTTTTTGTTGCTTGCAGCCATTGTTATCCGCTCTCTTCAGCTTTTGTGTCGGGACGGGTGTTCATGGAGTTCAGAGGGAGCAAGGGACGGGGACTCCGCGGGCGGAGTCCCCGATTGGTTGCGCGTCTGCGCGACGCAGGCAGGGGCGGGCGCTATTGGAGGAGGGCTTCGAGTTCTTTGGTGGCCTCTGTGTCCTCCTCCTCTTCGCCGTCCTTTACTTCGCGGCGGGCGATGGCGGTGAATTCGTATGTGCCTTTGGGCTCGTCATCGGCATCGGCGCCGTTGGAGGCGTCGAAGGGGTTGCGCGAGCCAGTCGCCTGGTTCGTGCCGGACGGTTCCGCGTTCGGGTCGGCGGGCGGGTTGGGGATGAAGTCGACCTGGATGGTATCGCCGGGGACGAAGCGGCCTTCGAGGAGGGCTTCGCTGAGAGGGTCCTGGACTTCGCTCTGGATGACGCGGCGCAGGGGGCGGGCGCCGTAATCGGGGTTGTAGCCGGCGTCGGCGATGGCATAGCGGGCAGCGGCGGTGAGTTCGAGCTCCATGTTCTGCTCGGCCAGCTGCGTGCGCAGGGAACGCAGTTCCAGTTCGACGATTTCGGTGATCTCTTCTTTGGTGAGGCTGCGGAAGACCATGATGCCGTCGAGACGGTTGATGAATTCGGGGCGGAATGTCTTTTTCAAGGCATCCATGACGCGCGTTTTCATCTGCTCGTACTCGGCTTCCATGCGGGTCTGCTCGTCGGCGGTGATGGCGAAGCCGATGCCCTTGGAGCCCTGGATCAGTTTTGCGCCGACGTTGCTGGTCATGATGAGAAGAGTGTTGCGGAAGTCGACGCGGCGGCCCTTGGCGTCGGCGAGCGAGCCGTCTTCCATGATCTGGAGGAGCATGTTGAAGGCTTCGGGGTGGGCTTTTTCGATTTCGTCGAGGAGCACGACGGAGTATGGGCGGCGGCGTACGGCCTCGGTGAGCTGGCCGCCCTCTTCGTAGCCGACATAACCTGGCGGCGCGCCGACGAGGCGGCTGACGTTGTGGCGTTCCATGAACTCGCTCATGTCGAGTTTGATGAGCGCATCTTCGCTGCCGAAGAGGAATTCGGCGAGGACTTTGGTCAACTCTGATTTTCCGATGCCGGTGGGCCCGAGGAAGATGAAGCTGCCGATGGGGCGTTTGGGGTCTTTGAGGCCGGCGCGTGCGCGGCGGACGGCTTTGCTGATGGCTTTGATCGGTTCGTCCTGGCCGACGATCCGTTTGTGCAGCTCGTCTTCCATGCCGAGGAGACGTTCGCGTTCTTCGCCGCCAATGCGGTAGACGGGCACGCCGGTCCACATGGAGACGACTTCGGCGATGTCTTCGGCGGTGACGATAGGCTGATTGGCGACCTGGCGCCAGCCCTCGCGCAGTTTGTCGAGTTTGGATTGGAGCTCGACCTCGCGATAGCGCAGGTCGATGGCGTCGTCGAAACGTTGTGTTTCGAGGGCCTCTTCTTTTTCCTTCTGGAGGCGTTTGAGGTCGATAAAGGTTTCACGCAGGCTGACGGCTTGCGGGGCTTTGTACATGCGGACGCGGCTGCCGGCCTCGTCGATGAGGTCGATGGCTTTATCGGGCATGAAGCGGTCGGGCACGTAGCGGGCGGCCAGATGGGCGGCGGCGTCGAGGGATTCGTCGGAGATGATCAGTTTATGGTGTTCCTCGTAGCGGCTCTTGATGCCTTTGAGGATTTCGATGGTTTCTTCGATGCCGGGTTCTTCGACCAGGATGGGCTGGAAGCGGCGTTCGAGCGCGGCGTCGCTTTCGATATGTTTGCGATATTCGTCGAGCGTGGTTGCGCCGATGACCTGGAGCTCGCCGCGGCTGAGGGCGGGTTTGAGGATATTGGCGGCGTCGACGCTGCTGCCGGCCGCGCCGGCGCCGACGAGCATATGGACTTCATCGATGAAGAGGATGGCGCCGCTGTTGATAATTTCTTCGATAACTTTTTTGAGTCTTTCCTCGAACTGGCCGCGGTACATGGTGCCGGCGACGAGGCTGCCGACATCGAGCATGAGGATGCGTTTGTTGAGGAGGGGTTCGGGCACGTCGCCGTCGACGACGCGCTGGGCGAGACCTTCGACGATGGCGGTTTTGCCGACACCGGGCTCGCCCATGAGGGCGGGGTTGTTCTTGGTGCGGCGGCTGAGGATCTGGATGACGCGCTCGATCTCCAACTGGCGTCCGATGACGGGGTCGAGGCGCCCCTCTTCCGCTGAGGCGGTAAGGTCGAGGCCGAGCTGGTCGACCAGGGGCGTCTTGGACTCTTTTTTCTGTTTTTCTTTGGCTTGGGCGCTATTTTGCAGGAGATCGCGGGCCGTCTGGGTGCGGACGCGGTCGAGGTTGATGCCGAGGTTGCGCAGGACGTTGACGGCGACGCCGTCGCCATCGCGCACGAGGCCGAGGAGCAGGTGTTCGGTGCCGATGTAGTGGTTGCCCATCATGCGGGCCTCTTCGACAGCCAGTTCGATAACTCGTTTGGTGCGGGGCGCGAGGGTGGGTTTGCCGAAGGGGGCGCGTTCGCCGCGTCCGACGGTGCGTTCCACGGCGCGCACAACCTGGCCGGGCTCGACGCCGAGCTCTTTGAGCACTTTTACGGCGACGCTGTTTTCTTCCTGGACGAGGCCGAGCAGCAGGTGTTCGGTGCCGATGTGGTTGTGATTGAGCCGCAGGGCCTGTTCCTGGGCAAGCGTCAGGACTCGCCGCGCACGTTTCGTGAAGCGTTCGAGTTTATCAGACATGGGTTCATTCCCTCGATAGTCGTTTTCCTGCTTGTATGCAAACGGACAGAAGGTACTATACCATAGACGCCAACCGGCTGCCGTAATGGGAATTCCGTTTTGCCCCGCCGCGTTGTTCGGTGTCCGTTTGCCGTTGATACCGAATATGCTGACCTCAGGCGGCGGACAAAATGGAAACGAATCGAAGCGCATGGCCGCAAGAAGAAGGGACCTGGCGCTTATCGGAAGGTAAGGTGCGATTGGCGGCCTGGGGTCGGGGAACCGTTGGACAGGACCGGCGCAGTTGTGGAAAGCGGGGGGCCGGACCGAAGGTATTGGCTCACCATGCTGGCACTGTTAGCTGCTGAAGTATTGTAACGACGGCCCGGCGGTTTTGTCAATTCAGCAAAAACGCGCCGGACGGAATGTCCGACACGTTTTGGCGGTTCTGGTTCCTGCCAGGCGCGCAGGCTGCTGGCGGCAGGATGGCGGCGCGGCGCCCCTTTCGGGGGAGAGGGCGCCGGCGGCCGGGCCTTACATTACGGCTTCAACGACCTCCGGGGCTCCGGAGGGTTCGGTCTGTTCATCAGCGGCGTTGACCGGGCTGGGCGCGTTTTGGGCGTTTTGGGTGGTTGCTTCGATTTCGGCGGCGCCGTTGTGGGTGATTTCAGCGGCCGGGGCGCTCGCTTCGTTTGACGCGCCGGCGGAACTGTCTGCGTTCTCTTCAAGCGGGGCGGGTTCCCAATCGAACTCCACTGTTTCCTCTTCGGGCGCGACCTGTTTGAGGCTGAGGCCCATGCGGCGTCTTTCGGTATCGATGCGAATGATACGCAGCTCCAGCTCTTGTCCTTCGGAGACGACCTCGCTGGGATGGGTGATGCGCTGTTCGGCGAGTTCGCTGATGTGAATGAGGCCCTCGATGGAGTCACTTTCGAGGCGTGCGAAGGCGCCAAAGTGGACCAGTTTGGTGATGAGGCCGCGCACGATCTGGCCGACTTCGTAGCGGTTGGGCACGGCCTCCCACGGTTCGGGCAGCAGTCGGCGGAGGCTGAGGCCGATGCGTTTGCGGTCCCGGTCGACGTTGAGGACCATGACCTGGAGCTTTTCCCCGATGGAGACGACCTCGCTGGGATGGTTGATACGTCCCCAGCTGAGTTCGCTGAGATGGATGAGGCCGTCAGCGCCGCCGAGATTGACGAAGGCGCCGAAGTCTGCGAGGCTGCTGACAACGCCCTCGCAGACGGCGCTTTCTTCGAGTGTTTTGAGCAGTCTTTCTTTCTGCTCGCGACGCCATTCGCGGATGGCGACGCGCTCTGACAGGATGAGGCGATTGCGGCGGCGGTCGAGGTCGATGACCTTCATGCGCAGTTCGGCGTCCATCAGTTTCATCCAGCGGTTGTCGGGCTCGCCTTCGGTGATCTGCTGGGCCTGGCTCTCGCTGCTGAGCTGGCTGGCGGGGACGAAGCCGCGCACCTGGCCGATTTTGACAATCACGCCGCCCCGGTTGAAGCCGCTGACGGAGCCGGTGAACATTTCCTGCGACTCCAACAGTTCTTCGGCGTGTTTCCAGTCGCTTTCGGCGCGGGCCCTGGTGATACTGAGGAGCATGTTTCCGTCGCGGTCTTCGCGCATGACGTAGACGGGCACCTCGTCGCCGACGGTCATTTCCCGGAAATCGTCTTCGAGACGGTCGACCTCGCGGCCGGTGACGATTCCTTCGGACTTGTATCCGATGTCGATCAGGAGTTCGCCGGCGCGTTTATCGACGACAACGCCATGGCGGATGTCCCCTGTTTGGGGCTGGTTGACATAGGAATCGTCGAATTCCTGCAGGAGGAGGGCCATAGGATGGTCTTCGCTGGGCGGGGCCTCATCCAAATCCTCTTGCAGGAAATCTGCGTGTGGTTCCATTGCTACGATTGCTTGCTGGTTTGACATGACTGTCTTACTTCCTCCAATAGAAATAGATTATAACGGCAGTTGCGCGCTGACGTTGGCGGAGAACATATGGACGCGAAATTGATAGCGGGACTCCAGGGCAAACGGTTTATGATGAAGCGCGACCCTGCCAGCGTTGGGCGCGCTTTTTGACATTCTAATCAGTGCAAGCCAGGGGGAATGCACTACTCTGAACGGTATTTGTGGGGCGAAGACGGCTCTGTCTTCTTTGTGGAAAGGTACTACGTTTCGCCGGCTGAAGCGCTACGGGCGCGTAGAGCGATCGCCTCAATTTCGATCAGGGCGCCGAGTGGCAAGGCGGCGACTTGCACTGTGCTGCGAGCAGGGGGTTCATCCTGGAACGCTTGCGCGTAAATCTCGTTGACAGTGGAAAATTCGGCGATGTCGGTCAGGAAAATCGTTGTTTTGACGATGTTGCCCATGCTGGAGCCGGCGGCGTCGAGGACGGCGGCGAGGTTATTCAAGACTTGCTGGGTCTGTTCGACAATGCCTGGTCGTAGTTGACCGGTCAGGGGATGGATACCGATCTGACCCGAAGTGAAGATCAGATGCTCTGTTGCGACGGCCTGTGAATAGGGGCCGACAGCAGCAGGCGCTTTCTCGGTGCGAACTGTTTGTTGTGTCATGCAGGGTATCAGCGTGCAATCCGCTGAATCAGTTCCTTTTTGGGTTGCAGGCACACGGAAGAGGCTGGCAAATTCCGAGTGGCGGCAAGTTGGCGGGGATTGTATTCCATCCTACAAGTGTTGTCAAGTTCCAATAACGGTTGAAAAGACTTAGGACTTACTAATGTAGATCCCACACGAGACCAAGAGCATTTACATTTCGAAACAGAGGTGCGGAATGGTGTGTTCCAGTCACGACGCTATCGCGAAAAGTCGTAGTTTCAAATGGGATCCACATTAACTTGAGTTCACAGCGAAAAGTGTTAGAAAAGCGTTAGCGTCTTCGTTCAATATTTCCAATTAATCATACTGTAATCACCGCAAAGCCTGTACCAGTAAGGCTCTACGTGATCTCAGGTGCGTTTAGACGCGCCTGTGTGCGAGTTCATCATCTCTGGACTTGTGTTCGGAGTTCGGTTACAATGAAGGAGTAAGGTACCGGCTGCTGGAACAGCCGGCACCTTGGTCGCCGCGATAGTTTAACTGGTAAAACAGGGCCCTGTCACCGATCAGTTGGGGGTTCGAGTTCCCACGCGGCCTTTCTCTTGAGGCACCGACTACGGAATTTGTAACTCTTGACTATTTATTATATTGCAAAATTATGAAAGTTGTCCAATATTCTGTTCGTCACTTATTCAAGCAAGTCGCCTGTGCTTAGTACTACAACCGCACTCGTGTTGGCTGAAGACCGCAAGAGCAAAGAGAGGCGCAGAAGTGACTGCATTTAAGCCGTTCATACAGTACCGTGGTTGTTCCAAATGCGCTTTCGCACCCTCCTTTTCTCCGGAAAAACTGCAAATTCGTGAATTGCGGCTGTAGTATTAGGCGTTACTCTTTTAGAGTAGCACCGCTCTCACCGTGATAGATAATTCCTTTTGTGCAAAGGTGATCGAGAACTCCCCAAATAAGGTTGTAGCGTTGATTAGATGGCCCGTAGGTTTGATCGTTGTCGGGAAGAAGTAAGTCCAATTCATGGGCAATCTTGCTTGGTTGCATACCTTTCTTCTGGCCTTCTGCTTCATGTTCCGTCAGCAGATCAACTAACGCCTCTTCCAACCCCATCAACGCCTGTCGAGCCTTTGCCATTCGCTGATGCTTGGTCATGGTCTGCCTCCTACTCTAAAGGCACAACTTTTTGCACGTTGTTATATGTAGTAAAGCGTATTACGCGCACACGTTTTCCATTAGTAACTTCGGTCAAGTAAATGGCACCATTCAGAGTCTTGGCTGGACTATCCCCCCTCCAGCTATCCCCTCGTTTCCTTCGCTTTGCCTTTGTTGGTGCGATGGGCACCGTTACAGATATGCTTATTACCGTCGCCTTGTTTGAGGTTGTCGGGTTGCACGTGATCTTTGCAGGCGTCTGCGGATTCGTAGCAGCAGCGTCGCAGAATTTTTATTTGAACCGTGCTTGGACCTTTCCTGAGCATCGAGCTTTCAACGCATCGGTGCAGATGGCGAGGTTCTTTTGTGTGAGCGCGGTGGGCTTCGTTGTCCACGTAGCGATGCTGTTGCTTGTTGGCTCCTATGTGCAGCCCTTTTTTGTGGAAATGGTTGGGCTGACTTCGGAGAGCTTTTTGGGTGACTACAAGTTGGCGAAACTATCAGCCATAGGCGTTGTCTTGCTGTGGAACTTTTCCGCCAACAAATTCTGGACATTTAGGTGAAGGGTGTGCATAAGTCGTTCTCAATGGCGGAAGTGCGAAAATGACGACAAATCTGCATGATTTCTCTCAATAAAATTGCCAGATTCGGCTCATTTTATGCGCCAAGAGTGCCAATTTCAACAGCAATTCAGGCCAATAGACT
>JAJDZJ010000195.1 GCA_022824685.1 Caldilineaceae bacterium
TCGCCGACTGAGGGCCTGATCCGCGGCGTCTTCCCGTCGATATTCAGTAAGCGCAGGGTGATTTCCACTTATTCTCGCTTTCTTCTGGCCACAATTTCAACTGAATCGGCCTACAGATTTAGATGCGATTGCCCTGTCCCCGAATGACCGTGTTCTTGACCAACCAACGCAACATCGATAGAATGAGCGCTGACCGGCGTGCGCACGTCGTCCCAACTGGTTCGCTGCCCAATGGTAATCCAGCGAACGCTATCAAGCCGCGCCCGCCCAAGGGGAAGCAATGTCGAACCGGAATCCAAACCCGAATCCCGAGCTCTTTGAGCTTGCGACGACCCGAGAGCCGGCAGCTCTTCCGGACACCTTCGCTCTGCATCCGGCGGGATTGTCTCTGCCAGGCGCCCGGCCGGAAAACGCGGCGCCAAGCCGGACACGAGGCGCATACCACATCTGGACCATCGGCTGCCAGATGAACGTTGCCGACTCCAATCATGTCGCCGCGGAGCTGGAAAGAATCGGCTATCGTCCAACCGAGGCCATGGACGAGGCCGATGTCGTCGTGCTCAACACCTGCGTGGTCCGGCAGAGCGCGGAAAATAAGGGCGCCGGCAAGGCCTCCAGCCTCAAACCCTGGAAACAGAGCCGGTCCAATCGCACCTTGGCGTTGATGGGTTGCATGGTGGGCGTCAAGCCAAGCCCGCAGCTGCGCGCCCGCTTCCCGCACGTAGATGTCTTTATGCCGCCCAGCGAACCCGCCCCGCTGATCACCCACTTGCAGAAAGACGAGATCGCGGCCGAGTCCAACCGCATCGAACTGGCGCAAGTTGCCCACCGCCATGCCGTCCAGGACCGTGTCCACCCGCCCAGCGCCGGCCAATCCATCCGGCGCCTGGCCCAGAACGGCGACGTCCCCGTGTCGGCCCACGTGCCGGTCGTATACGGCTGCAGCCACGCCTGCTCCTTTTGTATCATCCCCTTCCGCCGCGGCATCGAGCGCAGCCGCCCGATCAACGATATCGTACACGAAATTCGCGGCCTGGTCGCGCAAGGTGTCCGTGAAGTTACGCTTCTCGGCCAGATCGTCGACCGCTACGGACACGACTGGCGCAACGGCACAAACTCTCCGACCGCCTCAGGCGGCCCGCCCGACCTGGCCGACCTCCTGCATGCGGTCCACGAAATCGAGGGCCTTTGGCGCATCCGCTTCCTTACCAGCCACCCCAACTACATGTCGGACAGAATTCTCGAGGCTGTACGCGACCTGCCCAAAGTGTGTGAACATATCGAAGTTCCAACCCAGGCGGGGAATGACCAGGTCCTTGCCCGCATGAAGCGGGGTTACACCCAGGCCAAGTACCGTGAGTTGATCGACCACATCCGCTCGACCATTCCCAATGTGGCCATCAATACCGACATAATCGTCGGATTCTGCGGCGAGACCGCCGACCAGTTCGACGAGACCTACCAGCTCCTGGCCGACCTGAAGCTGGACAAAGCCCATCTCGCTCGCTACAGCCCCCGGCCAGGCACGTTGAGCGAGCGCCGCATGGCCGACGACGTGCCGGAGGACGAGAAGGTCCGCCGCCACAAGGCACTTGAGCAGCTGCAAGCGCAGGTTTGCGCCGGGATCAACGGCCGCCTGCTCGGCGAAACGGTCGAAATCCTCATCGAAGGACAGCACAAAGGCAAGTGGCGCGGCCGCACGCGTCAGAACAAGCTGGTGTTCGTGACAGCTGATGACCGGTCCGGCGATCTGCGGGGCCGACTCGCCGAAACGCAGATCACATGGACCGGTCCTTGGAGTATGCAAGGCCGCCTGGTCCGCGACGTGTCACCGGCCCAGGCCTGATAACCCGCGGCCGCATCCACGCCATCTGCGCCCCAGATGAACGCTGAATCGAAGTTATCCATCGAGCGACTCCCTGGTCGGTTCCCTCCCATATGAATGCGTTGACCCTCAATATCCTCCTCTTTCTTGTCGGCTTCGCGCTCCTTACCGGCGGAGCCGATTTTCTTGTACGCGGCGCAAGCCGCCTCGCGGTGCGGCTGAACGTGCCACTCGTCGTGATCGGCCTGACCGTCGTCGCCTTCGGCACCAGCCTTCCCGAGCTGGTCGTCAGTCTGATTGCCAACCTCCAGGGCGGCGGCAGGGCAAATCTGGCCATCGGCAACGTCGTGGGCAGCAACATCGCAAACATGGCCCTGATCCTCGGCGTCGTTGCTGTCCTGCGTCCGCTCCCCGTCGATCGCCAGCTCCTGCTACGCGAGTACCCCCTGATGATCGGGGTCTCCTTGCTGTTCACGGGAATGGCGTGGGATGGGCAGATTGTCCAGTGGGAAGGGATCCTGCTCTTTCTCGGCCTGCTCGGCTTCATCTATTGGAGCTACGTTGGCAGCCGCTCGCTCGCCGAGGAGAAGGAAAGCGAAGCGCTCGAGTACATCGGCGGCGACGCGGCAGCCGAATCCGAGTCCGCGCAGGAATCCGACGCCGACAGCAGCCAGGCCAGCCGCCCTGACAGCGCTCTTGCACGCTCCAGGGCCAGGATCGCCAGCGCAGCCAGAAGTCCCCTCCTGCCCTCCGCCATCTCCGGCATCTTCCGCTCGCTCCTCCTCCGCGACATCGGCATGGTTGCGCTCGGCATCGCCGTCCTCGTGCTCGGCGCGGACTGGCTCGTGGACTCAGCCACATTTATCGCCACCTACTTCGGCGTCAGCGAGCTCGTAATCGGGCTCAGCCTCGTCGCCCTCGGCACCAGCCTGCCAGAGCTCGCCGCATCCGTCGTGGCCATCCTCTATCGTCGCGGCGACATCGCCCTGGGGAATCTCGTCGGCAGCAACCTTTTCAACATGCTCGCCATCGTTGGCATCACTGCCGGAATCCGCCCCCTCCCAGCCCCCCTCAGCATGCGCTGCGTAGACTTCCCCGTTATGCTCATCATCGCAATCCTCCCTCTCCTCCTCGTTCTCCCCAGGCCGCATCTGGTAAAGCGATGGAAAGGCGCCCTCATGCTTACCCTTTACTTCAGTTACACCATCGGAATCTACGTCCTCGCCCAGGGCGACCCCCTCTGCTGACCGTCGTCGCCGGCCCCAACTAAATGCCCCTGGTCGCGCTGCAAGCCATTGACAACTGCGGTTTAGCCCCCCCCCTTTGCGTGCCAGTTTCTGTGCAACAAACCCTTCCTTGACACACTCCCAAGGCACACGTCTTGTATGCGAACCCTCCTGCAATTTGCCTTCCCCACCACCATCGACACAGCTTTCCTGTGTACGCCGCCGTATGGGGCCAGCGCCAAGGTTTGACTTCCGCGCGCGACGACCCGCGGCATCGGCGCCGCAGGTCTGGCAACGACTATAGCTGCTATCCGGGAAAATACTCAGGGGCCAAAGGGCCCCAAGAGCAACCAAATTAACGCCTACTTGCTGCGGCCTGGCAGCCGCATCGAGGAGGTTTGGGCCAAGACGAAGCCTGCCTCGCGCCCATCCAACGAATCCGTCTACTCCACCTGTCGAAACTCGCCGTCTTCAACCTGGTATATCCACACCCGCGCGTCAACCCGCTCGCCGTTTGCGCTAAAACGCATCGGCCCTATCAGCGTCTCGATCTCAATCCCTCGCATGGCCTGCGCCACCGCATCCCCCTCAAACGAACCGGCCGCCCGTACCCCCGCCGCCAGAGCCTGCATTGCCGCGTACCCATTGATCGAGAAAGGGCCGGGATCCCTCCGTTCCAGCGCTCGGTATGCCTCAACCCAGCCAGAATCCACCCATCTGTCAGGACTCGGAGCCAGCGCGCTGACATACATTCCCTCCGCCCCGCCAAAGGCCCCGTCGATAGCGGATCCCAAAAATGCTCCATCGCTGGCCAGGAACGGCAGGTTCAACTCTGTACGCTTCAGGCCGCCAACCAGTCTGGAGGCTTCGCTCGCAGCGCCTGCGAGATAGACTGCATCGGCCCCCGCATCCTCAATCGACAGCGCCAAGTCTGCAAAGTCACTTTGCCCCTCTCCAATCTCCGCCTGCAGCGCAGTCGTCGCGCCAAGCGCCTCCAGTCTTTCAACCAGGGCCGCCGCCAAGCCTCTACCGTACGCGCTCCCCGCGTGGACAACGGCCACGCGCCGCGCCTCCACCTCCTCCACCAGGAACTGCGCGCCCTGCTCGGCCTGTTTGCCGTCATCGGCATTTACTCGGAAGAACATCGCGTGCCCGCGGTACGCAAGGTCAGGCAAACCGGCGCCCGGCGTTATCAGCGAAACCCCCAACTCTTCGTAGTGGGGGAGCGCCGCCCCCGCTACGCCACTGTCCACGTGCCCGATCACGCCCGCGATGCTCTCCCCCCGGCCAAGAGCGTCTCGGACCATCGCCGCATTTCCCGCGGCCCCCCCGGCATCCGATCGATCGTCCAAGGCCCTTACCGCGAGCCGCCGTCCCAGCAGTCCCCCCTCCCGATTGATCGCCTCCGCCGCCAGCCTCACACCTCCCAGCGTCGACTGCCCCGCATCGGCGCGCGCCCCGCTCAACGGGGCAGCCACAAAGACGACGGCCTCGCCTTCAAACTGGCTGTCTTCCTCCGCCCCGCACGCCGAACACACCAGGACGGCGAAGAGCGCCGCAAAGAGAAGGACGACTCTCTTGGGAGTTGGTCGCGCCATTTCAGTCCTATCGCAATTCGGGAAACATTGCACCGGGTTCGCAGACTTAGCGTCGGGGCCAAAGACTGTCAACGAAGAACCTCTTTCATTCCGACGCCCGTATCTCCGTCGCGATCAGTCGATACAACTCTTCCACACTGGTTTCGTCGACGCGATGGAACTGGCCACCCCCAACGTCCGCAAACGCCTGCAGCAGCTCCTCGTCGGCATCGCGCCCAAAGGCCACCGCATACACGGCCACCTGAATGCGCGCTTCCTGCATGGCTGCGCGCAACGCCCGCAAACTGCGTTCGCTGTCGTTATCGCGACCATCGGTCAGCACCACGATAGCGTTTATCGCCTCGGCGTCCGCCGCGTCCTGCAGCGCGCTGTGCGCCGCCCATACAGCATCGATCAACTCTGTGGCGCCCCCCGCCTCCAGGCGATCGATCAGTTCCGCCGTCTGCCTGCGTCCGGTCTCATCGAGCCGCCGCAACCCGCCCGACCCCGCTACGCCGGTCCCGAAATCCACCAGCCCGATCTTGTCCCCGTCACCCTCGATCTGGTCGAGAAATCCATGCAGCGCAGCCTTCGTCTTCGCCAGTTTGCCCCCGTCCATCGACTCGCTTGTATCGACCACGAACACGATGTTGGCAGGAGGCCTCGTATAGCGCCAGGCCTCCAGTGCGATCTCCATCACCGCGCGACCGGGCAGCGGCAAGGAAGTCTGTGGCAGCAAGGGATCCACCGAAATGTCGATGGCAAAGGGACTGGGATCACTGTGCAAATCCAGGGTCCCGTCAACGGGTCGGAATCCGGCTTCCAGCAACACCTGCTGGCTCTCCTTGCCCAATAAAAAGTTGGTGAAGGAACGAAAGGCGCGCCGCTGATTTTGCGTTAGAGCCGGTCCCGCGCGTCCATCCAGTTCCAGCAGCGCCAGCGGATGATCAGCCCAAAGCGTGCCCTCCCGAGGATAGATCGCCACCAGATGTCCTTCCGGCAGGTCCCGTCCGTCACCGCCACCGCCTTCCAGCCCGGCGCGACTTCGATTCCAGGAGCGATTCGCGGCAATCACCGTCTGCTCCTGCACGACAGCTACGTCGAGAATCCCGCTCCGCAAGCCTTCCGCTGCAGACCCGACTTCCACACCCACGTCCCGCCCGCCCGTCGGGTCATCGCCAAGGCCAATCTCCAGCGCCGTACTCTCAGCCATTCTCACATATTCAAGTACCCCGGGCTGCAATGCGAGCTCTTGCGTCAGCCCGCGTGTAATGCCGGCCCCCGTGTAAAACGCCGACAGCGTAGCCAGCACGCCCGCCGTATTTTCAGGCCCGGGATGCCCCCATCTGAACCCCGTGGGCGGAGCAGTCGCACGACCCAGGACTTCACCCCAACCGACAGTCTGCTGCGGCCAGCCAAACAGCCGCGCCGTCTCCACCTCAGCCGCGACCACGATGGGGCTCACCGCAAACCGCGCTGAAGGACCGACCCGGCTCTCCGGCAACCGGCCTTCCCCAGGCGGATACAGTTCCCGCCACCGCTGCTCAATCAGGACCAGCCAGAGCGAACTGTCCGGCGCAACAGCCTGGAACCTGGGCTGACCAAGAGATTCCTCGACCATCGCCCGCGGGGACAGTGTAACCAGCTCAATCCGCTTCAACTCGCCGTCCGGAGTGCGTTCCCTTCGCCTGTTGAACTCCCCCGCCAACCCATCCAGCGTTTCTGCCATCGACTCCGATACCGCCGCGGTCAACACTGCGCTGTTTGCCGGCCAGTCTGCAAGAACCTTCGCGCCGCCGCTGGAATGGTCAGAGCCTCTGTCCTCCAGGAATGACGAGATCCAGGCTCCGGCCCGCAATGTCGTCATTCCGCAAGCGCACAACAGGAAGCACCCGACCACCGCGAACGCCAACAACTGTCGTCCGCGGGGAAGACGCAACCCACCCGTTCCCGCCGGCGCCGCAGAGCCCCGATCCACTCCGTCCTGTAGCCTGCTCATGGCGACTCTTCGACCTCACCCCAGCGCAGAATCGCCGTCAGGAGTTCAGGTTTGGGAGGCTTCATTTCAACGGCTCCGGGAGTCTCTTCTCGGACACCAAGCCTTTGCCAGCGCACAAAAAGGCTGTCCTCTGTGGCGCTTACCGACACAGCGGGATTCCCTGGCCTCAGCCCGAAAGAAAGCGCTCTGCGCTGCTGCGCTTCGCTCAGCAGAAAGCGCTGGAACGCGAGCGCGGCGTTCTTCTCTGCCGCAGATGTCTCCCCCCCTGCCCAGATTGCGAAGGGATATTCGAGCCTGACCGTCACTTTCGGATAGTGAAAGATCATCGGCTCCTGCCAGCGATTCTGGATTCCTTCCATGTACCAGAGCAACTCGCTCTCAAGAAACTGCCCGCCGTCGCCGGCGGCAAAGCCGAACAGCGCGACGTTTTCTGCCGCGCTCCGGCGGTCGCCGCTAACGTTGGCAGCCGCCTCCATCGCCCCCCCCAACCAGCGCCTGAACCCCTGGTCTGTCACCTCCTCAGTCGAAACGCGGTTCGTTCCAAAATAGGCCCCGGCCGCCGAGACAGTCGCCGCCAAACCGCTCACGCTGTCGCCCGGACCGGCAACCGCAAACTTGAAATGGCCCCAGGCCGGGTCTCCTCCCAGTTCTCTCCAGCCCGTCGGCGCAGCTGCCGCCTTATGCACAGTGGACCATGAGATCGGGCCGAGATTTTCAAGCAAAGGCGCTCCCCGGTCGCGAAACAGGCCCCAGGTAAGGACAGTTTCCGCCAGAAGCCGTACTCTGTACTGTCCGTCGCTCAGAAACACATCGCGTCCCAACCGATCCCGTATGGACTCGTTCGCATAGTCTACAAGGAACCGGCTGTCCGCAATCCACGCGGTTGGATAGGTTTCAGTGGCTTGGAACTCTTCTGAGGATAGAGCGTCGCGGTCTGCGCCGGCCGGCAACGCGGCAAAGCCGTCGCGCTCCCACTTGCCCAGCGCCGCCAGGCCGTCCATCGGGACGATTTCTACTTCAATGACAGCGTCGCCTGCTTTCTCTCCCGTCGCATTGAACGCAGCTGCCGCGGCCTGAACCCACGGCGCGGCCGGCGGCGCCGTGATCACCTGAATGCGGACAACCTCCCCTCGGCTCGCGTTCAGGTCAGGACCGGCTGGGCCGCCCCAAACCGTGCGCCAAACCAGGGCTCCCACAACGAGAAGCGCTGCTGCCGACAGGACCGAAACGAAGACGACGCGCGTCCGCTTCACTGTTCCAGTACCAGCGGAGATCCGCAGAAGCCGCACACCGCCAGTGGGCTACCGGCCGCGCCATCCCGCTCTTCTTCCGGCGTGGCCGCGCCGCAAGACGCGCACTGCGCCGCATATCGCACGGCTGGCAGCTCCTCTTCGCCCGTCGGGTCGTCCACCCTCAGCGGGATGTCATCCTCCTCCGGCTCCGAGTGCCCAAGATACGCCCCGACCAGGCTGGTCACACCGACCAATACCAGAATTCCCGGCCATATCCAGTCCGTGGCGAACAGGATGGCCAAGCCGATCATGAAAACTGCGCCCGTCACCCCCTGCCGGGGCGCGGAAAACCTTGAGTTGCCCATGAGAGTCACCAATCTATTCCATCCATAGAGCATGGCAACAGTCAAAGATGAAAGCGCCACCTTTGAGAACATTGGCTGCTTCGTCCATAGCGTTAGATTCTACTACATACTCGCCAATGACAACATTAACAAGCCTGGCAGCGTCAGCCCACTGAGTCCCTGCCAGATGTGGCCGTTCCCATCGCGAGTCGACAGTCTGGTCTGAAGCCGCGACTTCCACCACCGATTATATGCCACAATGTCCGGCGTCGCTGGGCGGGGCGTTCTCATGGCGCTCCTCCCATGCAAGCGCGCCCAAATCAAATGTGACCATTGCCCCAATCATCACTTCGACCTGCCAAGATTAGAAGATACATTCCAGAAAACGACACAACATTCGCTCATACTGATATGCGAAAGCGCTCTGCAGCGAACCTTGACAAATGCAGGCAAATGGTTTATATCCCGGTAAGAAGCGCCCCTGAAAACTCGAAGTTCGCGGTAAGCTGAATGGAAACGGAGGAATTACGAGGCACAACGGATACCTGACCCTCGATAGGTCCAGACCGAACCTCAAAGGAGGAATATCATGTCCAACGCCGATATTTCGCCTGCCAGATCGACTTGGCGGCCGCAGAGAACGACATTGGCCTCACTGCTACTCGTCCTGTTGTCTCTTCTCTTGGTTCCCCTTCCCGCAAACGCCTCCCCGGCGGTGCGCTCTGCTTCCAGCCAGACCTACATTCACATCGTCAGACCCGGCGAATCCCTGGTGGACATTGCAGCGCTGTACGGCATATCCATTGAGGACTTGCGGGCTGCCAACAACCTGTCGAACCGGGCCCGCCTGCTTAGCTGCGGCCCCAATGCCGACAGCACGCAGGCGCGGGGGATCGTCCGCCTGAACGGCCACCCAGCCAGTGGATTTCGCGTAGCCTTCAGCTGGCATCCGGATGAAGCGGTCGTGGCCTGGACAGTCTCGGGCGATGGCGGCCAGGAGGCAGGTCACTTCAGTCACATTCTGGGCGGAGGCGCCCGCGAGGGCAACTGGTGGTTCTGGATCGAAAATGGCGACGGAATCCGTATCTCCGAAATGGTCCACGTCCAGACCGACAGAGAACCCCATACGGGCAAGTGCCAGCGCGCCGTGCTCGAATTCGACATCCAGGACCCCGGACTCACCTACGTCGGCCGCAGGCTGCAAATACCGGGCAAACTGCCTCCTGTCGTTGCAAAGCCGCGGCTATCCCCCCAACCCAGCAGGCCGGTCGTCTATGGCCACGTCGTCCGTGCAGCAGGGCGATTGCATCTAAATTGGGTCAGAACATCGAAATGCAGCCGAATACTCTTCCAGGTCGGGGTAAGACACAGGGAAATGTACGAAAGATGGCACGTAGACGGAGAATTTAACTTATCTCGCCGACTGAGGGCC
>JAJDZJ010000172.1 GCA_022824685.1 Caldilineaceae bacterium
GACCTTGATGCAGAAAGTCGCAGCTTGGCAAAACCGACGCAATGCTTCTGCATCAACCGTCAACTGGCGTTTCACCTCTGCTGACGCTCGCATCAGACTCGAACGCCTCTATCCGTCAATAGAAGACTGTTGAACTACTAGCATAAGGCCCCACTAACCACTGCCCACTGCAGTTCTGACCACTGATTTTTTCGGAGATTCAAATGGAGCACTTCGTCTACCGCAACGAAAGAACCAACCAGATCAGCTTCCCACTCGGCGGCATCGGCACCGGCTGCATCGGCCTCGCCGGCAACGGACGCCTCATCGATTGGGAGATCTTCAACCGCCCCAACAAGGGCGGCGTCAACGGCTTCTCCCACTTCGCCATCCGCGTCGAAAACAACGACAAAGTGGCCGACGCCCGCATCCTCCACGGTAACCTGCACGCACCCTTCCAGGGTGACCTCCTCGCGCCCCAGTTCAGCACCTTCGGCTGGGGCCCCCGACGCGAATACCTGACCGGGCTGCCCCACTTCGAAAGCGTCGACTTCCGCGGCGAATTCCCTATCGCCGAGCTCACATACCGCGACGACACCTTCCCTGGCCAGGTGCAGCTGACCGCCTTCAACCCTTTCATCCCCACCAACGAGGACGACTCAGGCATTCCCGCCGCTTTCCTCGAATTCAGCGTCACCAATACCACCGCCGCCGACCACACATACACCATAGCCGGCGTTCTCACCAACCCCCTGCCCGCCGTAAACCTGAACGCGATCGAGGAGCACGCCTGGGGCCATGCCCTCCACCTCTCCTCCGACAGCCTCCAGCCCGAAGACACGGCCTATGGCGACGTGACCCTCGCCACCGACGCCGGGCTCGCTGACGATGTCGACGTCAGCTGGCAGCAGAACTGGTTCCGCGGCGCCTGGTTCGACAACCTCGAAGTCTACTGGAAAGACCTCAATACACCGGGCCCCTTCGAAAATCGCCTCTACGACACACCCGAACAGAGGGGCGCCGGCGCCCAGTTTACCGAGCAGGGCACCGGCCTGCTCGCCGTCCATCTGCCTGTCGCCGCCGGCGAGACCCGCCGCGTCCGCTTTCTCATCAGCTGGAGCTTCCCCACCTGCGAGAACTACTGGAAGAAAGAACAGGCCGACGCAGGGACCTGGACGAACTACTACGCCACCCTCTGGAACGATTCCAGGTCCAGCGCCCGGTACGCTATCGAGAACTGGCCCCGCCTCTACGACGAAACCAAACGCTTCAAAGAAGCGCTTTTCGCCTCAACCATACCCCACACAGCCCTCGACGCCGTCTCCGCCAACATCTCCATTCTCAAATCACCCACCGTGCTGCGCCTGGAAGACGGGACCTTCTACGGCTGGGAAGGGCTGCACCCCGACGAAGGCTGCTGCGAGGGCAGCTGCACCCACGTCTGGAACTACCAGCAGGCCCTCCCCTTCCTCTTTCCCCACCTGGAGCGCACCATGCGCACCGCCGACTACAAGTACAACCTGCTCGAAAACGGAGCCATGCCCTTCCGCATTCAGCTCCCTCTCGGCTCCGAGCCCTGGCCCTTCCGCCCTTGCTGCGACGGCCAGTTCGGCGGCGTCATGAAAACCTATCGCGACTGGAAGATCAGCGGTGATCACACCTGGCTGCGCTCCGTCTGGCCCGGCGTGCAGAAGTCCCTCGAATACGCCTGGAGCCCCGAAAACATCGACCGCTGGGACCCCGGCAAGTCCGGCGTGCTCACAGGCCGCCAGCATCACACCCTCGATATGGAGCTATTCGGCCCCAACTCATGGCTGACAGGCTTCTACCTCGGCGCCCTCAAAGCGGCCTCCGAAATGGCCGAAGCCATAGGCGATGTGGCAAGCGCCTCCCAATACCATGCCATCTTTGAACGCGGCAAGGCCTGGGTCGATGCCAATCTCTTCAACGGCGAATACTACGTTCAGAAAGTCGACCTTGGTGATCGCGAGCTCGTTGAATCCTACGGCCCCCAGGAGGACGCCCTCAAAGGCGGCTCCGCCCTAGACGCCTACTGGAACCCCGAACACAACGAGATCAAATACCAGATCGGCGAAGGCAGCAGCATCGACCAGGTCCTCGCCCAGTGGCATGCCTCCCTCTACGGACTCGGCGACCTCCACGATCCCGATCAGGTCAAACAGGCCTGCGCCGCCATCTACAAGTACAACTTCGTCCCCGACATGAGCCAGGCCTATAACCCCTGCCGCATCTACGCTCTCAACGACGAAGGCGGCCTCGTCATCTGCGCCTGGCCCGAAGACGTGCACAAGCCCCTCATCCCTGCCCCCTACTCCCAGGAAACGATGAACGGCTTCGAATACGCCGCCGCCTGCCACATGATCATGGTCGGCCTCGTTGACGAAGGCATGCACTGCATTGACGCGATCCGCCACCGCTACGACGGCGAGCGCCGCAACCCCTGGAACGAGTTCGAGTGCGGCAACAACTACGCCCGCAGCATGGCTTCCTACGCCCTGCTCAACGCCTTTTCCGGCTTCCAGTTCGACATGGTCAACGGCGCCATCGGCTTCCAGCCAGTCCAACCCGGCAACGGAGACTTCAGCACCTTCTGGTCCCTCGACTCCGGATGGGGCCAGTTCCAATCGGCGCAGGACCATTCCTCCCTGAAGGTCCTCTACGGCGACATCAGCCTCCAGCGCATCAACCTGCCCGCCCTCGCCGCCACACAAATAGCCCGCGTCACCCTCGACGGCGAACCGGTCCCATTCAGCAAGCAAAACGGCTCCATCACGCTGCAGTCAAGAACCCAAATCCAGAACGGGCAAACACTCCAACTTCTCCACCAATAGGCCCCCATTCCCTCCCAATTCACCCAAAAAGCCGGCGCCGAGCTCCAAAGCTCGGCGCCGCCCCAGACAAGCAGTCAAAGATGCCCACTACCCTTCAACGCAGTTCAAAAAGGTGTTCTTAGCGCTCCTTCGCGCCCCTTCGCGGATCAAAAGAGGTGTCCGGCGCGCTCCTCCGTGGACAGTCCAGCCCTCTCACCCAGAAAGTCTCAGCCTATACCAGCCCAGACAAGCCCTGGTAGAAGGTTCCCGCCTCTTCCGTATATAATTCTCTCAACGCAACGGAAGCAGGTAACACTTAGCAGCTCCCTGCGCCGCGCCGCGCAAACCAGTCACGCCGGAGGCCAAGAACATGCAGCCAGATCAAGACATAGCCCCAGGAATGCTCACCGTCGAAGAGCTGCGCGCTGCCGTCGAAGACGGCTCCATCGACACCGTCGTCCTCGCCTTCCCCGACCACTACGGGAAACTCATGGGCAAGCGCCTCGACGCCTCCTACTTCCTAACCGACGTCGCCCGCGGCGCCCACGCCTGCGACTACCTCTTTACCGTCGATATGGAGATGGAGCCCGTCCCCGGATACCAGTTCTCTAACTGGGAGCTTGGATACGGCGATGTCCACCTGGCCCCCGATCTCGCCACCCTCCGCAAACTGTCCTGGCTCGACCGCACCGCCCTCGTCTTCTGCGACGCCCAGCTCGATCCCAGTCATGAACCCGTAACTGTCGCCCCCCGGTCGATCCTCCGCAAACAACTCGATAGTCTGCAAGATTATGGATTCGAAGCCATGGCCGGTTCCGAGCTCGAGTACTTTCTCTATCGCACCTCCTACCTCGACGCCGCCCGCAACGATTACCGTAACCTGGCCGAAGTCGGATGGTATCGCGAAGACTACACCCTCCTGCAGATGTCCAGGACCGAAGACCTCAACGGCGCCTTCCGCCGCCGCCTCGCCGACTCCGGCGTTCCCGTCGAGTCTACCAAAGGCGAGTTCGGAAAGAACCAGCACGAGCTCAATATCCGCTACGCGCCCGTCCTCGAAATGGCCGACCGACATCTCCTCCTCAAGCAGGCGGTGAAGGAAATCTCAGACCAGCTTGGCTGCAGCGCCACCTTCATGGCCAAACCATACGCGGGCGAGGCCGGCTCCAGCGCCCACCTCCACGTAAGCCTGTGGACAAGTGCAGACGGGGCGTTGTCCAACGCCTTCCCCGGCCGCAACGACCTCTCCGGCATCGCCTGCTCCGACCTCTTCCGCTGGTTCCTCGGTGGCTGGTTATCCTATGTGCCCGAACTCATGGTCTGCTACGCCCCAACAGTCAATTCATACAAACGCTTCGAGGCCGGCAGCTGGGCCCCAACCGCGCTCGCCTGGGCGCGCGACAACCGCACGGCTGGCTTTCGCGTCGTCGGCGCTGGGTCCAGCCTGCGCATCGAATGCCGCATCCCCGGCGCAGACATCAACCCATACCTCGCCTACGCAGCCGTCATTGCTTCCGGCCTCGCCGGCATCCAGCAGCGGCTCGAGCCCCCGCCCGCGCACGTCGGCGACGTCTACGCAGCCGCCGACATCCAGATGCTGCCCGCCACCCTCGAAGATGCCGTCAGCAACTTCTCGAACAGCGGCCTCGCCCGCGCCGCCTTCGGCGCCGACGTCGTCGAACACTACACACACTTCTACGCCACCGAAGCCCAAGCCTTCCGCAACGCCGTCACCGACTGGGAACGCACCCGCTACTTCGAGCGCATCTAGTCCACCCCGCCCCCAGGGCAATCGCATCTAAATCTGTAGGCCGATTCAGTTGAAATTGTGGCCAGAAGAAAGCGAGAATAAGTGGAAATCACCCTGCGCTTACTGAATATCGACGGGAAGACGCCGCGGATCAGGCCCTCAGTCGGCG
>JAJDZJ010000030.1 GCA_022824685.1 Caldilineaceae bacterium
TCCTATTCAAATCATCTTCCTATCCCGTCCTATCAGTATATCTCACCCCCAAATTGGACTGCACCCCGTCGAGTAGCCCATTGGAAATCCCATTTCACTGTATGATATAATCGTTCTGGCCTGTGGAACATCGCTGGAGCGTCCAAGAGCTTGTTCAAGGCACGAGCCTTGCGCTCGCAAATTTCGATTCCAAGAGTTAGCGTTTCCTTTTTCGCTACACCGCGGCGACTCCATGGTTATCACCTTCCGCACATCTTCAATCCTCATCAGCCTTTGCCTCGTTTTTGTACAGCTTCTCCTCGCTTCGTGTAAAGACAATTTCCAAAGGCCTCGGCCTATTGGAAATAGGGATCCCTATGTAAGCGGTCGGATCCTGATCAAATTCCGGCCCGGTCATTCTGCCGTTTCAATGACTGAGATTGCCAAGGAGTATGACCTGCGGCCCTCCTCGCTTACATGCGGCGCAGTTCGCTTCCACACTGTGCGGCCGGGCACTGAGGTAAAGGCGGCCGAGTCGTTCATGCTGGATCCAGCGGTGGAGTACGCCGAACCGGACTTCCGGATCGTGGGGGCCGCGGAGAATGCAATGTCGGAGGTGGTGAGGCGGCGTTTGGTACAGCGAGGTGCCCTGCCGTGGGGCAGATTCCGCTCTGACGCGTCATTAATTCTGGGAATGGCGCCGAACGATCCCATGTATGACAGTCAGTGGGCGCTGGGCAAGATAGAAGCGGAGTCTGCCTGGCAGATCTCCACCGGCAGTGATGTCACGATCGCGGTGATCGACTCGGGGGTGGACCTGGACCATCCGGAATTTGCTGCGAGGATCCTGGACGGGTACGATTTTGTCAATGAAGATACGGTGGCGGACGACGACTACGGACACGGCACACTGGTCGCAGGGGTTGCCGCGGCGGCCGCGAATAACGATAGGGGGATCGCCGGGCTGGCTTGGAACGCCCGGATCATGCCCGTAAAGGTGCTGGACAGCCAGGGGCAGGGGGTTAGCAGCGACCTTACCTGCGCCCTCTACTGGGCGGCGGACCAGGGGGCGCACATCATCAACATCAGCATCATCAGCTTTGGCCCCTCACTCGGCATGCAGAGCGCGCTCAACTATGCGGCCAATGAAGGCGTACTCACATTTGCGGCAGCCGGCAACCTCTTCGAACAGGGCAATCCGGTCACATATCCCGCAGCCCAGGAAGGTGTCATCGCCGTCGGCGCCACCGACAAGGATGACGGCCACGCCTGGTTTTCCAGCGCCGGCAGTTTTGTAGACATTTCAGCGCCCGGCGTCAGCATTTACAGCCTCTTTCCCCCATCCCATGACGAGTACAGGGCGGTCCGTGGAACGAGCCTGGCAGCGCCGCACGGCGCGGGGCTCGCCGCGCTGGTCCTGTCCGCGGCTCCAAGTCTATCCTCTGCGGAAGTGGAATCAATTATCCTGCGGAGTGCTGTCGACCTGGGTGAGACCGGCCAGGATGACAAGTTCGGTCACGGCAGGATCGACGCGTCGGCCGCGATGTCGCTGACCCTGTCCTCATTGCCGGTTCGCCTGCTGCTGCCAGGTGTCAGCTCGCCCTCTCCGACCGGAACGCCCACTGCAACCCCGTCCGCTACGCCGGACGCGGCACAGACTCCTTCTGCCACGCCCAGCCCAACCGCGACACCCAGCCCAACCGCGACGCCCGGCGAGTAAGGACACCGGGTTCCGTCGAAGGCGCATCAGGCGACGGAACCCGATGATGCGTTGCCGGCCAAGATCGGCGCCCTTATACGCCGTGGCGCCGCAGGAAACGGTACATTCGCTCCAGAGCGAGCTCCAGTTTGGGCATCTCCACGGGGTAGGCGCAGCGCACGTGTCCTTCGCCGCCGGCGCCGAAGCCGCTGCCCGGAATCACTGCCACCCTCTCTTCGAGCAACAGCTTTTCGGCAAACGCAAACTCGTCCATTCCGGTGCGATGGACGCTGGGAAAGGCATAGAAGGCGCCCTTCGGCTCGAAACAGTCCAGACCGATTTCGTTCAGTCCGTCAACGAGGAAACGTCGTCGTTCGCCATAACTTGCCACCATTTCCAGCACGGCCTCCTCGGCAGAGGGGTCTGTCAACGCGTGTAGCGCAGCGGCCTGGCCGCCTGAGGGAGCCGACATGATCAGGTACTGGTGGATGCGTCGCATCGCGCCGAGAAGTTCCGCAGGGCCTGCGGCGTAGCCAATGCGCCAGCCGGTCATGGCGTAGTCTTTGCTCATCCCGCCCAGGTGAATTGTCCGTTGCGCCATGCCGGGCAGCGCGGCGAACATGACGTGCTCGTGACCGTCATAGACAAGGCGATCGTAGATTTCGTCGGAGATGACGATCAGGTCATGCTTTTCAGCGACTTGCGCGATGGCTGATAGCTCTTCCCGATTCATCACCGCCCCGGTCGGATTGCAGGGATAACCGATGAGGAGGACTTTGGTCCTGGGGGTAATCGCCTCCTCCAGTTGGGCTGGTGTGAGGACGAAGTTGTTGGCGGCGTAGGTGGGAATGTCGACAACAGCGCCGCCCGCCAGAATCACGTCGGCGGTGTATGAGACGAAACAGGGCTGCGGGACGAGCACCTCGTCACCCGGGTCCAGCAGCGCTTGCATCGCCAGGTACATCGCCTCACTGACGCCAACTGTGATGAGCACCTCTGTCTGGGCATCGTAATTCGGAGCGCCATAGAGGGTCGTCAGCTTGTCAACCACAGCTTCTCGCAGTTCCAATAGGCCCGCGTTGGACGTATACGAAGTATTTCCCTGCTGAAGGCTGTTCAGGCCGGCGTCGAGTACCGGCTTCGGCGTCACATAGTCGGGCTCGCCGATCCCTAAACTGATCACGTCGTCTATATCAGTCGCCAGGTCAAAGAATCGGCGGATCGGAGAGGGCGGGACGCGCCGCACGCGCTCGCTCAAGCGGCTCTCCAGCGTTCTACGCAATCCTGTTTGTTCAGTTTGTCGTTCGTCCCCCCTGGTCGACCCAACTGCAGTCTGGGTGTCAGGGGATCTTGTCAGCGTTGTATTCATGTCTTTTCGAATTATGTCCGGTCCGCTCCGGTCTATATTTGTTGTTGTGAGAGTCAAATCTGGCCTTTCACTACCCTGAAACAGGGACAAAGTCTGTTCAGCCGATTCCACAGCGGGGGCGACTTAACCGGCCCGCTGCCGGCTGGATGCGCCGGCCGCGCTGTCCGACCTCCAGGCGTATGCCCTCAGTTGGCAACCTTTCTTTGGCGCAGTCGTGTAAAACTGCCAGTGGACAGCAGTTCTTTCCGTCACAGTTTGGGTCTCCGCAAGCGCCAATCGGTGCTTTGTTCATAGGCGTAGGCAGCCGCCAGGATCTTCTCTTCACCAAAGGGGGGGCCGATAAGCTGAAGACCGATCGGAAGGTCGTCGCCATCGAATCCGCATGGGACGCTGATCCCGCACAGGCCGGCCAGATTGGCGCTGGTCGTAAAAATATCTGTCAGAATCATTGCCAGCGGGTCGTCAACTTTTTCGCCGATCCGGAAGGCAGTGGTCGGCGAGGTAGGCGAAAGAAGCACATCGACCTGGGAAAAGGCCCTGTCAAAGTCCTGCCTGATCATTGTGCGCACCTGCTGGGCCTTCAGGTAGTAGGCGTCGTAATAGCCTGCGCTGAGCGCATAGGTTCCCAGCATGATGCGTCGCTTGACCTCGGGACCGAAGCCGGCGCCGCGCGTCTGTCGAAAGTGGTCAAACACTGTTTCGCCATCGGCGCTGAGGCCGAAACGAATGCCATCGTAACGGGCAAGATTGGCGCTGGCTTCAGCGGTGACAACCAGGTAATAGACCGGCAGAGCCAATTCGGCATTGGGCAGGCTGATCGGCACGATTTCGGCTCCCAGCGACGCGAAATGTTCGATCGCTGAACGGACGGCCTTTTCGACCTCTGGCTGAATCCCTTCCACGAAATACTCTTGGGGGATGCCGATACGCAATCCTGAAATGTCTCCGGTGAGCGCTGACGAGAAGTCCGGCACGTCCTCGGGCATTGTGGTGCTGTCCCGCTGGTCCGCGCCGGCGATCACTTCCAATAGAAGCGCGGCGTCGGCGACAGACCTGGTGATTGGCCCTACCTGGTCCAGGCTGCTGCCGTAAGCGATCAGGCCATAGCGGCTGACGCGGCCGTAGGAGGGCTTCAACCCGACGATGCCGCAAAAGGAGGCGGGCTGCCTTACGCTGCCGCCGGTATCCGTCCCGAGTGCGGCTGGAGCCTCATTCGCGGCCACGGCTGCCGCGGAGCCGCCGCTGCTGCCCCCCGGCACGCGTTCGAAATTCCAGGGATTCAGGGTAGGGCCATAGGCGCTGTTCTCGGTGCTGGACCCCATAGCGAACTCGTCGGTGTTGGTTTTGCCCAGTATGATAGCGCCTGCAGAGTTCAGTTTTTCTACGGCTGTCGCGCAGTAGGGGGGAACAAACCCTTCCAGTATACGGCTGCCGGCAGTTGTCTCGATACCGGTGGTCATCAGGACATCCTTGATCGCCAGCGGAATTCCCAGGAGGGGCCGCAGGTCACCAGCGGCCCGCGCGCGATCGGCCTCCGCGGCCGCTTCCAGCGCCCGCGCGGGCGTTGTCCGCAGGAAGGCATGAAGGCGGCCGTCGACCTGGTCGATCCGTTGCAGAAAAGCCTGGGTCAGGTCGACGGACGAAAACCTGCCGCCCGCCAGTCCATCGCGGCAATCGACGACGCCCAAAGTTGTCAATTGTTCCGTATCATTGCGGCCGGTCATTGACGTTTCGAGCCTCCCGACCCGCCGGGTGAACCGTTTCGCGCTTTAGTCATCTGGTTTTCCCTCAGGCCCCGGTGTCGTCAAACACCGCGACGACCCGAAAGTATCCCTCATCGGAATCCGGGGCATTGTCGACCGCCTGATCGTTTGAGAGGCTGTCTCTTGCTTCATCGGCCGCCAGCACATTGGTGAGTGGAAGAACCTGTGGCGTTGGAGGCACCGCGCTGGTATCCACAGACTGGACCTGCTGCGCATAGGTCAGAATCTGGCCGAGCTGGCCGGCAAATTCTTCCAATTCCGTGTCAGTAAGCTGCAGCTTCGCCAGTTCGGCAACGTGCGCAACCTCATCTTTGGTTAAGTTCACATCGACCTCGCAGCTTTCAATCAGAGATGAAACCGTCCACAAAAAAACGCCGTGGGGCAAGTCCACGGCGCTCGTGAGCATTCTCTCAGCGCCGTGACCCGGAATCGGTGCCTACGGCGCAGTAAAATCAGCAATACCTGCTACCGCAGCACGTAAGGTGCTGCGCCTGCTGCGTGGTTCGCTTCAACTTGCGGCTGGTTCGTCGGGACGCGAAATTCAGATTGCATGATCGAAGTATAGTGGGACTCTCTGATCGTGTCAAATGACGGCCCTGGCGGAGTGAAGTCCAGTTGTGGGGTAGCCAAAGCGAAGCGGGCTTCAGGGCCCATTCTGAATTCCCCTGAGGCAGCCTCAGACCTGCGCCAATTCTCCCCCGCCCCGCCACCCAACGCTTCCCCGCTCCGCCACCCATAAATCCCCGCCCCTCAACCTTTCCCTTCACTGTCAACCCCCTGTAGGGGCGCCCCCAGGGCAATCGCATCTAAATCTGTAGGCCGATTCAGTTGAAATTGTGGCCAGAAGAAAGCGAGAATAAGTGGAAATCACCCTGCGCTTACTGAATATCGACGGGAAGACGCCGCGGATCAGGCCCTCAGTCGGCG
>JAJDZJ010000227.1 GCA_022824685.1 Caldilineaceae bacterium
CTCGCCGACTGAGGGCCTGATCCGCGGCGTCTTCCCGTCGATATTCAGTAAGCGCAGGGTGATTTCCACTTATTCTCGCTTTCTTCTGGCCACAATTTCAACTGAATCGGCCTACAGATTTAGATGCGATTGCCCTGATGCTATACTCGCAGTGAAGTGAAAACTGCTTTTCAAGGAGATAAAGTGAGCGGAAACTGGACAAGAAACGCTTTTGTATACTTGCTGATATTGGTGGCGGCTGCCGCTCTGTTTCTAAACGTCTACGGACCCAATGAGAGGCCGCAGTACATAAGCCTGAGCGATGTTGCCCAGCAGATCGAGCGCGGGGAAGTCGCGCGCATAGACGTCCGCGGCGAGAGGCTGCAGATCTTCTCGTTAGGAAGCAACCAGCCCCTTGCCAGCCGTAAGGAGGAGGGCGTCGCACTGACGCGAACGCTGCAAGGCATGGGCGTCTCCGAAGAGAGGCTGTCCCAGGTAAAGATAAACGTTCAGCCACCTTCAAATTCGGGCAACTGGTTTGCCCTGATCATCAACCTGCTGCCCCTCATTTTGATCGCTGGCCTTTTCCTTTTCCTGTTCCGCCAGAGCCAGAGTGGCAATAACCAGGCCCTTTCTTTTGGTAAGAGCAAAGCGCGCATGTTCGTTGGAGACCGGCCTACCGTCGGATTTGGTGACGTTGCAGGCGCTGATGAGGCCAAGCAGGAACTGGAGGAGATCGTAGAGTTCCTGAAGGAACCGCAAAAGTTTGTAGCCTTGGGGGCCAGAATTCCCAAAGGTGTTCTCCTGGTGGGGCCGCCCGGCACAGGCAAGACGCTGATGGCCAAGGCCGTTTCCGGCGAAGCAGGCGTGCCCTTCTTCAGCATCAGCGGCTCGGAATTTGTTGAGATGTTTGTCGGCGTGGGGGCCAGTCGCGTGCGCGATCTCTTCGAGCAGGCAAAGCGCAACAGCCCCTGCATCGTCTTCATCGATGAGATCGATGCGGTTGGCCGCTACCGCGGCACCGGATTGGGCGGTTCCCACGATGAGCGCGAACAGACTCTCAACCAGATCCTGGTTGAGATGGATGGCTTTGGCACCGATACCAATGTGATCCTGGTGGCGGCAACCAACCGGCCGGATATCTTGGATCCGGCGCTGCTGCGCCCCGGGCGCTTTGACCGGCGCGTTACCATGGATCGTCCAGATCTGCAGGGTCGGCGGGCCATCCTTGATGTGCATGTCAAGGGAAAGCCTCTGGACTCCGATGTAAACCTGGATTTGATCGCCCGCCAGACGCCCGGCTTTGTGGGCGCTGATCTCGAAAACCTGGTCAATGAGGCTGCCATTCTTGCCGCGAGACGCAACAGGCGCACGATCGCGATGTCCGAGATGCAGGAGTCGATTGAGCGCATCGCGATGGGCGGGCCGGAGCGCCGCAGCCGCCTTATCACCGATCGCGAACGCAGGGTGGTGGCGTACCACGAGGCCGGCCACGCCATCATCGCCCACGTTGTCAAAGGCGCGGATCCCCTGAGGAAAGTGACCATTATTCCGCGTGGCATGGCCGGCGGGGTCACGTTGACCGTGCCGGAGCGGGACAGGTATCTCTTGCCCCGGTCCTACTTCCTCGATCGCATTGCAGTGGGTCTGGGAGGACGGGTTGCCGAAGAGATTGTCTTTTCGGACATCTCAAACGGCGCCAGCAACGACATTCAGGATATCACGCGGTTGGCGCGGGCGATGGTCATGAAGTATGGGATGAGCGATAGAATGGGACCCCTTCAAATTGGCAGCCAGGAAGAGAACCCCTTTCTGGGCAGAGAGCTAACCGAGCAGCGTGATTACAGCGAGGAAGTGGCAGAGGCCCTGGACAGCGAAGTGCAGGGCATCGTAAGGGAGCAGCACGATCGCGTTCGGAACATTCTGCGCATTCACCGAATTCGATTGGACGCAGTGGCCGAAGCGCTGCTTGCTCGCGAAACGCTGGATGATGTTGAGTTTTTGGAAATCTTCGAAGGAAGAGTTAGCCCGGACAGTCTTCCGAATCCGCTGGCCGGCCAGCCAGCCTGACCGATTGCCCGTTCAGATTTCGATCTTGCGGCCCGTCTTCTATTGGGAGAGAAAGCAGGAACCAGTGGCAGACGGGCTCTTTCGCGCCGCCCCTCAGCGCTTCCGGCCGGTCATGAGAACGCTGAGGAGAGCCTGCCCGTACGCCTGTGCCTTCCATGGACTGACGGTAGGAATCTCAAGCAGATCGTCGACCGAAGCAGGTTGACAAGCCGCAATTCGCAGAAGGGTGTCATTGCTGAAGACGATGTCCGGATCGACCCCGCGTGCGGTTGCAGTTTCAGTCCGCCAGCGCCTTAACTGGTCGAACTGCCTTCTTCCGGCAGCCGTGCGCAGCGCCTCCGCCTTCCTGGCAGGGGAGGGACGCCGAGGCGGGGCTTGGAGCTCCCCCTTGCGCACGGCAGCGAGTAGCTCACCGCCAAACCTCTCCTTCTGCCATGCGCCGAGTTGTGGGATATCCTCCAGGGACGCCTGCGTCTGCGGCCGCCTCTGAGCCAGAGCCAGCAGGGCACTCTCCCCCAGGACCTTGAAGGGCGGCCTGTCCAACTGCTTTGAGACGCTCTCACGCCAGTCCCATACTGCCTGCAAAACGCCCAGATCTTTCTCATCGACAGAGCGAATCTGTTTCATCTGCCAAACGGTCCGCGGTTCCGGTTCGTTGTATCTGATCGTCTCCAGCATACGAAAGGCGTCCTGAGCCTCTTCCCAACGACCGTCCTCCTTCAACGCGCTAATCTGACGTTGTCGCAGCGCAGGCAGATAATGCGTGTCAATCTGTGCGTAACTCAACTGTTTCGACGAAAGCGGGCGTTGCCCCCAATTGGTGCGCTGCATTCTCTTGTCGCTGGCGACACCGAACTCCTCCTGCAAGACATTTGCCAGCCCGACTCCCTTTCTCCCCAGGATACGCGCGCCCAACTGAGTGTCATACAGCCGCCGAATCCTGAATCCGAAGTCCCTCTGGAGAGTCAAGATATCATTCTCCGCGGCGTGTAGAATGACCTCTGAACTGTCATCGGCCAGGACTTTGCCCACTCCTGTGAGATCACTTACCTGCAGAGGGTCGATGAGAAAATCCACAACGTCGTCAGGATTCCCGGACCAAGCCTTGTCCGGGGTCGTATCAGGAACGGTCACCTGAATAAGGCAAACTCGCGGCGTGTAGCGGAAGAGGCTGTCGCTCTCCGTATCCAGGGCAAGCCACGGCTGGCCGGAAACATAGGCCAGGAAATGCCGAAACTCTGTCGCGGACTGTACGAGTGTAGGAGGTTGAAGGGCCGCCGGCCGCTTTGCGCTCTGCCGTGAATGGCTCCTCTTGTTTCGATCCCGTGATCGCGACATTCTTTCGTGTTTCTCCTCTTCGCCCGGATTCAACTTCCTCTGAAGCAGCGGCTGAATCATACCCTAACTACTCCCTCTCTACAATTCCAGCTGCCTCCCTCCCCAGGGCAATCGCATCTAAATCTGTAGGCCGATTCAGTTGAAATTGTGGCCAGAAGAAAGCGAGAATAAGTGGAAATCACCCTGCGCTTACTGAATATCGACGGGAAGACGCCGCGGATCAGGCCCTCAGTCGGCG
>JAJDZJ010000036.1 GCA_022824685.1 Caldilineaceae bacterium
CGCCGACTGAGGGCCTGATCCGCGGCGTCTTCCCGTCGATATTCAGTAAGCGCAGGGTGATTTCCACTTATTCTCGCTTTCTTCTGGCCACAATTTCAACTGAATCGGCCTACAGATTTAGATGCGATTGCCCTGCCTGCCTGGGCGGTTCTGCGCCGGCGCTGTTTCTTCTCGGCGCGTTTCTCCTAGCCCGACGACGCGCAAGGCTGGGCGAGCGACTCTCTCACGGCATCGCGCGCTTCCTGAGCGGAAGGCACAGATAGCTGCAAGATGTCGAAGGCTCCTCGGAATGGCGCGGCCAAGTCGATAGGGGCGACCGTCCGGAAGACGATAGCGGCGGCCCTGCCGTTGGCGGGGTTCGCCGCGGCGGTGGCCCTGCTCCTGCTGCCGCAGATCTCCCGTGCCCACGCGCTGCTCCTGCGCGCCGACCCCCAGCCAAACGCAGAACTCGCGCAGCCGCCCGCTGCCATCCAGTTCTGGTTCAGCGAACCCCTCGAACATGCCTTCACCGGCGCCCGCATCCTCGACGCTGCCGGATCCGAGATTCCTGCCGGCGCGCCGCAATTCGACCCCGCCGACCCCACCCACCTCACCCTGCCGCTGGAAAAGATCGAGCCCGGCGTCTACACCGTCGTCTGGCAGACACTCTCCTCCGTTGACGGCCATGAATGGGTCGGCTCCTTCCCCCTCACAATCCTGAATCCCGACGGCACTCGTCCCGCAGGTACCGCCGTCGAGGTCACCGTTCACCGCAAGGAGGGACTTCCGCCCCTCGCCGATTCCCTCCTTCGCTGGCTCTCCCTGCTCGGAGCCGCCCTCTTGGCCGGACCTCTGGCGATGCGTTGGCTGCTCGCGCAGTCGCGAGCAGATGACCATACCCCTACTCCCGTCGACATCCTGATCAGCTCTACTGCAACTGTCGGCGTAATCCTCCTGATCGCCTCCGGTTGGCTGCAGTTCCTGGTCCAGTCGATGCGACTCGGCGGAGTGGGCGATATCCCGGAACTCCTGCTCGCCACCCGCCCGGGCCGCCTCCTGCTGATAAGGCAGACGCTGCTGACAGCCGCAGTCCCCCTCCTTCACCCCAATGGCTGGGCCAGAATTCTCTTCCGCCGGTCCATTCCATCCGGCTTGGCCCCCCGTCTGGGGTCTGTCTCCTTTCTACTCCATACGCTGCTCATTCTGTTTGCGTTCGGCGGCGCGCTGATCTACGGCCCCAACCTGTGGATCTTCGTGGCCGCGATCATGTTTGTTAGCAGCGCATGCTCCGAGCTGCTTTTCGGCGGCGAACCAGCGTGGCACAGATCCTTCCCCCAGCGTACCTGGACCGCCCTGCTGACCGCCGCAGCGCTCTTTACCTTTGCCGCCAGCAGCCATGCCGCCGCCGCCCCGGGCAGCGGCTGGGCCATCGCCGCTGACTTCGCCCATCTTGTTGCTGCAGCGGTCTGGGCGGGCGGTCTCATCTTTCTGGCGCTTCTCCTCCTGCGGCTGCATCGGCGGCAGGCAGAACTGGACCCCGATTGGATGGTCCCCCTGTTGAAGCGCTACTCCCTGGCCGCACAGATAGCCGTATTCGTGCTGGCCGTGACCGGCCTCTTCAGTAGCTTCGTGCAGCTGCCTACCGCCGCCAGCCTCTTCACTACTACCTATGGTCAAGTCCTCATCATCAAACTGGCGATCGTCGCCGCAATCCTCGCGCTCGCCTACTTCAACAATCGTGCGGTACAACGTGCGCAAGATACCGTCGCTCGCCAATCCACTTTGGGCCAATTCACCCGCCGGGTGGCAATGGAAGCCGGCATGGCCGCCGTGCTGTTCATCTCCATAGCAGTGCTTGTGCAGACGCCCACACCTAACCTCCCACCACAGTCAGCGTCCGCGGCCCCCTCACTGCCCTTCAACGAAATGGCGTACGATGGCGACTTGGCTATCCATCTCCAGGTAGACCCCAACCAGGTCGGCCACAACCGCTACTGGGTTCACCTATCCCATCCCGACTCCTCTGACATCGGTGAGGTCCAGCTGGTCCGTCTTTTCTTCTCCCACCAATCGGGGGAAATGGGACTGGCGCGCCTCGATCTGGACGAACTGGGCGAGGACGCCTTCGCCGCCGAAGGCGCTTTCCTCAACCGCGATGGCGAATGGAATCTGTCCGTCTACGTGCGCCGCAGGGGTATGGACGACGTATTGGCCGATATCGCCGTCCCCGTCCCCTCCCCCGAGTCAGTGCAACAGTTTTCCCGCTCCCCCTGGCGCAACCCGGTTCCCCGGCTGCCGGCGGAAGCGGTCGTTGGCGCGCTGCTCATCGCCTTATCGCTTGTGCCGCTTCTTTGGCGGCGCCCCCTGCTGCGGGCCAGCAGGCCACTCTATCTCGTCCTGACAATGGGCGCCCTCTTCTTCTTCCTCGGCGGCGCGATGCTCGCCCTGATCGCCCTCGCGTAGCTGCCCGGACCTGCCCGCCTCATCGAGTCCCCCCGGAACCAGCGCCGCAAGAACACGACGATTGCCCCGCCACCGCCGCCATCCAGCCCAGCTGCGACTGCGCTGCGAGTCCCCGCGAGAGCAGGCATGCCTCCTTTTCGGCCCTCAAATCATTCTCTTACACTCCGCAAATGCTGCTGCGATGAACGCTGGCTAAACTGAATGCAGAAACGTGCCGCCATTCCCGCTCCCCGTAGCGCCCTGGAGCGCCGGGCGCTGAACGGGGAAGGGTTCCGAAAAGGAGAGTTCAATGAGATTTGATCGCCTGACCGAGAAGGCAAGCCAAGCAATCGTCGAGGCCCAGAACGAGGCCCGCGCATACAGCCACGCCAGTATTGACCCGGAGCACCTCCTGCTTGCCCTGCTGCGTCAGCAAGGAGGCGTCGTACCCGCGGTTATCGATCGCCTGGGCGGAGACAGAGAAGCGCTTGAGGCCGGTGTGGAGCGGCTGCTCGCCGCAAAGTCCCACGTCAGCGGCAGTTCGGTGGAAATGCGGCTGGGCCGCGAACTGGCTCAGCTCCTGCAGGAGGCCGAGACCATTGCCGCCAACATGAAGGACGAATACACCTCCACCGAGCATCTCCTCATGGCCATGGCCTCCGCCCGCAACGGCGAGCTTCGCGCCCTGCTGGAACGCCATGGGATCGACTACAATCGCATCATGCAGGGGCTGGCCGCGGTGCGCGGCAGCCAGCGCGTCACCAGCCAGACCCCCGAAGCACAGTACGAAGCCCTCGTGAAATACGGCCGCGACCTGACCTCCGAAGCCGGCAAAGGAAACCTGGACCCCATCATCGGCCGCGACCAGGAGATCCGTCGCGTCGTCCAGATTCTCAGCCGGCGCACCAAGAACAACCCCGTGCTGATCGGCGAACCGGGCGTAGGCAAGACCGCCATCGCCGAAGGCCTGGCGCAGCGCATCGTCAACGGCGACGTGCCCACGACCCTCAAGGACAAGCGTCTCGTCGCGCTGGACCTGGGCGCGCTTGTGGCCGGGGCCAAATACCGCGGCGAGTTTGAAGAGCGCCTCAAGGCCGTCCTCAATGAGATCCGCGACGCCGAAGGCAAAGTGCTGCTGTTCATCGATGAAATGCATACCCTCGTCGGCGCAGGCGCGGCCGAAGGCTCCATGGACGCCTCCAACATGCTCAAGCCCATGCTCGCTCGCGGCGAACTCCATGCCATCGGCGCGACCACCCTCGACGAATACCGCAAACACGTCGAGAAAGATGCCGCCCTCGAACGCCGCTTCCAGCCCGTCTTCGTCGGCGAACCTTCCGTGGAGGACACAGTCTCCATCCTGCGCGGGCTGAAGGAGCGCTACGAAGTGCACCACGGCGTGCGCGTCACCGACAGCGCCGTCATCGCCGCGGCCCAGCTCAGCCATCGCTACATCAGCGACCGCCAGCTGCCCGATAAGGCCATCGACCTGGTCGACGAGGCCGCCAGCAGGCTGCGCATGCAGATCGACTCCAAACCCAAACGACTGGACGAGCTGGAACGGCAGGCAATGCAGCTGGAGATCGAACGCGAAGCCCTGCGCAAAGAGTCCGATGATGCCAGCAAACAGCGGCTGGAAGCGCTGGAAAAGGAACTGGCCGACCTGCAGGAGACCAGCTCCGAACTCTCCATCCGGTGGCAGGCCGAACGAACTGCCATCCAGGCCCTGCGCTCCCTCAAAGAGGATAGTGAGCAGCTGCGCACTGACATCGAGCAGGCCGAACGGGACTACGACCTCCAGCGGGCCGCAGAGCTGCGCTACGGCCGCATGAACGAGTTGCAACAGCAACTGAACGAGGCCGCCGAAAATGTGGCCGCCATCCAGGCCGGCGGCGCGCTCCTCAAGGAAGAGGTCGACGACGACGAAATCGCCGCCGTTGTCAGCGAATGGACCGGCATTCCCGTCAACAAGCTGATGGAGGGCGAGCGCGAACGGCTCGTGCGCATGGACGAAGAGCTGCGCCGCCGCGTGATCGGCCAGGAGCGGGCCGTCTTCGCGGTCGCCTCTGCCATCCGCCGCAGCCGGGCCGGTCTGCAGGATCCCAACCGCCCCATCGGCAGCTTCATATTCCTCGGCCCCACCGGCGTAGGCAAGACTGAACTGGCGCGCGCCCTGGCCGAATACCTCTTCGATGACGAAAACAACCTGGTTCGCATCGACATGAGCGAATACCAGGAGCGGCACACCGTCGCCCGCCTGCTCGGCGCCCCGCCCGGCTACGTCGGCTACGACGAGGGCGGCCAGATGACCGAGGCTGTCCGCCGCCGCCCCTACTCAGTCGTCCTTTTCGACGAGATCGAAAAGGCCCACGTGGAAGTCTTCAATGTGCTCCTGCAGGTCCTCGACGACGGCAGGCTGACCGACGGGCAGGGCCGCACCGTAGATTTCCGCAACACGATCATCATCATGACCAGCAATATCGGCAGCCACTATATTCTCGACGTCGCCGGGGTCGACGAGGAGGTCGAACGCCGTGTGATGACCGCCATGCGCCAGCAGTTCCGCCCCGAATTCCTCAACCGGGTCGACGAAATCGTCATCTTCCACAGCCTCGCCGCCGACCACCTCGAGGGCATCGCCGGCATTCAGCTGGACCGCCTGCGCGCCCTGCTCGCCGACCGCGACGTCTCGCTGGAACTGACCGACGAGGCCAAAGCCCTCATCGTCCAGGACGGCTACGACCCAGCCTACGGCGCGCGGCCGCTCAAGCGCGCCATTCAGCGCCTCGTCGCCGATCCGCTCGCGCTCGAAATCCTCGACGGACGCGTCGAAAACGGAGACAGCGTCACCGCCTCCGCGCAGCACGACAAGATCATCTTCTCCGTCGCGGCATCCGCTGAACTGATGCCCGCCATGCAGGCCAGCGGCTAGCCCCCGCGCCGCGGCGGGTCGCCCCTTTTCGCCAACGCTATGTCGTGCGTTCCGCAAAATAAGACGCCCTCGCAACGCTGCGAGGGCGTACACCTCTTTTTGGTTGCGCAGCCGTCAGGAATCAGTTACAATTCCCCCTGTAACCGTCCCGGCTTCCCCCGCCTGCCAGGACCGCCGCAATACCCCGATGTACCGCAAGGAAAGGACCGCCGGCCATGACCTACGGACCCGCGCAAGCCAAAATCAACTGGTACCGATCCCCCATCGATCGAGCCGTTCTCGCCGAGCTCAATCAACGCAGCGATCTGTTCGGATTATTGCAGTCTCTCGGCCATCTCGGCCTGCTGGCCCTGACCGGCGCCGCGGCCTGGTTCTCCCTGCAGGCGGGGCTCTGGTGGGCTCTCCTCATCGCCCTCTTCCTGCATGGCACCTTCTACGCCTTCCTCCTCAACGGCTTCCATGAACTCTGCCACCGCACCGTCTTTCGCACAAAGAGTCTCAATGAGTTCTTCTTGCGCGTCTTCAGTTTCCTGGGCCTGTTCAATCACGTCTATTTCTGGACAAGCCATCAGGAACATCACAAATTCACGCTCCACCCTCCCGACGATCTCGAGGTCGTTCTGCCGGTGGATTTCACGCGCAAAGCCTTTTACCAGACGGCTCTCGTCAACCCGAAGGGGCTGGTCCAGCGCTTCAGAGGCCTGATACGCCTCAGCTTTGGGCGCCTGGAAGGCGAGGAAGGTGACTGGGAACATATCCTCTTCCCGCCGGAGGCGACAGAAAAGCGCCGCCTCCTCTTCAACTGGGCGCGCGTCCTGCTCTTCGGGCACCTCCTCCTGGCCGTCGTTTCACTGGCCTTGCATTTCACCGTGCTGCCCGGCCTCTGGCTCCTGCCGGTCCTGGTTACGCTGGCCCCCTTCTACGGCGGCTGGCTGCTCTTCCTCTGCAACAACACCCAGCACGTCGGCCTGATGGACAACATCCCCGACTTCCGTCTCTGCACCCGCACTTTCAGGGTCAATCCGTTCGTGCAGTTTCTCTACTGGCACATGAACTACCACATCGAGCATCACATGTACGCCGCCGTGCCATGCTACAAATTGGGCAAGCTCCATCGGGCGATAGAGCGCGACCTCCCGCCTGTCCCGGTCGGCATCGTCGCCACCTGGCGCGAAATCGCCGCCATCCTCGAAAAGCAGCGTGAGGATCCCAGCTACCAGCACCTGCCCGACGCGCCCAACCCCGTTCTCGCCTGACCCCCTCTGTATCCCCGCAGTTCCTCCTGCAGCTGTGGCCTCCCCCAACCCCCGCCCTTCAACCGGGCAGCCTTGCCATCTGTCGGCGGCCCCTCCGCGCCCCGCCCTTCTCGCGATCCGCCCTTGTTCCAATCCAACCACGCGCCGCCAGCCGCCAGATCTCTGAGCAAGGGGGCGGGGCAGTGCAAGGACCAGGTCATCCTGCGCTGATCCCCGGCGGCAAACACCCGCCGCCGGGCCGGGGGACACCCCCGGACCCCCGCCGCGCCGCCCGCTCGCCCCGCGCCCGCCGCGTCTCCTGTCCCGCGTGCTTCGCCTATCCCTCCACGCGCCGGTGACAACGATCCACTATCCGCTATCCACTTGCCTCGCCCTCCGCCCAGTCGCACAACCCTTCCACATACGCCGCCGAACCGTCCCGCAGCCAGCCGTCCAGCTGCGCCACCTCCTTCAGCTGCTGGCCCCGCACGCGCGGCACGACAACATAGCCGCAATCCATCTCCGGCAACGCCGTCATATCCCCCCACAGCTTCTCAAACTGCGCAACCGGGAAAACATCCTCCTGGCCTCGGCCCCAGCGCTTCTTCACCTCTTTCAAAGTCACATAGGTGGGCATGCGCGCCGCCATCCGCCCCACCGCCTCCCCGACCGCCCTCGCGTCCGCCAAAGCCGTCCGATCCAGGCCCAACGTCGCCAGCAGGCGGTCGACGTGAATCCAGAACGTATTCGTGTTGTAATAGCTCAGACGGAACTCGATCTCCTCGCGCGGCAGCGCCAGCCCCTCCACAAGGCGCGTCCTGCCATCGACACGCGCCAACCCGCCGCCCCGGTCCTCCAGTCGCCGGTGGATCACCTCCGCCGTCATCGTCGCCCCGGCGCTGATGTGCAGGCCCAGCAATCCGGGATCAACGTGCGCCCCCACCGTGTCCACGTTGTGCATCATCAGATATTGTAGCTGGGGGCGCTCCGCAAGCAGCCGGCGCAAAACGCCGTTGCGCAACAGGTTCGGCAGCTCATACCAGTGGCCCACAGGGTGAACGCACTGTGCGGGCAGATTGTCGACGTAGTCACTGCCCTCCCCCTGCGAACGCGCCCAACTGATCAGCGCGCTGTGCAAGCTCTCCCGCACCTTCTCCGCCTGCACGTCAAGCACCTGCCGCGCCGTCTCCTCCCAGGCAAAACGCAGATCCCGCGCCATCGGCGTCATCCGCAACCCAATGCTCCGCCCTGGCGACAGCAGCAGCGGACCCTCATAGCTGTAGCTCTTCCCGACCGCCTCGGCAATCGCATCGTGCGTAAGAAAGCTGGTCGTGATCGCGTGGGGTATCTGTGTGCCGCACAGGCGGCCGCTGCGTCTGCTCTTGGCCAGGTGAGTCTCGATGAAGCTGCGGTGCCTGCCCGCCAGGCGCGCAAACGGGTTCAGCGCTTTGACCACCCCCGCGCCCTGGCTCCAGCGGCTGCCCGCGCCCCCAGCAAGCGTAACGACCGCAACCTCGCCAGCTTCGAGCGCGGCTGCCCCAATCTCCTCCAACCGGGCAGGCAACCGCTTCGTCGCGTCCGCCACCTCCCCGGGCTCCGGCTCCTCGATCAGGCTGCGAGTGGGCAGCCGGTTCTGCGCCAGCCCGATGCGCCCGCTGCGCAGGTCGCCCCGGATCTGCTCATGTTGGGCGCGATCAAAGGCGTTCGCAGCCAGCAGGGCCTCCAGTGAAGCCGCCGGATCCTCCTCCTGTTGCTCCGGCAGCATGCCCCGAAACAGTGACGGCAGAAATCCTGCAAGGTCCGGGTCCGCCAGCCGGGCTGTTCCGAACTGTTCCAGCTCGGCTCGCTGCGCAGGCGATAGCAGCCAGGGATCCTTCCGCAGCATAGCGGGAACGGTCAGCCGGTAGTATTCCGCAGGCATCAGTGCCCCGCCGTCGGCCAGCCGGTCGGCCGCCGCATCCGCCTCCCCGGACAGTTCGGCCCATGTGCCGCATTCATTGATCGCAAAGTCGTACACGACCGGCTCCATCGCGAACGGCGCCGCGCGATCCATGCTCTCCTTTGTGTCGTCCATGATCGCCTGCAGGCGGGCCTTCCCCGCCGCCTTGTAGCGAGGATCAAAGATAAACCCCATTCCGCCGCCGGACATCCCCCCTAACATCCAAAAGCCCCAGAAATTCTCGCCGAACGCCGCGCGCGTCCGCCGGATCAACCGGTCTGTGTACAGATTGCCCGCCCAGGGAATGATCGTCTGTATCGGCCCCCTGAAATTGCGCTCCGTCGCCCTGCCAATCGCCTCCACGTCGCCCGCCTTCAGATGGCCAAATATCTCATCCAATGTGCCGATTGCCCTCTGGCGTCCCGCCCACGCCTCTTCGCTGCGCAGCAGATACTTCTCCGTTACCATCTCCAGGATCGGCCCGACATCCTGCGCCATGCCGCCGTGTACCAGGACCAGGCTGGCCTGCAACGCCTGGCGCGTCTCCTCGCTGATCTCGTCCCGCCCAAGCAGATGATGGCTCGGCAACAGCCTGCCCCGGCTGATTCCGAACTCCGGGTCGCCTTCCGCGCTTGCCTTCCCTTCGATCAGCTTGATCCCCGGCCAGATGCCGCCCGAATCCTGCCAGCCCCCGCCGGAGCCGCCCAGCCATTCCCCCAGAATGGCCCGCGCCGCCACCAACCGGCGCTCCTCTTCGCGCAAACCGCCGGTCAGCGAGCTGGCCTGGCCCGTGGCCCGCATACATACCGTGATCAGACAGGCCAGCAGACTGGTGGACACCGCCAAACGCGATCCCTTTGGAATGTCATTCACTTTGCTTACCAGCTCGATCCCCTGCCCGGGACCCACCAGCTGCGTCAGCAAATCGGCCAGGGGCTGGTGCGCGCCCTCCATGCCCGGCGGCACGATGCCGGCCCCGATCAGCGCGGCCTTCAACAGACCGAGATGGTCGCGGGCAAAGTCGAAAACCTCGGCGAAGGTGGCAATCTCAGCGCTCGCCTCCAAATCGACACTGACCAGGCGCAATACCGGCCGGTCAAGGACCCGGAAATAGCCCTCCACCGGCGGCCGCGGCCCCCGGCCCCGGGATTGGCCTCCGCCGTCTATGCTCAAATCGATCGAAACGTTGAGCACCCGCGCCCCTTCCGGATAGTCCATTCCCAGAAAGAAAATGTCGCTCCAGCCGCTGTGCGTTAAATCCATCCGCACAGGCGTGGTTTCGCGTAGCAACGGGAAAAGCCCGTTTCCAAGAGGGCGGAGGAGCTCTCGTCGGACACGCAATGGATGGTCGCTCGGGTGCCCGACCCGGAACATCCACTGGTTGCCCGCCACAGACCGCACACTCCGCCGCACCTGGTCGGCCAGAGTCTGAAAGCCGAGCTGCCGGTAGGCCGCGGCCAACCCACTCGAAATCGCTTCGTTCGGCCCAGCCTGGGACTGCTGCCGCAGGAACGTCTCAATCGCTTCGTCGAAACGGCGGTTCAGCAGATCTTCGTAGCCCCTGAAAGGAATGACGCCCCTGGCAGCGAATCCGGGCTTGCCGGGCAGATGAAACCGGTGAATCGCCTGCAGAAAGAAGAGCGCGCGCACCTGCTCATACAGGTTGTCGTTCTCCCGCCGCAACCGGTCCAGCGCCGCGCTCTCCCGCAACAACGTCTCCGCCGAAGCGGCGCGCGCGAACCTCTCCAGCGAACGATTGCGGGTATTCCCGTCCGACGCCGTGATGATTCTGACCAGTGCGCTCATCTCAGAACTCTCCGCGCCCTGGCATCCGTCCACTGCACGCACCCCACTTCACACCCTCCACTGCATTCCCTCCATCTCGCCTGATCACAGCGCGCCGCACTGCCCTGTCCTGTTTTCTCGCATGACCGTGACTGCTTCTACTCTTCCTGCATCGAACGGCTCATCAGCAGCTCCAGCAGCCGGGTCAACATTTCATCCCGGTCCTGGCCGTTCAGAGCCAGGGCGATCTGGGCTGTGAGCAGACCGTACTTAACGCCAATGTCAAGGCGCATGCCCCGCTGCTCCAGGGCCAGATACTGTTCCCGTCGGGCCAGAACATGCAGAGCCGCCGAAAGAGAAAGACCCGCCTCCTGGCGGCCATCCTCCCCTGCCGCATTCGCAGCCGGAAGCAGCCCGTCCAAAATCTCCATAACGGTTGCTGTCAGCACGTGAATCCCAAAAAAACACAGATAGTGGCCCGCCCGCAGCCCGGACGCCGCCAGCCTCTGCTCCGCCTCTGTCGGAGTCGGCTTCTCAATCACAGTCTCCACTTTGTACAAATCCGTCTGCCCAGCCATGCGGTGGCCGCCCACCGCGCCGAAATAGGGCAGCAGTGTCTCCCGCGTCGCCTGCACCGCCGAGACCGAACAGCTATGCGCACGCGCCGCCTCGACCACGTGCGCCGCGCACCGCCCTCCATCCGGCCGGACATAGAGATGATCGCCGACCAGGTGCAAAAAGGAGTCGCCGCCAACAAAATCACGCGCGCAGAACACCGCATGTGCATAGCCCAGCTGCTCCTCCTGCTGCACAAACTGGAGGCGGCCCGCATGCTCCCCCACCGTCGCCGCAAAGGCGGCCTCGTCGCCCGGGTACACGATCACGCAAATCTCCTCAACCCCGGCATCGATCACCTCTTCCAACAGCACGCGCAGGACCGACTTTTCCACCCCGTCGCTGTCGATAATCGTCTGCAGGGGCAGGCTTCTCTGCGTGCTTCTCGCCGCGGTGATGACCGCCTTCGTAATCTCCATCTTCCACTCTCCGCTCCAATCCAGTTCGCACGTTGACGCAGCCTTCAATTGTCACTAGCGTGAAGTTCATCAACTGTGCGTCAGCGCAACCCCGAAATGTTGCCGCCCGCATTCTTGAGTCTTCCCGATTGGCCTTCCTTCCCGTCTGTCCTGCTCCCAAATCCTCATTCAGACAGCGGCCGCCGAGGCTTCCCGGTCAATCCCCTTGACACGCCGTATGTTTGATTTGCCAGCCTTGCTGTGCTAAGATTCTGCCTGCTGTTACCAAATATTCTCAGATCACCAACCAGTTCTCAATCAATTTCGGTTGTTCCCAATTCGGACACCAGCACTGAATATCAGGAGGAATCTCCATGTCCGTGCGTAACGCCTCTGCCACTTGGAATGGCAACCTGAATGACGGCTCCGGCACGATGAAACTAGGCAGCGGCCTTTACGAAGGTCCTTTCAGCTTCGCCTCCCGCTTCGAATCCGGCTCCGGTACTAACCCGGAAGAACTGATCGGCGCCGCCCATGCCGGCTGCTACTCCATGTTTATCTCTGCTCTGATGAGCGGCGACGGCTTTACACCCACCAGTGTCAACACAACCGCCGCTGTCCACTTGACCGATGGCCCCGCAATCAGCAAAATTGAGTTGACATGCAGGGCTGAAGTTCCGGGACTTTCCGCCGACAAGTTCGCCGAGTACGCCGCCCAAGCCAAGGATGGCTGCCCCGTTTCAAAGGCTCTGGCCGCTGTCGACGAAATCGTTCTCGACGCCGCCCTGGTCGAATAACCCCTCGGCCAACCGGCGCCGCGTCGGCCTGTCAACCGGCGCGCCTATGCAGCAAACGAACAGTCCATCGAATTCGATGGACTGTTTTTTATCTTCATCTCTCGATTGGCAAACAACCCCGCGCAAACGCCCGCCGGCTGGATGTACAGCCCAACCCGCGTCCCCCTGAAAGCAGGAGCGCCGCCCCGGCTGTCAGGCGCAAAAGGGCGCGGCCACCTCCCGCATCTGCGCCAGATTGTCCCACTCGGTGCTGTTCCCGCGCAAAGGTGAATCGAAAATCAGAGACATCGGTCCGTCGAACCCCGCCTCCGCCAGCATTCCAAGCGAATGGCGAAACTCATCCCTGTCCGGCCTGCCGCTGTCGTCGTATACCGCCTTTACATGCGCTGAATCGGCCTTGGGAAAGATCGCTGCCAACTCTTCGTAACGGTCCTCGCCTCGGTAGTTGCCAAAGTCCGCGCATAACCCGACACGGCCCTCGCACAACGTAAGAATCGCCAGCGCCTGGTCGGCCCGGTCCGTGGTCTCGCGGAAATTCTCCGTGATCACCCGAACGCCGATCGACGAGCCGTAGTCGGCCAGTTCGCGCAGGCCTTCTGCGCTGCGCCGCAAGACTGGATGGTCCAGAAGCGGACGACCATCGCGCGCCACCGGCTGATAGCCGCCAACAACCCGTGCATGACTCGCGCCGCACTGGGCGGTCACGTCCAGCCACGAACGGATCCAGGCCATCTCCTCCGCCCGCGCGCCATCGTCCGGGTGCGTAACGTCGCCGGCGTCGATCAGAACGCTGAACAACTCGATGCCGGCCTCTTCAACCGCCCCCCTCAGGTCGTCCACGTAGGCCCCGTCCGTCGTGGGAAAGTGAAAGTGGACGATCTCCAATGTGTGGATATCGGCCTTCGCCGCCGCAGATGGCAAATCCAGCAGACTGATCGCCCCGTTCGACGGCTGGCGCGGTCCGGCGTCGCCCGGCCCAAAGAGCGGCGGCGACCCCAATGCCCTGTGCAGACTCCAGGATGATGTGGAAATTCGTGACATGCGCACTCTCCGGTTGGCTTCCCGACGAACCTTCCATCAGCGCTCTACAAGATTCGTCACTTACCTATCGATGCAGTTTGGACCTTTGCAAGCAGTCTGATCGCACGGCTTCCGGCCGGCAAAAGCCCGGCTTGCTTCAGACGATCGGATCAACGCCGAGTTTCTCCGCCACGTCGACGATCTCCGCCCAGGTTGTATCATCCAGCGGGATCCCATCCCTCTGCCGGCTCTCAGCCGAACGCGCCTCCGGCTCTCCCGGTATCAGCACCTCATCGAATCCGGGGGCCGGCCGCGTCGACTTGATCCTGCTGGCGATTCGCTCTCCGTCACCGAAAAATTCGTCCAAAGGGCGGAAGTAACCGATGTTCAACAGGACGAACAGGACACCGTTGCCCAGGATCGACCCCGGTATGCCCGGGCCGCCCGAACCTGTCAGAACTCCCCCCAGGTAGTCGGTCAACAGGGCCAATCCGTATCCCTTGTGGCCGGCCGCCGGCAGCAGCATCCCGTCATCATATACGTCGGCCGGATTCTGAGTCGCCTCGCCGTTCTTGTCCAGCGCCCATCCGTCCGGCATCGATTTGCCGCTGTTCAGGGCCACCCGCACCTTGCCCTCGGCCACAGCGCTCGTGGCAAAATCCAGCAGCATCGACGGCCTGCCTTCCAATGGGACCGCCGTCGCGATCGGGTTGGTGCTCAGGCGCCTCTCAGCCCCCCCAAACGGGGCCACCAGGCCGCCCGCGCGACCGCCGTTGGCAAAGGCCAGCGCAATGAATCCTTCATCAGCCGCCAGCCCTACCCATTCCCCCAGGCGCCCCACGTGGCCGGAGTGCTTCAAACCCACCACCGCCACCGCATTCCCCCTCGCTTTGCCGATACCGTTCTCGATGGCAACCTTGGCCGCCAGCTGCCCGAAACACCTGTGACCGTTGTACAACGTCATCACCGGCGTCTCGCGCTCGATTTCCGGTGTCGCATGCGGTCGCAGCTCTCCCTCATCGATCTGCCGCAGATACTGCGGGATGCGTATGACACCGTGCGAATCATGGCCCGCCAGGTTGGCGGAGACCAGCGACTGTCCGACAAGATCTGCCGTCATCCTGGGCGTGTCTGCCGCCTGAAAGATGCGGCTGGCGTAACTCGCCAGGGGCACTGGCTGCAATAAAGGCATGAAGCGCGCTCCGTTTCACAGGGGAAAGAAGAAACTGATCCGAACAGGAGGCCTGCCCTCAGGCTCCCGCCCATCCTTTCCTGCAAGTTGCTTGATTTGTCGCCAGTCCGGAAACTGGCCCGTCTCCGAAAAGCGTAGCCCATTTTCCCCGAACACGCAACCAAGACCCACTCCCCCCGCGCCCCAACCCCGCCGCGCCTCAACCCTGCCCCGCGTCTTTCGCTTGACCATATCTTGCGTTTTCAGTACGATTGAGACTGCCGTCGCACGCTCCTGCCCGGTATCGCAAACAGCTTGTTTGCGGCGCCGATTCCCCTGCGCTGCCCGGTCCGCTGCGCAAGCCATGCAAGCGCAACTCTGTTGCGGAACGTCGCCCGAACAATGAACGACGATGAATCCTGAAACCGAGACCGTGACACTCAGCACAGCGCAGCGGCCCTCCGCCGAGGCCGGCGCCCCCGATCCCAGCCAGCGTCCGGTCATATCCGTTATCGTGCCCATCTTCAACGAGGAGGAGGTCATCCCCGAGCTCTACCGGCGCATGACCACCGTCCTTGGCGCCATCGGTCAACCTTGGGAACTCATCTGCGTCAACGACGGCAGCCGCGACGCCTCTCTGACGCTGCTGCTCTCTCTGCGAGAGCGGGACCCGCGCGTTAAAATCATCAACTTCTCGCGTAATTTCGGCCATCAGCTCGCCATTACCGCCGGCATGGACTACGCGACCGGCGACGCGATTGCGATCATCGACGCCGATCTGCAGGATCCGCCCGAACTGATCGCGGAAATGTTCGACAAGTGGCGTGAAGGCTTTGAGGTCGTCTATGCTGTGCGCGCCACCAGGCGGGGCGAATCCCGCTTCAAACTCTGGACGGCCACAGCCTTCTACCGTCTCCTCCGGCGTATCACCGATGTGGAAATTCCAGTCAATACGGGCGACTTCCGCCTCATCGACCGCCAGGTCCTTCTGACGATGCGCCGTCTTCGCGAGAAGCACCGTTTCATGCGCGGCCTCAGCAGCTGGGTCGGATTCCGCCAGACCGGCATCGAGTACCAGCGCGCCGAACGCTTTGCTGGCGACACCAAATATCCGCTGAGCAAAATGCTCCGCCTGACGATGGATGCCATCACCAGTTTCAGCTATATCCCCCTTCGCCTCAGCACCTACTTCGGCTTCTTTCTCGCATTCCTCAGCCTGCTGGGGATCGTCGTGACAACCATCCTGCGCCTGTCAGGAAACAACGCTTTCTTCGGCCAGGCATCCACCTTGGTCGCCGTTCTCTTCCTCGGCGGCATTCAGCTGATCTTCCTGGGTGTCATCGGCGAATACCTGGCGCGCATCTACGATGACGTCAAAGCCCGCCCGCTCTACGTCGTCTCCAGGGCCTATGGCTTCGCCCATCTCGCCAGCGCCCCGGACGCGCGCACGCCTCCTGCCAATCTGAACGAACCCCACACCCTGGCGGACTGAACAAAATACGCAATGACGCAACATAGATTCGACAGGGAGCCCACAGAGGATAGAGCAATGCTGCGCACAGGAGTCGACATCGTGAGTATCGAACGAATTCGCCGCGCCGTCGCCCGCTACGACAACATCGCGCCCGCGCGCAGAAGGTTCCTGTCCCGTCTCTACACTGAAGCCGAGCTGCGCGACTGTCGCGACCGCCCGGAATCCCTGGCCGCCCGTTTCGCCGCCAAAGAGGCCATTGCCAAAGCCCTGGGAACCGGCGCCTGGCGCGAAGGCATCCGCTGGATCGACCTGGAAATCCTCTCCGACGCGCGCGGCGCCCCCTCCGTCAAACTCCATGGCGCCGCCGCCCGCCGCGCCCATTCTCTCGGCCTCAGCCAGTGGTCAATAAGCCTCAGCCACGACGACGAACGCGCCATCGCCTTTGTCGTCGCCCTCGGAACCCAGGCCCCCCCTCTTGCTTCCAGCGCCTGACCCAGCCCCCAATCCAATGCAACACACATCCCCCTTGCGCAGACCCCTTCCTGAGTATCCCTGGCAATCCCCCAAAATCCTGCTCCCCCCGCCAGCGTAAACCAGCAATCCTCCCCTCCAGATAATCCCTGTTCTTCCTCCAAATCCTGCTTCCTGGTACCGTCAACCAGGATTTTCCGGTCAACCCCAGGGCGATTGCATCTAAATTGGGTCAGAACATCGAAATGCAGCCGAATACTCTTCCAGGTCGGGGTAAGACACAGGGAAATGTACGAAAGATGGCACGTAGACGGAGAATTTAACTTATCTCGCCGACTGAGGG
>JAJDZJ010000074.1 GCA_022824685.1 Caldilineaceae bacterium
CAAGAGGGCTGCAGTTGAAGCTACAGCGCGCCAAACAGCGGAGCAACGAACTGAAGAGGAAGCACAGCGAGCCGATTCGGAGGCACAGCGAGCCGATTCGGAAGCCACAGCGCGTCAAGCGGCGGAGCAACGAGCGGAGAAAGAGGCTGCTGACCGGCGAGCCGCAGAGCAGCGAACTAAAGAGGAAGCGCAACGAGCCGATTCGGAGGCTACGGCGCGCCAAGCGGCAGAGCAACGAGCGGAGAAGGAGGCTGCTGACCGTCGAGCCGCAGAGCAGCGAACTGAAGAGGAGGCGCAACGAGCCGATTCGGAAGCTACGGCGCGCCAAGCGGCGGAGCAACGAGCAGAGGAGGAAGCGGCCGCCCGCCGAGAAGCCGGCGAGCGGATAAAGGCGATGGCTGACGAGTTGGACCGGTTGCGCCGGCAATCCCGGCGATCCTCCTGAATGCGCAGTGCAGGGCACTCTTCTCTGGCACATCAGGTTCGCAGGCGATCGCATCTCAAAAACCCCTGGGCGCGGCGCCTATTACCCTGATTTCGCCTCACAACATTATTGCACGGGGGAATCCCGACTCCCTTCTCAGCATTTTCAGGGGCTTACAATATGACCTGAATTCGGAGTTAAATGGCGGCTGGCCGGCTGACACTATGCCTCCATCCGGCAAACAATCCCCCCACACGTGAGAACGGCTTTCGTCCACGTTTCACAATCTGTTTCGTCGCAAGAAGCCACGAATTACGCGCCAGGTGTATACGGCAGGACTTTGAGTTCTGACTGTTCGTCCTCAGTGTTCAATGTCATGCCAAACAGCCAAGTACGTAGCGCCGGTATCGCACATTTCCCAATCCATATTGAGCACGCTACAAGAAAAGGGAGGGCTTCTAATGTACACAGGCTTGAAGAGACTGGTTCCGCTGCTGCTTATTTTGGGTCTGCTTGTGTCGGCCTGCGCGCCCGTCGGTGGACAGCAATCCGGAGAAGAAGGCGCGCCGGAAAAGGTGCAGATCACCTTCTGGCAAGGCACTTCCGTAACCGCCGACTGCATCATCGACGTGGCTGTAAACAGCTTTAACGAGCAGAGCGACACGATCGAGGTAGTTGCCGAAAAGAAGGCCAATATGATGGACGCGGTGCGTCCTGCGCTCGCGGCCGGCGCCGGGCCGGACATCGTGCCGACCCACGGGCCCTCCTTTGTGGCGGAGTTTGCCCTCGCCGATCAGCTCATGCCGCTGGATGATCTGGCCGACCAATTCGGCTGGGAAGATCTGTTTGTGCCCTGGGCCCTGAACCTGGGCCGCGTACAGGGCACCCTCTACAGCCTGCCGCAGGAACTGGAGACGATGGTCCTCTTCTACAACAAGACGGTCTTCGAAGAAAATGGCTGGGAGCCGCCCACCACGATGGACGAGTTGGAAGCCCTATCCGCCGAGATCCAGGCGGCCGGTATCATTCCCTTTGCCGGGGGCGCCGCCGATGCCATCGACAACAATGAGTTCTTCTTCACCGAGTTTGTCAACAAGATCGCCGGACCGGAAAAGGTCTACCAGGCCCTCAAAGGCGAACTTTCCTGGACAGATCCCGACTTCGTCACCGCCATCGAGACCCTGAACCAAATGTTCCAGGCCGGCCACTGGATGGGCAGTCCCGCAAACTTCCTGGTCACCGACTTTTCCATCGCCCGCGCAGCCTTTGCCACAGGAGAAGCTGCCATGACCATGGAGGGAACCTGGATCTACGATAGCCTGGTGGGCGAAATGTTCACCGAGGATAGCGAACACGGCAACGATTGGGAATGGGTGCCCATGCCCTCGCTCACCGGCGACGCCATGTTCAACATCGGCACTGGCAGCACCCAATCGATCAATCGCAATTCTGAACACCCCGAAGCCGCCGCCGAGTTTCTGACCCACTACAACTCGCCCGAAATTCAGGCGCGCTTGCTGGTCGAGTGCCAGTATGCTACCGCGCCGATTCGCATTGATCCTTCCCAACTGGAAGGCGTTGAACCGCGTATGGCCCGTCTTTTGGCTGATTTCGCAACGGCATCGGCCGAGGGTAACTACGGCTATACCACCTGGTCGTTCTTCCCACCCAAGACAAATCAGGTGATCTACGAAGAGATCGAAAAGGTCTGGGTGGGCGATATGACGCCGGAGGAGTATATGGCCGCGGTTGACGCCGCCTTCCAGGAAGAGCTGGCGGCCGGTGAGACTCTGGTCATACCCGATCGATAGAGGTCGCCTACCGCGCGCGCATATAGCGAACCGCGGTGTATCTGACTCCGCACCCATATTCACGTGCATCGAGACAGTTGCGGTCCTCGTCTTGGCGGACGAGGACCGCATTTGCCAGCATCGGGAAACACTCCGTACAGATGTAAGCACTGGGCACACGAGCGCTCAGATGGCGAAGCGATCGTGTATCTGACAACGTTTGTTGGCGTTGAACCGCGCTTGGTTGAGGCCTAATCTCATTTTGCCGTGAAAAACCAAGAGGAACTGCAGACTGAATCCCCGGCGGCCGGTGACGGCGCCACGATAGCGGTATCGCCGCACAAGCAATCGTGGCTGCACAGCAGGCGCTTCCGCCGCCAGATCATGCCGTGGCTCTTTATCGCGCCAATCACCCTGCTGCACCTCGTCGTTGTCGTCGGGCCGTCGGTTGCCGGCATGTACTACTCCCTGACAGAGTGGTCCGGGATCGGCAAGGCCGAATTTGTCGGGCTGGACAACTTCCGCGAGCTCTTCTTCGAAGATCGCAACTTCCTGCTGGCGCTTCGCCACAACCTGATGTGGCTGGCATTCTTCCTCACCGTGCCATTTGCCATGGCGCTCGCCGTTGCCACCCTCCTGGCGCAGGTGCGCATCGGCTCAATGGCCATCCGCACAGCCTTCTTCATTCCCTATGTGCTCCCCAGCGTCGTCGTCGCCTCGATCTGGCGTATGCTGCTCGACCCAAGACTTGGCTTTGGCGTCGCGCTGGAAAACTGGGGAATCAAAGGGCTGGCCTACCCTTATCTGGGCGACAAGAATACCGCCCTGGCCGCAATCGCCTTCGTCGATAACTGGCACTGGTGGGGGTTCCTGATGATCCTCTTCCTCACCGCAATGCAGAGCATACCCTCGGACCTGTATGACGCGGCCAAGATCGATGGCGCCAACCGCTGGCAGGAGTTTCTCCACGTCACCCTGCCCGGGATCCGCCCCACCGTATTCTTCATGTTGATGATGACGGCTATCTGGTCATTCCTGGTCTTCGACTATGTCTGGATCCTGACACACGGCGGGCCTGCCGGCAGTTCGGAGATGCTGGCCACCTATCTCTACAAACAGGCCTTCCAGCGCTTTGAGGCCGGTTACGGCGCCGCAATCGGCATAACCATGAGCGCCATTGCCGGTGTCATGGCCACGATATTCGTGCTTCTTCGCCGCAGGGGCTGGGATGTATAGACGCTTGCCCGCGCGCTCGACGGTGCAGGGTACAGCGTAACCGGGAGGATGCTGCAGTGTTTAAGAAAAAAGGCAAGTCACGCCTGATTCCCAACTATATCATCCTGCTCCTGTTGGTCTGCCTTGCGCTGGGCCCGATCCTGGTTCTGTTTTTCAACTCGCTGAAATCCTTCAACGATTTGGGCACCAATCCTATCGGGCTTCCCCGGGTCGTTCAGATCGAGAACTACGTCAATGCCTGGGTTCAGGGTGAGTTTGCCACCACCCTGACCAACAGCCTGATCTACGTTGTCTTCACCGTGGCCGGCGTTCTCGTGCTGGGCGGCATGGCCGCCTATAGCCTGGCCCGGCTCGATCCTCCGGGCGACAATTTCTATCTGGTCTATATGTTGACCCTCTCCACGCTTCCCTTCTGGCTCTATGTCATCCCGCTCTTCATCATGTGGCGCAATCTGGGTCTGCTGGACACGCGCGCCGGTCTGATCATCATGTACATCGCCTTCAATTCGCCGTTCGCCATTTTCCTGCTGCGCTCCTTCCTCATGAGCCTGTCGCGCGACTTTGAGGACGCGGCGCGTGTAGACGGCGCCAACGAATGGCAGGTGATGACGCGGGTTGTAATCCCGATCATGTGGCCGGCCTTTCTGACCGTAGGTCTGGTGGTTGGGCTGGGCGTATGGAGTGAGTTCCAGGCCGCGCTCATCTTCCTGCAGCGGGATGAGCTGATGCCGGTGACGACAAGCTATTACAACTTCACACAGCGGTTCGGCCGCGACTGGTCGCTCACCAGCGCCGGCGCGGTGATGATGATCGCGCCGGTGCTGGCGCTGTTCCTGGCGTTGCAGCGTCAGTTCGTGACCGGCTTGACACAGGGCGGCATCAAGCTATAGGACGTAATCAGGTTGCGGATCCTAGTGCTGAGAGCGTGAATATGAAGGGCTTGGCGTTGTCCAGGGCATATTTCTCCGAAGCCATCCGGCCGCTTCTGGCCAAACGAGTAACTGAGATCGGCCAATCCTATGCTGCTGCGTTGCTGGGTTGGGGTTCGGATGTGCTCGAAAGCGATGGCGCGCTGGACCAGTGGATTGGGAACTACGACCTCCTGGTCGGTGGGGTGGGTAAGCTGAAATCGCTATCGCCGGTTTACGACAATCTTCATTGATACAGTTCTACCGGTTGACCACCCAAGTTGGCGTGAAAATCGCAGGAGGGTAACACAAACATGCAGATGACAGCGATCGATGCGATCAGAATCCCCCGCGATGCCATCCCGCGCGTTCGGACCGCAGCCGCCGAGCTGGCGCGCTGGATCGAAAAGCTGGGCGGTGCAGAGCCAACCATCGGAGCGCATTCCGATCAAGGAAATGTCACAGTCCGGTTGGACACTTCCGAGGCCGACTTGAAGCCGGAGCACTTTCGTATCGCGGTGAACGACGGTGCCGCCTTGCGCATCACAGGCGGCGATGGCCGCGGCGTTCTGTATGGGGTGCAGGAATGCATCGACCGCGCCCGCCGTAACCAGGCCATCACACCGATGACCGATGGCCCGCATTTCCCGGTGCGCGCGCTGCGAATGTGGGAAACGCCTTCGAACAAGGTCTGGTGTCTGCCTTTCAAAAGTATCCTGGACTATGAAAAAATGCTGCGGCCGGAGGAATGTCCAGAGTACCTGGCGCTCGCCCGGATGCTGCTGGCCATGCGTGTCAACAACCTCGGCCTGTTCGCCCAGTACGCGGCCAGAGGCTCACAGTTCGAACGCTGGCTTTCCCGCGCCGAGCCGGTCGAGCAGTTCGCCCGCTTTCTGGATCGCTTCGGCGTAAGGGTTGGTCTCTCGCTCCACTATGCCGAGCCGGACGAGAACGGGGCGTATCAAAACGTCTGCCCCTTTTCCGATGTCGTCCGCGCGCAGTGGCATGATTTCGCCGCGCGTCTGGCCGTCGCCATGCCGTCGGTGCGCAATGCCATCGTCTGGGGCGCCGGCGAGAATGCGCCCGGCCCGCATGAGGACGACTGCGACCGCTGTCGCGCGCTGCCGGTTCGCGACCGCGTTCTGGCCGGCATGAGTCTGGTCAGCGAGGCGCTGGCCACCATTGACGGAGAGCTGCTCTGGCCGGCTGTCACGGACCAGGCCGCCTACGCCAAATCCGAGGCAGAGTTGTTCGGCGACTGGGGGGATGAGCTACCCGCGAATGTGCGCATCGCGCCGTGCCACAATTACTGGGACTTTCGTCCTCCCTATCCGCCGCACCCGATCTGGCGCCACATCGGCAATCGACCGGGGGAGCGCTCCCCTTACGTGTTCGAACTTGCGTTGGTGGGCGATACGGCCGGCCTCAACTTTCTGCCTTGCTCCATGGCCCACCGCTGGCAGGAAGAGTTTCTCAAGGCGGCCGACAAGAATTGTGACGGGTTTGACGCCAATCTGGGGATCCATCCCGACTACGTGGACCATCCGCTCAATCTCTCCAACTGGTATGCCTACGGCCGGCTGTGCTGGAACCCCCGCCTCGACCCGGACGACATCCTGTCCGAGTGGCTGACGATGGAGTACGGCGCGGAGGCGCTCCCATTCTTGCCCGGCCTGCGCGCAACCTACCCCGCCACCATCGGCGCGCTGTTCAGCCGCAGCGGCTTGACCCAGTGTCACAGCTATGTTGCGCGCTACAGCTACCTGGACACACGGCTGAACGGACCGTGGCGAATCTGGACCGACTACCTGCATCCGGGGATGGATCGCGCGGGCGAGAACGTGCTCGGGCTGGAGTTGCCCCTCGACGCCTATCCCGAGGAGGAGGCCGCGACGCTGCGCAACGATCCGCGCTACCAGCTCATCTTCAACCGCGTGCCGCTGACCGATGCCTACGCCGCCGAACTGATGGCCGAGAAGCGGCCGTCCATCGCCCACATGGAAGGCGTGCTGGCGGCCTGGCGGCAACTCGAAGGCAGGATTGACCCGGCATCCTTTGCCCGCGTCGCCGGGTTGCTCGAAGCCAACGTGAACGATGTGCGCATCTTTGTGGACTGTTTCGGGCTGTACCTGGACTACAAGCTGGGGCGGCTGCAGGCGGCGCAGATCGAGGCAACGCGCGCCCGCTACGCCGACGTTCCGAAGGGCGAGGCCACAGCCGGTTCACCGTATGATGGCTGGTTCTGGGATCACTTCGGCTGGCAGGGCACCTACCTGGAGTTCCTGGACGATCTGGACAGGCTGTTGCGGGGAGAGACGCTCGGCCCCTTCCTCGCCGCCGGCGCGACGGAAAGCCAGATGGAATAGTGCCCCAGGCTGCCGAAGGAGGCTTCATGTCAAACAACCCACACATCCCACATTGGCAGGCGGCAGGCGTCGTGTCCACCAGCGCCAGCCCTTTTGCCTCGCTCAAACCTGTCCCGGTGCAGGCCGTTACCATGCGCGATGGGTTCTGGAAAACGCGCATGAACGCCAGCCGGACCAATGGCATCCCGTCGTTCCTGGCCTGGCTGGACGTCGACGACCAGACCGCGCCCTTCAGGGCCTACGCGGCGGGCGACAAGGAGGAAATCGCGACCGGTCTGAAGACGCTCAAGGCCAATCCCACTGGAATGAACCGCACGCGCAACGGCCATTCCTGGCGCGCGAACTTTCAAAAATGGCTGGAAGCGTGCGCATATGTCCTGCAGTCCGGGGACGATCCTGACACACGCGCCCTGCTGGATCTGTTTGTGACCGGCGTTGCCAACGCGCATCAGGACAACGCATTCTGGACTACCTACTATGGCGACGATTTCGAAAGATCGTACGGACTGGGGAACCCGGGCCATATGATCCAGGCCGCCATTGCACACCACCGCGCAACCGGATCGACCGAATTCCTGGAATGCGCGCAGCGTGTTGCCGACGCAATCTGCCAGCGGTTTCAGGGGGAAGACTTTGCCGGGCACAGCGTCATCGAAATGGCACTGGTCGAACTCTACCGCACCACGGGAAAAGAGAGATATCTCGCCGGCGCCAGACATTTCCTCACCCCGCTGCTGAGACAGCCCCCGACGATAGGCTCCGACTTCCTCGGCTATGTGAGCAGGCACGTTGTACGTCAGACATACCTCATGTGCGGAGGGGCCGACTACTATGCCGAATCGGGCGATCAGGCGTTCATCGACAAGCTCACCGCCATCTGGCGTGACATGACAAACGGCAAGCTGCATCTCACCGGCCAATTGGCCGTGGACGCCGAGAACTGCGAGCTGACATGCAAGGAGGCCTTCGAGCTGCATGCGGGGGTCTTTCGGTTCCTGCTGGGCACAGGTTTGGAGACGTGCGAAGCAGTTGGAAACGCGACCTGGAACTGGCGCATGCTGGCGTTGACGGGCGATGCCCGCTACGCCGATCTGATGGAGAGAACGCTGTACAACGGCTTCCTGGCGCACGTATCTGTCGATGGCGATAAGTTCCACTATTTGTGTCCCCTCTCATCAGACGGCAACCACTGGCAGCGCACCCCCTGGTCATCAGCCTCCACCAGTTGCTGCTCGCCCAACGCGCTGCGAACGATCGCCTCATTGCCGGGATACATGTTCAGCGTTTCCGCGGACGGCGTGTGGGTTCACCTGTATGACAGCTGTACGATGGGCTGGCGCCTGGATGACGGGACGAAATTCCGCCTTGCCCAGGACACGTCCTATCCATGGGACGGTAAAGTAACCATCACCTTCGATCCCGAACGGCCCGCCACTTTTGATCTGAACCTGAGAATACCTGGATGGTGTCGCAACCCAACTGTGCAGGTGAATGGAGAACCTGTTGAAGGGGACATCGCGTCCGGAGCCTACTACCGCATCGCCAGAGAGTGGCGCAAGGGTGATACTGTCACTCTGCAGCTGCCGATGCCCGTTGTTGCCGTGACTGCCGACCCCCGAGCCAGATACTTTGAGGGCAAGGTTGCGCTGTGTCGCGGCCCCCTCGTGTACTGCGTCGAGAGTACCGATAATCCCGCCATTGATATGTGGGGCGCATACGTTGCCTTGCCGCCGAAGAGTGAAGTGGGCGACGACCGCAAGCTTACTGGGCATTACCGGCAGTCAGCTTTGCTGACCGAATTCGAGGCAGCTTTCAGGCATGATCTTCTCGGCGGGGTTGTCTCGCTGCAAGGAGACGGCGGGTCATACGACCAACCGGACGGCATGCTGACCTTCATTCCCTACTTTGCATGGGCAAATCGGGACAGCAGATCGTCAATGCGTACGTGGATAGATGGCAAAGCAGGATGGGAAAACGAAGCGCGTTGACGCGCAAACAGTCCATAGAGCTGGCGGGGGCGTTCTACCCTACGGGCCAAGGGTAGCGGAGGCAACCCGACAGCAACCCAAGAGGAAGAACAACATGCGCGCCAGACGCCTGCTCTGTACGGCCATCGGCCGGATTGAATGGGAAACGTTCGAAATTGCAGAGGCGCCCGCCCCACATGAGGTTGTCGTCAAGGCTGCCTGCTCGCTCATCAGCGCGGGCACAGAGCTCGCGATGTACAGTGGTTCGCACAGCGGCTTCTCACGGCCGGACCCGCCACAGTTCCCCATCGATTTGGGCTATGCCCTGGCCGGCGCCGTGCAGGCGGTCGGCCGCGAGGTGACGGACTGGGCAGAAGGTGACCGGGTGGTGGTCTACGCACCGCATGGCGACTGGGCCTTGTGTGATGTACGCACAACTAAGATGTGGCGTTTGCCGCCGGACGTTACGCTGGAGCAGGGCGCGCTGGCTGTGCTGGGCGGCGTCAGCGCGGTCGGTGTCCGTCAGGGCAACGTCTCGCTGGGTGAAACGGTGGTCGTCCTGGGTCTGGGGCTGGTCGGCCAGTTTGCGGCGCAACTGTCCCGTCTGTCCGGCGCGCGGCCGGTGTTTGGGGTCGATCTCCTTCCCAATCGCGTGCGGATCGCAGGCGCCAGCGGCATCTGCGCTCTCAATCCAGACGAGTCGGACATCGAAGAGACAGTGAACGATGCCACCGGTGGACAGATGGCGGAGGTGGTGATCGAAGCGACTGGCAATCCCCGTGTCGTACCGCAGGCCCTGGACCTGGCAGGCGATGGCGGGCGTGTGGTGCTGCTGGGCAGCCCGCGCGGCGCAGCCGAAATCGATCTCTACAGGGCGGTTCACCACAAGGGCGTCTCGCTGATCGGCGCGCATGCTCGCGTATCCGGGCACCCGTACACGAATCGAGATCCGTGGACCCGTGAGCGCAACCTTGACCTGGTCCTGCGCCTGTTCGCGGACGGTTCACTGCAGAGCGAGGGTCTGATCAGCCACCGTGTTCAGCCGGACGACGTCGGAGAGACATACGAGATGCTCGTTGAGCGCCCGGGCGATTTCCTCGGCGTGTTGATCGAGTGGGAGGCATGACACAGAGCGGCATCAAGCTTCAGGCCGCAATCAGCGTGCTTCTGGACAGGACCGAACAGACGCTCGGGGCTGCGTCCGACGACGAATATGGGCGTGATATGTTGGGGGTTAAGCCTGGCACAGCGACAGCTCTGTGAGGGGCAGTCGCGCCGGCATCCACTAGCCCTTCAACGCGCCGATGGTCAGGCCGCGAATAAAGTACTGTTGAAAGAGGAAGAATATGATGACAGGCGGCACGGCCATCAGCACGCCGGAGGCCATGGCGATGGGGTAATCGTTGCGTCCGGTCCGCTCCATGCCGCGCAGCAGGGTTACGCCGACCTGGATGGGCATCAGCTTCAGGTCGTTAATCACGGCCAGAGGCCACACGAAGTCATTCCACGTTGCCACGAAGGTGAAGGTGCCCAATGCCGCCAGCGCCGGTTTGGTCAGCGGCAACGCGATCTGCCACCACAGGCGGATCTCGCCGGCGCCGTCGATGCGCGCCTGGTCGAACAGCTCGGACGGCAGCGTCAACATGAACTGGCGGATGAGGAAGACCGCATAGGGTGACGCCAACCCCGGCAGGATCATCACCCAGTAGGTGTCGTGCAGATTCAGCAGCAGCGTCAGCATAAAGGCCGGGATCAACCTGGAGAAACCCGGCAGCATCATCGTGCTCAGCACCATCCAGAAGATGATATCGCGCCCCCGAAAGCGCTTGCGCGCGAAAGCATATCCGGCAGCCGCGCACAGGAGCAGCCCCAGGACCGTAACCGTGACGGAGACGAAGAGGCTATTGGCCAGCCAGCGCAGCACCGGAAAAGTCGAACTCAGCACCTGCTGATAGGACTCCAGGGTGGGCTCCTTCAACCACAGGCCGGGGGGCAGAGCCTGCGCCTGCTGGCCTTTCTTAAAGCTGGTCAGCACCATCCAGTAGAGGGGAAACCAGGAGACGAGCGCCCAAAAGAGGAGGAGAAGCAGTGTGATGTTGCCGCCGATCTTCTCTCGAAGCCTGCGCCAGGAACGACCTTCGGTCTGGATTGGACGCGGAATATGCTCTTCGGGGACAGTGGGTTGTTTCAGCACGGCTCTCCCGGGCTCCTTTAGTATTCCACGACGGACCGGAACCAGCGGAACAGCACCACCGCCAGCGCCAGGGTGAGCAGGAGAAGCGCCAGCCCGACGGCCGATGCGTAGCCGACCTTCAGAAAGACAAAGGCGTAACGGTAGGTCAGGAAGGCGAGTGTCAACGTGGACCCCACCGGCCCGCCTTTGGTGAGAAAAAAGACGGAGACGAAGAGCTGCATTGCCACGATCATCGTCGTCACCGCTACATACAGGATGCTCGGGGTCAACAGGGGGATGGTGATGTATATCGTCTCGAGCCAGCCGGTGGCGCCGTCAATGTGGGCTGCATCGAACAGCTCGGACGGCAGCCCGAGGACCGCAGCCACGAAGATGATAATCCCGACGCCCAGCCCGGTAATCAGGTCCATGAGAACGAGGGATGGCAGGGCTGTCTGTGGGTTCCCCAGCCAGTTGACAGGGTCGATTCCGACCACACTCAACAGGTAGTTGATCAGACCGAACTGATTGTTGAAGATGTAGCGCCAGACGACCGCTACGGCGACGAGTGAAACCACGCTGGGCAGATAGAACGCACTCTGCAGGCCCTGGCGCATGCCTTGATTGCGGAACTTGGTGATTCGAATCGCCACCGCAAGCGCCAGGACGACGGCAGCGAATGTGAACATCCCAACGTAGGATAGCGTGTTGCGTACAGATTGCCAGAAACGCTTGTCGTTCAGGACGTGGTCAATGTTGTCCAGACCAACCCAGACCGGCTTTCGATCATACCATTCGAGCGCTGCCATCACGACGGACATGACCGTAGGCACCAGCACAAAGACAAGGAACAGCACCAGGAAAGGTGTGACGAAGATATAGCCCCACATCTCCTCACGCTTGGCATAGTTCATGGCTGTCCCCGCTCTTGAGAGTCTGAAAAGGTCTCCCGCGAGCCGTGTCGTCGCGGGAGACCGGCCTTATCGATGGTGGGATTCTACGCACAGCTCTCGAGAGACGCGTTGATGTCGTCGGTCATCTCCTGCATCACCTGCTCCGCGCTCTTGCCGGAGAAGGCGCCCTGGAAATGTTCCTCAAAGATCGAGCGCACCACGATGGTCTCCGTACTGCGCTTGGCATCGAACCATGCGTTCGGCATCAGACATTCGGATGTATAGACCACGAGGGGATCGTCGGCGACTTCCGCCAGAATGGACTTTCGGAACGGCAGCATGCCGGCCGACTTGACCAGCCATTCTTCGCTTTCAGTGTTGGTCATCCAGTGGAGGAACTTCAACAGTCCTTCCGTGTCAGCAGGGTCCTCGGGCTTGAAGGGCACCAAACCGGAGTAGTTTGCGCCGCCCCAGGCGATGGCGGGGTGAGGGTCATCGTGTGGATACTGGATGAAGCGCCATTTGCGCTCGTTCTCGGTATCAGTGACGACCAAGGTCTCGGTGTCCAGTTCCATCCCCTCCCGACGTGCTCCCCCGGGTACCACGTTGCCAACCTGCATGAGGATGTTGCCCTGGTCGATGAGGGCGCTATTATCGTCGCCAGTGTACCCCGCCGGATCGGGAATCAGATCGTTTTCGGCCAGCTCTTGCATCCATGCAAGGCATTTGATCGCCTCCGGCGAAGCCATGTCGACGCACGATTCCGTCTCATCAGTCCAGAAGTGGGCGCCGAAGCAGCGGAAATAGAGGAGTGTCACCCAATGAAAAGCCGGCGTGGAATGGGCGGATGGGATGCCGAGGCCGTAGCGCTCGCTGCCGTCCGGTCGGGTGCCCCGCACAGCCTCAAGCCAGCTATTAAACTGGTCGATGTTCCACCCGTAGCATGGCGCCTGGGGGGCAGTATCCATCGCGCCCGCTTCCTCGACACCATCAAGGTAGACAACGCCGGACTGGCACACCGGCCAGTACGGCAACATGTACACCCTGCCTTCAATTGAGCACTGCTCAAGCATTCCCTCGACCATATCGCTGGACAACTGCTCTTCCAACGAGTCGGTGAGGTCCAAAGCCAGTCCCACCTCCAAGGCCGAAAGGGCAAGCTGGATCCAGCCGCCGCCGACTACATCCGGGGGCGAACCGGCCGCGAGGGCCGTTGTTACCTTGCTGCCCTGCTCCCACGTCAGGGGAAGCACCTCAACCTCAATACTTGGATTCTCGTCCATGAAGGCGTTCGCCCGCTCCCACTGCCAGGAACCGGGCTCGCCAAGAGCCGATGAGTAGTACGGAAAATCCCAGAAATCAATCGTTGTGGTTACGGCCGGGGGCGCGGCAGCTCCTCCGTCCGCCGGCGCCGCCGGTATCTGGCAAGCAGCGAGAACTGCGCCCGTGCCTGTGACGGCAGACAGCTTCAAGAAGTCACGTCGGCTCAGCTTGTTCCGTTTCATGCTCTCTTCTCCTTTGATCTGAAAGTTTGATCTGGTCGTGATCGAAGCGCATGCAACAACAGGTACTCTCGTCAAATACATCCGAGGGGCTGAGCGCCGACGGTTCCAAGTCGACGCATGTGGCTGTCCGAAATCTGTCATGCCTTACTCATGCGGCCGTCTCCTGGCCGCGCCATGCCGTATCAATACCGACATAGTTTTCAACAAAGTGCTGATGCCGTGCAGGCAGCGCCGCAATAAACGCCTGCGCCGATTCAGGGAGGGGCCACGGCGCCTCTATCCAATAGCTGCGCGGGCGGAGGCCGAGGCCGCAGGAAAGCCGCACCTGATCGGTCCGGTTGGGGAAAGCGGCGTGGTAGGTGCGGGCGGCGAAGATGATCTGATCGCCCGGCTCCGTGAACAGGGGGACCATGCCCGGTACGTCGAATCCGACATAGGCCTCCGGCTCACTCCCCTGCCGGTGGAACGAGCGCTTGTCCGGGGTCAGCGCAAAGCCTTCCGGCCCCGCCCAATCTTCCACGTGGGAATCTTCGATCACGGCGAGGCCGCCGTGTTCAGGATAGGAACCTGTGAGGTAGAACCAGCGGCCCGAGGGCCAGTGGCCCCGGTTCAGAACATCGCCGGCGTTCTGCGGGGGGCCCTGGTTGAATCCGTGCCAGTCGGAGTGCCACGAAAGTGGAGAGGAGCCGGGATTGCGCAGAATCGCGGCTGTGCGGTGGATGGTCAACTCGTCGGACTGGCAGAAGAGCCGCTGGACCTGGAGAAAGGGCTCATAGTCGAGCAGTTTCCACAGTGCGGGCGCGTGCTCGACAAAGGAGGTGTGGGTGTAACTCTCACCGGGGCCCAATGTCCCGTCCGGGTCAATAGCCTGCTGAACCGCTTCCTGAAGCTCCCCGACCAACTCCTCCGACAGGACCTGTTTGACCACGGCAAACCCATGGGCGTCGACACATGCCTGGGCAGCCTCCAGTTCATCGAGGCTGAATTCATAACGGTACGAAAGCGCGAGTTTCTGAATATCAGTGTAGGTCATAGGATAACTCGTTGGGGCTGCCTGGAGATTGTCACCGTGCTCCGCCGGCGCGCACGCCGCTACTGGTGCGGCGCCTACACCTGCGCCCGGGAACACAACTGCTGGCAAGCTGCAGCGTTCCCTGCATCGCTACAACGCACCTCTATCCACATATTATTATATCTCAGCGCGCCTTTGTCAAACCGTTTTTCACGGTCTGAACAGCCCCCTTTTACAACCTGCTCAACTGCTGTATAGTTCTCCCTGAAGCGCTTGCCCAGTGTTCGTCCACTATCTTCCTGCAGAGGTCCATCGTGAAGATCACCAGCGTTCGAACCATCAACTTCGCGCCATTCTCCAGCATTACCTTTCTTGAACTGACGACGGCCAGCGGAATCATCGGCCTGGGAGAGACCTATTACACGCCCCGATCCGTAACGGCCTATATCGGAGAGGTATTGACGCCAATGCTGCTGGAGAGAGACCCGCGCCAGATCGAGGCATTCTGGCGCCGGGCTTACGAGAACTCCCACATCTACGGCAATAAGGGGCTGGAGATGCGCTGCCTCTCGGCGGTGGATGTGGCGCTCTGGGATATCCTGGGGCAGGAGCTGGGCCAGCCGATCTGGCAGCTTCTCGGCGGGACGAGCAATCCGGACGGCGTGCCGGTCTACAACACGTGCGCCTCCGCAGGGTACGGGCACAAAACGCCGGACATCTCGCGTAAGGTGGACACCTCTGCAACCGGGGCCTATCGAGACTTCGAGGCCTGGCAGCCCGGCGGCGATGCCGGTGAGCTGGCCCGCTCACTGCTCGATATGGGAATCCGCGCCATGAAGATCTGGCCCTTTGATCGCTTCGCCCTCGCAAATCACGGCCAGACGATCTCGTTTGCAGAGATCGAAGAAGGATTGCAGCCGTGGCGGCAGGTCCGCGACGCTGTGGGCCTGGAGATGGATATTATCCTGGAGGGGCACGGCTATTGGGCTCTGCAGCCCGCCCGCCGCATCGCGGAGGCGCTTGAGCCCTACAAGCCGGTCCTCCTGGAGGACTTGATGAAGCCGGACAACCCGCGCACGCTGGCCAAGCTGCGCAGTTCGACGCGCACCCCTATCTGTGCGTCGGAGCTGCTTATGAATCGTTACGCGGTCGAGGAGATGATACGGGCGGATGCCTGTGACGTGGTGATGACGGATGTGACCTGGGCAGGCGGCATCACCGAAGCGCGCAAGATCGCCGACATGGCTGAGACCAACAACATGGGCGTGATCTTCCACGACTGCACCGGCCCGGTGACGCTGGCGGCTTCCCTTCACCTGGCCGCCCACGCCACCAATACGTGGATGCAGGAGATCGTGCGCGCGTTTACGCTGGGGTTCTATCTCGACCTGGTCGATCACCCATTTGTGGTGGAGAATGGGCGCATGCAACCGCCACAGCGCCCGGGGCTCGGCGTCGCCTTGAAGCCGGAGGCGCTGGAAAGGGACGATTGCCGGATTACAGTTTTGAATTAGGCGTATGGCTCACCCAGCCGTTTGCCCCAGGAAGAGATCCCGGCCTGCCACCAGCGTCTGCATCTTGCTGTCGGCGACCGAGCGCGGCAGCATCCAGAAGCCGCAGTCGGGGTGGATCCACTTGACCCGATCCTCGCCCAGCAGGTCGACCGCGTGCTGAATGCGCCGGGCGACTTCGTCCGGGCTCTCCACTTCGTTGTCCTTGATGTCGATCACCCCGATCCCCAGGGCGACACCCTCGCGCAGGTCGGTGAAGACCTCCAGCTCATCATAGCCGCGGCGGGCGAACTCCAGCACCAGGTGGTCCACGTGCAGGTTGTTGAGGAAGCCGAGCAGGCTGGCCCAGAAGCCGCTCTGGATGCTCTGGCCGCCGTAGTTGCCAAAGCAGAGGTGCAGCGCGCGTTCGCCGCGCGCGCCGTCGAGCACATGGTTGATCGGCTCATACGCCCAGGCGGCGTCCTCCGGGTTGCCGGTCAGATTGGCCTCGTCGACCTGGAGGACGGGCGCGTCAATGGCCTCGACCTGGCGGCGCAGCACTTCGGCGATGGCCATGGTCAGGCTGGGCAGATCGCGGTAGTGGCGGTCCAGCAGCGTCTTCGCCAGCATGTAGGGCGCGGTCACGGTGAACTTGAGCGGGACCGCGGTCAGCTCCTTCACCATCTGCCAGCTGGAGGGCAGGTCCAGTTCGCCTTCGCCGATCGGCCCTTCGACGATGCCGGCCGGCTGCGAACGGAAGCCCATGCCCTGCTGGGCCCGAAAGTCGGCCACATCCTTGCGGCCCATTTCGCTGGAGATGCCGGACATCGGGCGCACGAAATATTCGATCATCCCGTTCGTCTCGGGATGGTTGACGTCAAAGCGGGTCAACTCGCCGTCGGAGATCACGTCCAGCCCGGCCAACTCCTGCGTCTTGAGGACGACGAGAACGGCGTCGCGCAGATTGGGGACGGACGGATAGGCGGCCAGCCAGGCCGGCAGAGGATAGCTGCCGACGACGGTTGTTTGGATGGAGGGTGCGGTCATTGGGCGCTCCTGGTGCGGAAAATGTAGTTTCGGCTTAATCTATGGTATCGGATAATAGGTTCTATTCGCTGATTTCTGAAAGACGCTTGGCAAGGTCATCAAAATCCTCGGGGCATTTCTGCCGGATCGCGTCAATGCGACGCGCGGCCTGTTCGGCCAACGGCTTGCGCTTCCCCCTCGTCATATCCCTCGGTAAAGGCAAGTGCAGTTTCCATCCACCCGCCGCTAAGGAGATTGCCCAACCCCTGGGACTTGCGTAACTCCCCTGCCCGCGGCAATTCTGCAACAGGACGAATGATGGCGTCGTCCGCATCTTCAAGGCGGCAGACGACGGAGGTGTTTTTGAACGTCTCATCGTTCACCATCGTCAGCAGATCCGGCGAATGGGTGGTGGTGATCACCTGAAACCCTTGCTTTGCGGTCTGCTTTTGGATCAGTTCCAGCAGGAGCCACTGTCGCGCTGGATGGATACCGTTGTCGATTTCCTCAAAGAAGTAAAGACCGTTCGGGTCTGGTCCCAACAGCAGTGCCAGCATGGCCAGGAGTCGCAGCGTGCCGTCCGACGCGGCGTAGGCGGACACCTTCCTCCCGTTCGCTTCGAGGAAAGCGAGATGGACCCTGCCGGATGGGTCGGTTGGAAACTCGAAGTCCCGCACATCCATTGGTGTCAACTCGCTTATCCACGCAACCAGCGTCTCCTTGCGCTGCGAGTCTTCGCAGATCGCCTGCAGCACCGTCGGCAAATGCTCGCCGCGATCGCCCAGCACGGTCTGCCCGGGGAAAGCGGGCTCCCGCATTCGTTGCGGATCCAAATCCAGAAAACGCATATTGCCAAGGGCCTGAGTAACCCGTTCGGTACAAGGTCTGTGCTTGTCCGGGGCTCTCTCCTTGCGCTGGAACTGGGAGAGCCCTGGTTGATCTGCCCTCACCTTGACGTAGTTATTTACTTCACTCGGCGAAATAACTTTGTCCCAATGCAGAAGTAGTTCTCCATCTCCGGGTCGCAGAGAATAAAGGTCTCCACGTTCTGTTTGGGTCGAATAGATCCTGTTTGCGATGTGTTTGAGCCTTTCCTCTGTCACTTGGAAAGCTCCGGCCCTGTCTTCATCCCTACCAAACCTGATCGTGTAGGTGAAGTCCTCCACTTCAACTTGACATAAAACCGATGGCTGGTTGAAGCGGATAATCTCATCCATCGTGCCGCGTATCCCCGCCCATTCGATCTGGCCCCCGACGCCATATTTCCCGCCGATGCTCTCTGCCAACGTGTAGCCGCGGCCGACGCCGTGCAGGAAACGGAACGCGTCGCGGATATTGCTCTTGCCGCTGGCATTGGCGCCGACGATGACGGTGAAGGGGCCGACGCGCAGCGTCTCGTCGGCGAAGTTTTTGAAGTTGACGAGTCGAACTGAGGTGATCATGGCGCCTCTCCAGGTCCACACCGCCTGCCAATGCAGGCAATCATATCACGGGACGGCAGACGAGTGTTAAAATGAACTGGCAACCGGTTTATCACGCAGTCTACTCAATGGAAACTGGCTGAATGGTTACTACCGATTTCGTCAGGACAGAATCAGTCGACTTGATTGACTACCACTGAAACGAGCTGACATTCATGGCTATGAAAAATCCGCCGCATCCTGGCCGCAGCATAAAGGAAAACTGTCTGGACCCGCTTGGCCTCAACATCACTGAAGCGGCAAAGGTGTTGGGCGTAGCCCGGCATACGCTTTCACGCGTGCTGAATGGCCGCGCAGCCATTTCACCTGAGATGGCCATTCGCCTGGAGAAGGTCGGCTGGTCGAACGCCGAATTCTGGCTGCAGCGGCAGACCGCCTATGACCTGGCGCAAGCGCGCAAAAACTAAGACCATGTCAGAGTCGAGCGCCACCGGCCTCAGGCAGTCTGATCGAGAAGCAGACAGTGTTCTCTCTCCTCTTGACTCTCTCCTGAACAGTTCCAGTTTGTCTTTTCATCGAAAGTGGTAAACACTGCACCTGCGCAACGGCACAACCGCCGCGCCACCCAACCACCACTCCGAACGCAGGTGACCATGTCTAACGAAACCCAACTCTCACCAGTAGCCGCCTTTCGCGCCAGGATGGCGGCGGGCGATATCTGTATCGGCGCTTCGATCACGCTGACCGACCCGCACGCGACCGATGCCCTCGGCGATTCGGTCGACTTCTTCTGGATCGACATGGAACACAGCATGATGAGCGCGGAGGCGCTGAGCGGGCACTTTCTGGCGGCGAAGTCCAGAGGCCGGCCGGCGCTGGTGCGCGTGCCCGGCAGTGGCACGCCCTTTATCAAGCCGGTGCTGGACGCGGGCGCGGACGGGATCATCGTGCCGCAGGTGCGCTCGGCCGCCGAGGTGCAGGACGTGGTGAACAGCTGCCGCTACCCGCCGCTCGGCGAGCGCGGCTATGGGCCGCGCGTGCCCGCCAACTATGGACGCGATGGCGGCAACGACTACATCGAGCGGGCCAACCGGGAGATCTTCGTGTCCGTCCAGATCGAGAATGCAGAGGCTTTCGACGCCCTGGACGATATCCTGGCCATCACCGGGCTGGACTCGATCGCGCTGGGGCCGTGGGATCTTTCGGCGTCGCTGGGGCTGCTGGGCGATGTGGAGCATCCGACCGTGATCGAGGCGGTGGACAGCATCATTGCCCGCACGCGTGCGGCCGGTCTGTTCGTGGGGGCAGGCATGGCCCCCGACGCGCGCTTTGCGCTCGGCATGGCGAAGCGCGGTGTGCAGTGGCTACAGGTGGGCGACGATTGCGGCTATATGATCCTGGCGATGGACCAGATTGCGGCCGAGGTGAGGAGTCAGCTGTAGCGGGTTTGCGACTACAGGGAAATCAACTCAGGCCCGCCGTCCCCCTGGTGCGCGTATGGATATAAGAAAACCGTCCCAGCAATCTTGCTGGGACGGTTGTGTTTTTGCGATGAGTTGAACTGAAATTGACGCAGACAGAGATATGCCCTCTACCGTTGCAGCGCTCTGATGGCTGGTACCGTCGTTAGTACACATCTCGTCTGTGCCCGATGCGTAGCACCACAATCGTCCTGTCAACATCCTGAACGTCGCAGATGATGCGATAGTCTCCAACGCGAAAACGCCAAAGGCCACCCATGTCACCCCTCAGCATCTTCGCGCGGTCCAGCTGTCGTGGGTCGGAGGCTCTCGCGATACGGCCGGTCAGCTCCTCCTGGATACGTTGCGCTTTGCCTGTCTAATCTCCGCAACTGACGCCTAGATGCGGGAGCGTACCTTATCGTCCAAGCCAAGATCGGCTCTTATCTCTTCGTCACTGTACGTTCGCTCCACGCCTTGACGAATCCGGTCCGCCGATGCGCTCGCCAAGTAATAGTCCTCGGTCTCTTCCAATCCGCGCTCGATAATTTCACGCAGATAGAAGTCCCGTGATCGACCGGCATCTTCCACCAGTTCGTCAACAGCGCGCCGCAGTTCCGGCAGGGCCCACAGTAAGAACCGATGCGCCAGAGACACCAACTTTGACCGAACTGTGCCCATTTGTTGTCCCCCTACGCGCGAATTGCCGCGTCTTTTCTTCATACTCCTGTTGGCTTACCCGTCCCCAATCGAACAGCCGCCGCAGAATCGTCTCACGACTCACCCCATACAATTCAGCCCATTCCCCGACCGCTCTGTCATGAATGGGCTTGCCCGCCAGCCGCGCGCGAAAATCCCCGGATGGCACCAGAAACTCGGCGGCAAATTGATTGCAGAGTATCTCAATGCGCCTGCTGTTTCCGGTCAGATATTCAATATAGTCGTCCTGCCGCGTATCCACCCCGCCGGTGTGCATCAGCAGATGCGCCAGTTCATGGAACAGGGTGAAGATCTGCCGGTTCTTGGCCTTATTGTTGTTGACGTAGATGACGGGGAAACCGGTGTCGTACAGGCAGAAGCCGGAAAAAGTGCTTTCCACACTGTCCTCATTCTTCTTTCCGGGTGAATTGAAGCTGTCCTTGAAGACAAAGACACCGTGATCCTCCAATACCTCCCGCCAGCGTTTGAGGGCGTCGTCGGCATCGTCCCAACTCTGTTGTTGCGCCAGATCGATCCCCAGGTAGGACCGGACTTGCTGCGCCATTTCGGTTACAGCGACAGAGGGCGCGAATTCCAAGTCGCGCAATATCTGGCGGCTTGCCGGATTCACGCTGTCATAGAGCTCGGCGAGGTTAAGTTGAAATACCCTGGCCCTGCGCAGCAGATAAAGGATACGCGAGGGCATGCGCTGCAGTTCCTGCTCCGGCAAAGTCCGAAACGTTCGCTCAACTGCCTCCTCTTCCGGGACATCCGGAAAGAAAAAAAGTGCGATAGGGCGCTTATAGATTTCGTAAGCCAGACTTTCCAATTGGATATAGGTTGGGGATGCCTCGCCGCGTTCCCAGGCCTCGATATCCGAAATTTTCTTGTTCATGCGCTGCGCCACTTCTTCTTGCGAGAGCCGCAAGGTTTCACGCGCCCAGCGCAGCACATCTGGATTGACGGGGATCTGTTCTTTCACGCCGTCACCTCCATAGTCGTCATCCGCTCTTTGCCTCAGGCGCCCGTTTGCGCAGTACGACGAAAATTCGATGCGCAAGTTTCCACCATGCTACGGGCAATTGGGATCTTCTCAACTCTCCCAGTCCGGAATCTCCACCATCTGGCCGCCTTGCAGGGCGCTTTGGTGCGCGCACATGCCGGGCAGCGCCATTCTCAGGGCGGCGTGGATGTCGATGGGGGGCGGGGTGTCGTCGCGGATGCAGGCGAGGAAGTCCTGGACCATGGTGTACTCGGCGGTGCCGTGTCCGCCCTGGGTTGCCTCGGGCGGGGCGTCGGTTACGTTTTCGGTGATCGGCATCTCGATCATGTTGTTCAGATGCGG
>JAJDZJ010000241.1 GCA_022824685.1 Caldilineaceae bacterium
TCGCCGACTGAGGGCCTGATCCGCGGCGTCTTCCCGTCGATATTCAGTAAGCGCAGGGTGATTTCCACTTATTCTCGCTTTCTTCTGGCCACAATTTCAACTGAATCGGCCTACAGATTTAGATGCGATTGCCCTGCTACATGGCCGGTGAACGCATGGAGTATGAGATCACGCGGGATACGCTGCCGCTGCTGGCCTGACGCGGACCATCTGCCGCTCGCGCAGAAAGGTTGGGCGGGCGGTCTCCCTCTCCGACAGGAGCGTCAATGTTTGTGCCCGGACTCGTCTCGATCACCTTTCGCCAGCTCACCGTAGAAGAGATCATCGCCCTGGTGACGCAGGCCGGCCTGGCCGCGGTCGAGTGGGGCGGGGATGTCCACGTTCCGCACGGAGATGAGGCTCAGGCGCTTGCCGTCGCCCGCATCGGCGCCGACGCCGGTCTGGATGTGGCGGCCTACGGTTCCTACTACCGCGTCGGTCACCCTGAGACCGGGCCCTTCGAAGCGGTGCTGGCCTCTGCGGCAGCGCTGGGCGCGCCGCAGATCCGCGTATGGCCCGGAAACCAGGGCAGCGACAGCGCGGACGAAGCCTACTTTCAGCAGGTCGTAACGGACAGCCGCCGAATCGCCGACCTCGCCCAGGCCGAGGGCATCGGCATCGTCTACGAGTTCCACGGCAACACGCTCACCGACACCAACGCGGCCGCCCTGCGTCTCCTGCAGACCGTTGACCACGCCAATGCGCGCTCGCTGTGGCAGCCGCCCCGCTTTGCCGCGCCCGCCGACAACCTCACCGGAATCGAGATGGTGCGGCCCTGGCTGGAGCATCTGCATGTCTTCCACTGGCATCTGCAGACCGGAGAGCGCCGCCCCCTGGCAGAGGGCGAGGATCTCTGGCGAGACTATCTGGCGCATGCCGCGCATCCCGAGCGCACCCGTTACGCGTTGCTGGAGTTCGTCCAGGACGACGCGCCGGAAGCCTTCCTGCGCGATGCAGCGACGCTCCTGCACTGGCTCGGCAACGACCCTGACACGAGCAGCTGACCACGTCGCATGGCCCACCTCCGCCAGCAGGCGCCCGCCGATCCGGACGGTCCACAAGCCGTCCTCGCGCTCATGGTCCGCCCCTGGGCGCCGGCCGCGGTCAATGAACACGTGCGCATGGTGCTGGGGGACGCCGAATGTGCGGCACGCAGCGCGGTCTGGGTGGAGATCAGCTATGGGCTGGAGGGCGCGCCTCTGACCTACCTGCGGCACATCCTGCAGGTTGACGGTTGGCGCTGCGCCGACCCAATTGAACAGCTGATCAGCGGAGACACCCCCTACGCAACCTGGCGCAGCGAATGCCCGCCGGCGCTGCTGATGGCGCGTGCCGGGGACGACGACGCACAGGGCAACCCGACCTATCAAGTGACGTTGCAGCTGACAGTCAGCGCGCTGACCGACGGCGACCCCCGCGACGGCTCCGCCATCACCTTCGCCCTGGACCGGATCAGCGGCGAGGAACTTCGGCATTTCGGCGAGGCGTTCGACCGGGAGTTGCGCCACGCGCAGGAGCGCCATTGGCCCGACACGCCCCCTGCCAGCGCAGCGCCGGCGTCACCCGGCCTGGAGATAAACACGTTCAGCAACCGCGTCAACACGGCGGCCTATGACGCGCTCGGCAGCGGCTACAGCCACGACTACCTGGCCGAACCGTTTTTCCGCGAGGCGTTTGAGGGCTGGCTGGGGCTGTTGCCCGCCAGTGGCCGCGTACTGGAGATCGGCTGCGGGCACGGCAGACCGATCGCGGCCGCGCTGGCCGCCGTGGGCCAGCGCGTCACCGGCATCGACCCGTCGGCGCAGATGATCGCTGAGGCCCGGCAGGCTGTGCCGGGCCAGAATTTTCGTCAGCTGGCGCTGGTGGAGTTGGAGGAAACGGACGCCTTCGACGGGGCCTGCGGCTTCTTTTCGCTGCTGTGCATGGACCCGATCGAACTGCGACTCGGCCTGGAGCGGCTGCACAGGGCGCTGAAACCCGGCGCCCCACTGCTGATCGTCTCCGGCGTGCCGGATCAGTTCACGCGCACGTCGCCGCTGCGCAGCGTACAGGGCCGGACCACCTGGGAGTGGCCCTACGACCACGAGGACATGGCCGCCGTTCTGAACGCGGGCGGACAGTGGCAGGTCGGGGCGCCGGCGCTGCGCTTCTACGATACGGACACGCTCAATCAGATCGAGGCATCTTCGCTGGACCAGTTGGCGGATGATCCCCGCTATCTGCCCACTGCCGAGATGTCCGATCCGCTGGCGTTCGCGACGGGCAAACGGACGGTGAAGGGAGTCTATGCGCTCGTTGCGCGGAGGGTGGCGGGTAGTAGATAGTGGCCAGAGAATCGACGAACAAGCAGGAAGAATTATCGGTGATTTCCTAGACCAGGACTCGTATCCTGCAAAACTGATGTGCACATGCGCCGATCTGGTAACGCGGGCTGTGGAATGAAGATAAGGCTCCGTTCCACTGGTTGCAGTGAGCGAGGAGGATAGGATTATGAACTACCCCGATCCGGACAAAATCTCCCAAATGTGCTGGTAACCGGCACCGGACAGTGCAGCATCTGATGGCCGTGCGCGGTCCCACCCTTCAGAACTGAGCTCCCGCAAAAATTTCCGTGCCTTGTCGACCGAAAAACGACTCTCATCATCGTCAGAGATTTCGCGATAGAGATTTCCTAACGATTCCGCTATGCTTCGGGGCGCAGAATTCATACGCATCAGGACTGCATCTTCGGTCCGAACACCGTGGTAGATCATGGCAGGAAGTGCATTTATGCGACGGCGCTCGGCTTCTGGTAAAGAGTCAAACTCTACTCCTGTCATTCGACTCAAAGCAGAAATGCCCCAAGTGCCATTGTTTACTATTGCCCGGTAGATCGCCCTGCACGCGTCGGTCAGTGCTTTGGTGTCGTTCTCATTACCATCGTCGCTGAAGTAAGCCTTTGCAATGTCACTGAGTCCCCTTCCATTTACCCAGTCACGCGTAATGTCCGACAGGCGAGTCTGATCGAAACCACTGCCACCGATCTTTTCGAGCTCTCGTCTGAGTTGTGGCACCTTGAGCATGACACCGAAGATGTCGGCAATTCTTCCTCCATCACCAAACAAGCTCTCGGGCATCCAGTCCGAAGGTGTGAGCTTTCTTTCCAGCCCGCGGATTTCCGTCATTGCAGATCTGACGCCTTCGGGCGAAAAACCTGTGGAGTCCGCCAACTCCGGGACACCTTCTCTCATTTCTGCAAGTTGACGTGCATAGGAGTGTGTAGCAGCCAACAGTGCGTCGGCTTTATCCCTATGTGCCGGGTCGTTGCGCAGTACCGTGTACCCGAAAGTATTTCGCAGTAGTTGCTCTGAATCCCCCAAGACTGAGTCAAGATTCTTCTTCTCAGCCCAAAGGTGCGAAATGTAGCAGCGAAAATCCTCCCACTGTTCCTTCCACAACACTTCCGAAAGATTTACGAGTTCGCCCTGTTCTGCTAGCTCTTCTAGGAGAGTCACTAGCCGGGACACCAACGCACCGGTATTTCGGCTGACAAATTCAATTCGCGTATTTCGGTCCCCACCTTCCGCAAGGCCAATAACACCAACACTGTCATGATTGATTCGACCAGCGCGCCCCGCAAGATTCCAAAACTCACGAGGACCCATATCAACAGTTCTTGATCCGTCGTAAAACCCCGTTCCCGCTAGGAAAACTGACGATACAGGAAAATTGATGCCCTGAGCAATAGTTGTTGTTGCACAAAGAACTCTGAGATTGCCAGTTTCTGCAAGCCACTCCATCAGGGCACGCGCTTCATCAGACAAGCCGGCGTGATGCACGCCGACACCGTGTTTTAACATCTCAACAAGCTGAAAATCGGGGCTAACTTCTGTGCGCAGGAAATTCTGTACTAAGCTTATATCAGGAGGAATATGGTCAAACGGGGGCAGGCTTTGAGCCGTTTTGTGAGCCATTTCCCACACCCAGTCAGGCCTGGTGGTAACAGCAACACTGGTGCCGCGCACCGACATCTCCGCTGCAATGGCCGCTGTCTGGGTCCCAAATCCTTTTTGTTTGCCTTTGTTGAGAACCTGACTTTTCGGGACGTCAATCGGTCTGACTCTACCAACCCGATGCTTCCCACGAAGTGGCATCGCCTTTTCGGTGACGGTCAGCGTCTCATACACGAGATGCCAGCCAGCATGTTTACTGTTATCAGGAACTGCACGATACAGACCGATTATCCTTTCATTCGGCTTCCACGGCGTGGTACCAAGACTGATCGCTTGTCCTGCGTTGACATCATGCGCCAACCAACGGGCGACAGCTTCGGTGTCTTCCACATATGGCATCAGCAACAGAAAGTTCGCTGTAGGGCAGTCCCGCTTGACAGTAGCAAGCAATAGCTCAATGCGCAGCCCTCGGCCGACAGTTTCCAGATTGTGGGCCTCGTCCATAACAACGAGAGCTAAGGGGCGGTCTATCTTCTTGTTCCGGATGACCAGCGAAAGTTTCTCCGGTGTAGCTACTAGAATCTGGAACGGTTGTTCAAGTTCAGTCAAAAGCTGCTCTTCGAAGGCATCCACTTCCACAGCGGCTGTCAGTTGATCCACTCTAACACCGATTGGTTCAAAATCTCGTCGCAATTGCCTAGTTATCTGGGCAGACAAGGCACGTGTCGGCACAATGTATGCAACCCAGCCCTTATCAGCGTCGAACTGGTTGAGGGCCTGAAGAATTCGGAACTGTGCCAGCAAAGTCTTGCCACCGGAAGTCGGCAAATCAACTACGATTGCCGTCTTTGCTTGGTCAAGAAGGCCTTGTTCAAGCAAAGCCGCTCGTTGAGGTGGGAGAAGCTCAAACATTGCCGCATGCTCACGATGTGTGAGCAAATGAACGAATTCTGAAGTACGAGAATTGATCGAACGGGCCGCTCGCCAGAGGGAATTCGTAACCATAGTGCGTCCGGCGGCATGTAGCCATCGAAGGACGACTTCGAGCTGGGCATCACTGGAAAGCACGGCTGCTTTGATGGCCGATTCGAAATGCTTGTCAATTTGGCCAAATGGGTCCGCCGGCTGCCCTTGAACAATGTAAATGGCAAGAATCTCAGTACCTTTGGCCCAATGATAAAGAGCAGCCAACCTTAACGCCATGGCCCGATCTGCCGCCTCAGATTCGTTTTGTAGCGACTGCCCTTCATAAAGGTCTTGGTCTTCGCGCAAACCCGCGATGATTTCACGAATGCGATCCAGATCATCCCAGCTACTTTTTCTGAATAACCTCACCCAACAGTCGAAAAGCCGAAATAGAATTCGCTGATCCCAAGAAACGGAGGCAACACTAGGTGCGTCTAACTGCTCGGAATTCTCTTTGTACCAGCGTCGTAAGTCAGCCCATCGGTCACCACAGTAGGCCAATGCAGAAAACTGAAGCACAAAAAACAGTCTATCATGTATGCTTTCAGGGATAGGTAACAGGCGCCGGATATCAAAAGCTTTGGATGCGGCGGCGATTGTCTGATTGCGTAATTCGTCATTAGATCCGGAAGGCCGGCTCAATTCCTCCAATCCCTCTATCACGGCAATCTCGTAGGCAAGGGAGACACGTTCCAGCAACGAATCGTCGTTCGCTCTAACATCAAAGTCGAAAGCGATCTGTTGCCCGACAGCACGTTGCGCGAGGCGTTCACGTGCAAGATCGTTTGCGCGCCTCTGGTCTTTGGGATTGATCGCGCTAACCGCCCAGTGAAGGGCCATATCCTCAGAGCCTGGTGCGGAGAAGCTCATGTCCTATTTCGTCTTTTGAGAGCAGTGGTGCCTAAGCTATCAATGCAACCGTCAGGTAGATGGATCGCGAAGATCTCGATCCGAGTACCCTCTGGACATTCTTTGGCAAGGGCATGAACACGTGTCCGCAAATCGAGTTCATTCGGGGGCACGTCTCTGACGAGCATGCCAAAAAGCATAACGTCAGAAGAGTTTTTCAGATATCTTTGACCAGCAGCCTCAAAGCGCGATTGCCAAGAGGCCCCTTTAGAGCGAAAACCAAGGTATTTAAAAAGGTCGTTCCGAATAGATTCACTGTCTCGCAAATCCTCCAATTGCTTCTTCAGTCCAGAACGGCCATACATCACTCTGGGTGGATGCGAGGCCTCACTAGATGTTTTTGTTTCACCGAACGCAAAGCAGTAGCCAGCACTATCCAATCCAAAACCAACCAGATCGGCGCCAGGAAGACTTGAACCTCTCTTCCGCTCGTCACGACCAATTGGCCATGGAAAAATGCAGTCCCGATGATCCACCAGATAGGCTTCAGCAATAACCTCGCCGACACGCCAGTTTTCGATGACTTCCGGGGCACTCAATACTCGCCTTAACGCATCCGTAGCGAAGCCTGTTTCATCCTCGCCAGGAATAAGGAGTTCCTCAATGCTTGACCTACCTTCATTGTCGAACAGCAACATCGCAACCCGTTCGTCTAGAGCCGCGTTCAATTCTTCTCTAGTCCAAACCAAGCCAACACCTGAACAAGGGGGAGCTCCAAGGTTGTAATCAACACTACCTACAGCAACACTCAAATGACAGTCTCCACGAGTTTCTTAGCGCCATGGCCCCACGCTTTTCAAAACATCGCGTGGTGGGCCACTGCTGTGTGATCCCCGGAAAGTTCTCTTGACAATAACGCACAAATATTCTATTGTCAATTCCATGATACTTTAGTCATATGGACTAAGGATCGTTATCCAAGAAAGATTGGCTTAAGAAAACAAAGTCGCAAACAGGATCTCCTAATGCTAGAGTACGTTCACATAGCTCAGCTTCGCACTTTAGGCGCATCCTGTATCATTTGATCAGCGAGGGAGCCGTGGGCTAAGAACAGAGTCCCGCTCAACCCGCCTCCACGCCAAACGCGCCCCTGACCGCGATCTTGTACGCCGTCTTCCCGTCCAGCTCATAGCCGCCGTCGAGCGCGTCGAAGCCTTCGGCCACCCGCTCCAAGGGCAGGACGTGGCTGATGAGGGCGCTGAAGTCGACGTCACTGCTCTGCAGCACGGCCACCGCGCGCGTGAAGTGGTGGTAGCGGCTGCCCCATACGCCTTCAAGGCGCAGATTGGGGCGTAGAAAGTGCCGGTGCGGATTCACCTCGATCGTGCCGACGTCGACAAAGTGGCCGACCTCGACGAAGACGCCGTCCTCTTTCACCAACTCCAACCCTTCGGGGAAGGCCGGCAGAAAGCCCGCCGCCTCAATGACCACGTCCGCGCCGGCCCCGCCCGGCGTCATCTTCAGCGCCATCTCCCTGCGCTCATCCGCATCGGGCACGGCCATGATATCGATCGTCTCGTGCGCGCCGAGCTTGCGCGCCAGATCCAGGCGGCCAGCGGGCCCGCCGATCACGATCAGCTGGCTCGCGCCGCTGATCCGGGCCGCGATCAGACACATCATCCCGATTGGGCCGGCGCCTTGCACGATGACCGTGTCGCCGATCTTTACGCCGCCGCGCAGCGCGCAGTGCACGCCGACCGTGAACGGTTCGGCCAGAACGCCCACCTGCGGCGAGCCCTCGAACTTGATCATGCACGACTCCGGGTCGGACAGGTAGATGTAGTCGGCGAAGCCGCCGCTGAAAGGCTCATCCGCGCTGCGGTAGCCGTATATCATGCCGCGGTTGCGGGGATGGAAGACCACCCGGTCTCCTTCTCTGACCGGGGCTCCGTTGAAGTCTGTGGTCAGGCCTTGGCCCAGGGCCTCGATAATGCCGACGTTTTCGTGCCCCAGCATCGTTGCCGGGTCGATCCCCTTCTGCCAGTTGTGAATATCGGTGCCGCAGATGCCGCATAGCTCCTGCCGCAGCAGAACCGTGCCCGGCGCGGGGTCCGGCACAGTGTATTCGTCCATGCTGAACTGTTGCCCTTCCGTCCAAACTGCCAGTCCTACCCGTGTCATTGTTGTCTCCTTAGAAGTTCAATCTGTATTCAGCGCAAGGACTCGCGGCCGGGCAACTCGGACCAACCTCGCTGCCAACGACCGCAGCGGGAACGAGCAGTGGAAACTGCTGCACAATGACGCGGCCGCGTTCCGCAGGGTGGCGCGAAAAGACGCTCAGGAGGCTCCAAACACCCCCTGCACTGCAATCTTAAAAGCCGTCTTCCCGTCCAGCATGTAGCCGCTGTCGAGCGCCTCAAATCCTTCCCGCACCCGCTCCAGGGGCAGGATGTGGCTGATCACGGCCGCGAAGTCGATGCCGCCGCTTTCCATGACCGCCACTGCGCGCACGAAGTGATGAAAGTCGCTGCCGCGTACGCCTTCCAGCCGCAAATTGGGGCGCAGAAAGTGCCGGTGCGGGTTTACCTCGATCGTGCCGACATCCACGTAGTGGCCGACCTCGACGAAGACACCGTCCTCCTTCACCAGCTCCAGCCCTTCGGGGAAGGCAGGCAGAAAGCCCGCCGCCTCGATCACCACATCGGCGCCGGCGCGGCCCGGCGTCATCCCCAGCGCCATCTCCCTGCGCTCATCGGCGTCGGGCACGGCCATGATGTCGACCGTCTCGTGCGCGCCCAGTTTGCGGGCAAGCTCCAGACGGCCTGCGGGCCCGCCGATGACGATGAGGCGGCCCGCGCCGCTGATCTGGGCCGCGATCAGACACATCATGCCGATCGGGCCGGCGCCCTGCACAATGACAGTGTCGCCGATCTTTACGCCGCCGCGCAGCGCGGCATGCACGCCGATCGTGAACGGCTCGGCCAGAACGCCCACCTGCGGCGGCGCCTCCGACCTGATTATGCACGACGCCGGATCGGACAGGTAGATGTAGTCGGCGTACCCGCCGCTGAAGGGCTCCCCCGCGCCGCCGTGACCGGACGCCAGGACAGTGTTGCGGGGATGGAAAACGACACGGTCTCCCTCTCTGATCGAGGCGCCGTTATAGTCGGTGGTCACGCCTTTGCCCAGGGCCTCGATTACGCCGACGTTTTCGTGGCCCAGCATGGTTGCCCGCTCGATCCCCTTCTGCCAGTTATGAAGGTCAGTGCCGCAGATGCCGGCCAGCTCCTGGCGGAGCAGAACCGTGCCCGGCGCAGGGTCCGGCACGGTGTATTCGCCGATGCTGAACTCTTTCCCTACGGTTACAACTGCCTGCCCTGTCCGTGTCATCGGGGACCCTCGTGTGTTTCAGGCGCTCATGGCGATGAGCTGCGGCTGGACCACGCGCGTAAGCTCTTCGACCGTCAGCTGCAGCATCGTCCTGTCATCGCCGCCGCCGGCGTAGACGAAACCGGGGTCAAGGTCTGCGATCGAGCTGTCCAGCAGAACCTCTACCGCCGTGCTATGGCCAAATGGCGGCACACCGCCGGCCGGATATCCGAGCAGCTGCAGCACGACATCGGGCGAGGCCAGCTTAATGCGTTTGATGCCCACGCCGTGCAGGTCCGCCAGCGGGCGCTTCTCCACGCGGCGTTCGCCGTGGCTGATGACGACGAAGGGGGCCGGCGGAGCGCTCCGGTCTCCAGGTTTTTGCGCCAGAAACAGCAGTGTCTTGAGGATGCGGTCCGTTTCCACGCCGAGGGCTGCGGCGGCAGCCGGCACGGTGGGCGTATCGCCGATTTCACGCAATAGCTGGGCTTCGATCCCGTTTTCTTCGATAAACTGCCGTAGATCGTCCGGTGTACGCATAGAGATATCCGTCATCTTTGAGTGCATCTACACGATGGTTGAAATGTACCAGTACGCCAAGGGATACGCAAACGGATCATAGCCAAATAGCGCCGCAAGTGGCGTGCAGCGTACCATTGTGATAGCATACTCTGCGACAGTCTGAATGGGGGTCGCGCCCCTACAGTCCGGTTTTTGGTTCCTGGTGAATGCCGGCGCGTGCGATGTTACCAGGAAACTGAAGATTGACCACGAAGAGCGAACCGACGCCATGCCAACCACCTCGATACACGGAACACCCGACTACGCCGAGTTGGATGCGCTGGGGCTGGACCCCTCCGAAGTCATCTATTTTTCGTCGAATATCAACCCGTATGGCCCGCCGGCGTCGGTCGTCGAAGCCGTTGAGAACGAGATCAGCCGCTCCTTTCTGGCGCGCTACCCGGACAGCCGCAGCCAGCGTCTGCGCGAAAAGATCGGCGCGTACCACGGCCTGCCGCCGGACGCGGTTCTGGTGGGGAACGGGACCGCCGACCTGATCTGGCTGCTGGCGCACGCGTATGGCTTCCAACGCCAGGCCGCCATCCTGTCGCCCACATTCAGCGAATACGCCGACGGCGTGATCATGGCCGGAGGGCATCCCATCCACATTGTCCTGCCCGGCTGGCAGCGTATCGGACGCCGCCGCCGCTTTGCGCCAAGCGGCACGACGCTGGCACAGACGCGGCGGGCGCTGGAGTCTGCCTCGCCCTGGTTGGTCTTCATCTGCAATCCGAACAACCCCACAGGCGAATACCTGTCACCGGGGCAACTGCGTTTCTTGTGGGAAGGCGCGCCCAATGCCCTGTGGGTCATTGATGAGGCCTATGCAGAGTTCACCGAAGACCCTTGGAGCGCGGGGCAGTGGGTGATGTCAGGAGCGAATGGCCGCGCCGGGAAGGCTCACGGACCGGGTTGCGTCGTCCTGCGCTCGATGACGAAGGATTTTTCCCTGGGTGGGCTGCGTCTCGGTTATCTGCTGGCTGATCCGTCGATCATCGAACGTTTGCAGGAGATGCAGCCGCCATGGAGCGTCAACGGCGTTGCCCAATTGGCTGGCCTGGTTGCGCTGGATGAACAAAAATGGCGTGAAGAGACGACCACGCGCCTGCGCGAAGAGGTCCGGGCGTTGCAAGATGGGTTGCGCGCCTCCGGTTACGCGCCGCTGCCGACGACGGTCAGCTACTTCCTGCTGCCGGTCGGGGATGCCAAGTCAGTGCGCGACCGGCTGGTCGCTGAGCGGATGTTTGTGCGCGACTGCACCTCGTTCGGCCTGCCTGAGCATATCCGCATCGCGGCCAGGCCTCCGGACGAGAACGCCCGGCTACTTGAAGCCATGGCCCAGTTTTCCCATTTGCCTACTCACGAATCGAATCCATAGGCCGCGACGAACCGCTGGCCGCCGCAGTCATGATTGAAGCCATCACCTTCGACTTCTGGGACACGATCGCCATTGACGATTCAGATGAGCCGAAGCGCCGCGCCCTGGGCCTGCCGAGCAAGGCCAATGCGCGCGTCGAGCTGTTCGCCAGCCACATAACTGCGAAGCATCCGGAGATCGGGTACGAGCAGGCGGTGCAGGCCTATCAACACGCCCATCAGAATTTCCAGCACGCCTGGCATGAGGAACAGCATACACCGGGCATTGCGGCCCGCATGTATGATGCCTACGAGTTCCTCGGTTTGCGGCCGGGGCCGGGACGGTTCTCCCGACTGATGCGCGAGGTCGATGAGCTGATGCGCGAGGTCGAGACGATGGAGGTGCGCATTCAACCGGACTTTACGCCGGGCGTGCATGCAGCGCTCGACGAGTTGTCCCTGCACTACAAGCTGGGCATCATCTCCGACACGATCCACACAACCGGCCGCGGGCTGCGCTATCTTCTGCAGCGCCAGGGTCTCCTGCGTTACTTCAACTACATGCTCTTTTCGGACGAAATCGGCGCGTCCAAACCGGAGCCAGAGGTCTTCCGGCAGGCCGCCCTTGGGCTGGGGGCCGCGCCCTACCAGATCGTCCATATCGGCGACCGCGAGAGCAATGACATCCTCGGCCCGCTGTCGATCGGCATGAACGCCATTCTCTTCACCGGCGTCAAAGACCGCGGCAGCGACGCGACGCAGGCCAGCGCCGTCTGCCGCACATACGCCGCGCTGCCCACAATCGTCCGACGCCTCTCGGCCACAGTCCGGCCCTTCCAAACCGGGTCGGCATAGTGCAGCCTTCACTGCGCAACGTATACAAATCCCTGGCCGACCGCTTCGCCGCGTGCTTTCCCGCGCGGCTGCAAGGGCCCCGCACCGTCGGCCGCGAAGCCGAATTCCCTGTGATCGATCAAGCCGGCCGCGCTGCCGACATCGCCCGGCTGTGGCCCCTCCTGCTGGGGAATGAAGATGCCGCGGAAAACCGTAAAAGGGGTTCTCTCTCTCCTCACTCCTCTTACCTCTCTCCTCTCAAGGTCAAGCGGGATGCCGTCAACACTGACCTGATCGTCGGCCTTGACGGCGCCCCATACAGCTATGCGCTCGAAGTGGGCAAGGGCACCATCGAGCTCAACGTCGGCCCTTACGCCACCCTGTTTGAACTGGAACGCGCCTTTCGCACAGCGCTGGAGAGGCTGACGCGGGCCGCGGGCCAGCTGGGCTGGCGCGTGCTGGGGTATGGCGTGCAGCCGCTCTCGCCGCCTACACGCGCCCTGCTATCGCCCAAACAGCGTTACCACGCCCTCGCCGACATCATGGGCGCGGACTGGATCTGGTACACCGTAACCGCCAGCGACCAGACCCACGTCGACATCAGCCGCGATGAGACGGTCGGCATGCTCAATTTCGGCAATCTGATCGCGCCGGCTGTGGTCGCCCTGTGCGCAAATTCGCCGGTTGCGGCCGGCGCGTTGATCGGCGACTGCTCCGGCCGCGAAGGCCGCATGATCAACGCCCGCTACGGCGAACGCCACGGCATGATCGCCCGCCCCTACGCCGACCTGACCGACTTCGTCGCCAGCCTCAGTCGGATGCCCGCTCTGCTGCGCCGCGAAGGCGAGCGCCTGCTGCCTGACGGACGTCTCTTCAGCGACGTGCTGCGCGCCGACTTTGGCGCTGCGAGAGGTGAGGGGTGGACTCCATCCACCAGCGCGTTTGACGCCTTTCTGCTGCACGACCACTATATCTGGCACAGCGCCCGCGTGCGCACCGCCTACGCCACCGTCGAGCTGCGCCCGGCCTGCCAGCAGCCGCCGCACGAACTGATGGCCGCCACCGCGCTCTATCTGGGGCTGGTGGAGGCGTACGAGGAGATCGTCGAATATTTGCGGGTTGCGCTGGCGCCAACTGGCGAGGAGGGAGTGAATCCGGTTCCTCTTTCAGAGTGCTGGCCGCGTATGAGACTGTACCACGAACAGGCAGTCCGCGCCGGCCTGGCCGCGCCCGAGCCGGCGCCCGGATTCTTGGCCGAAGTCCTCGGGCTGGCGGAGGCCGCTCTCGCCCGCCGCGGCCACGGCGAAGAGGCGATGCTTGCTCCTCTTTGGCGGCGGCTTGAGCGGAGAGAAAACCCGGCGCAGCGCATACAGCGGGACTTTGCGGGAGAGGGATTAGAAGGACTGATAGAGTTCTCTGATGTGGAGAGATATGTGAGGGAGAGGTAGCGTCTGTCATCCGGCCCGGTGCGATAAATCGAAACTGCCGACTACCATTGAGGAGAAAACACGATGCCCACCAAATCACTCGATGTCGCGGGGCAAGCTGCTGACCTTGCCGGACCAATTCACCCAGGAGAGCATTTGGCGGAGATAATGCAGGAACTGGGCATTACGCAATACCGCTTGGCCAAGACGATAGGCGTTCCTCCAATTCGCATCCATGACATCGTCCACGGCCGCCGGTCGATTACCGCGGACTCGGCGCTGCGAATTGGAAAGGCGCTGGGGATGACGCCCGACTTCTGGCTGAATCTGCAGCGGATGTATGACTTGGAACTCGCCCGGACCAGGACTGACACCAGCGAGATAGAACCGCTCGTTGGGGAATCTCTTTAGAGTAATTACCGCCTGACAGCCAAGCTCCTCAGATCCTGCAGTCGCCTATTCTAAGCGAACTCGAATACCGGCATGGCAATGGACTTCGTGGATTCCGCCTGACCGTGAACCAGAAGACGAATCTTTTCGGTGGTGTCGCGGCTGAAAGATTCTTCCCCGCATCGGGCGCAAACAGTAGCCGGGATCCTATCCACAAGCACATATTGTCCATCAATCTGAAATACTTCAGTCACCAGTTCGTCCCGGCACTCATTCGCATGACAGACCGCGCAAGTGAACACTCTTACCTCTGCTCTCTGACGTCCCCGCAGTGCCTCCTGCTCTCCCGTTCACTACGTTGCGAGCAGTTAAGAACCAACTAACGCCCTCCGAACAGCTGACCCAGATCCACGTTGGCTCCGCCGCTCTGGCCCTTGCCGCCGACCTGGGGCATGTACTGGGCGATCTTCTGCGCCAGTTTGTCCATCGGCATGGTCTGCAGATAGGCTTTGCCCGGTCCGCGCAGCGTCGCCAGGAAAAGACCCTCGCCGCCGAGCAGAATGTTTTTGAAGCCGCGCACAATCTCGACATCGAAGTCGACGGTCGGATCGATCATGGCCACGTGGCCGGTGTCGACGCGCAGCAACTCGCCCGGCTGCAGCTCCTTGACCAGGATCTCGCCGTCGAAGTTGACGAATGCTCTGCCGGGGCCGGTCAGCCGCTGCAGTATGAAGCCCTCGCCGCCGAACAGGCCTGCGCCGAGCCGCTTGCGGAAATGCATGTCCAGGTCGACGCTCTTGTCGGCGCACATGAACGCGTCTTTCTGCACGATCACCGACTGCCCGGCAGCGAGATCGAGGTCGAGGATCTTGCCGGGGAACTCCGCAGAAAAGGCGACTTCGCCCTCGCCCCTGTCGACGTAATAGTCGACCACAAAGAGGGATTCGCCGGAAAGCGCCCGTTTGAACATCTTCCCCAGGCCGCCGCCGGTATTGGTATCCATCTCCACGGCCTGCGTCATCCAACTCATGCCGCCGGAGGATGAGTAGATACGCTCACCGGGGGTCAGTGTAACCGTGACAACCGGCAGGGTTGTGCCTTCGATACGGTACTGCATTGAGTTCACTCCTTCGTGCGATGGCAAAGGAACTGCGCTGCGACCAAACGGTGGCCACCGCCGCTTTTAGCGGACACAACCGTCGAATGTCCGGCCCTGAATGTGATGATAGACTGGCCCTTCGCCGTCCCTGGTGTATTTGGAACGCGACGACATGTAGGAGAGCGCGATCGCGCGGCGCCACCTGTCCGAGCGGTTGGGCGCGGTGTAGTGGAGCAGGAGCGAGTGGAAGAAGAGCCCGCCGCCCGCCTTCACCGGCGCCAGCTGCATATCGGCCTCGTCATAGTATTCGGGATCGACTACGTAGTCGTCGGTCACGTCGATATGGGGCTGCGGCCCCCACTTGTGGCTGCCGGGAATGACCGCCATGCAGCCGTTCTCCTCGGTTGCGTCGTCAAACGCGAACCAGCAGGAGCAGAGGTCCATCGGCTCGATCGGCCAGTAGGGTGAGTCCTGGTGCATACCCTTGGCCGACCCGACTTCGGGCGGTTTCAAGAGGACCGCGTTGCGGAACATCTTGATGTCCGGGCCGATGATCTGTTCGAGAACGCTGATGATGTTGCCGTTGCTGCCCAGGGCACTGAAGCGGTCATCCGATTCGACCAGGCCATCGATTTTGCGGATACCGTCGCCCGGCGAATCGACGTGCAGTTCTCCGCGCTGGACGCGCGGCTCGATCTGCACCTGGATCCGGTCCTGCGAGCGGCCGCCGTGGGTATATTCGCGCATACGGGTGCGCAGCCCCTCCACCTCGTCCGGCTCCAGCAGTCCTTCGACGACAAGGTAGCCGTTGCGCCGGTAGCTGTCGATCTGCTCCTGCGTGAGTTTGATTGACATGTTGACTCCTTGATTCTGAATCAGGCCGGTTCCTTCGTCATCTCGCCTTTATCGGCGGCTGCGGCGTTCATGGCGGCGGCGGCTTTGTCCTGCGCCATCTCGGCAACGCTCTTGGTATGCAGACGCGCCGCGCCTTTCCAACCTTCCCGCAGCCGGGCGCGGGTATTGTTGCGCTCGGCCTCTGCCAGCCGGGCCTGCGCCGCGGGGATATGCTCCTGGTACTGCGGCAGCCAGCGCGCCTGCGCCACGAGCATCTCATCGGTCATCTGCCAGATCTCTTCCGGGTTGCAGACGGCTGCGGTCAGCGGGTCGTGCAGCATCGCCTGCTTGAGCAGCGTCACATCGCCGTGGACGGCCGCTTCGACCGCCATGCGCTGGACCTGGACGCTGGCGGCGCAGGTGGCGGCGCAGGCCAGGGGCAGATCGCCGACAACGGGCATGTTGATGCCGTTCTTGTCGACATAGCCCGGGATCTCGATGCAGCAGCCGTCTGGCAGGTTGGTGATGTGGCCCTGGTTGATCATGTTGAAATGGCCGCGGTAGGGGCGCCCCGTTTCCAGCCCTTCGATGATATAGGAGCCGTGCTCCTCGCTGCGCTTGTCGGGCGCGATGGTCGGCGGCTCCTGTTTCATCCAGTTGGGGAAATCGGTCTCGAACCAGTTGCGGCCTTCGGTGCAGACGCGCAGATAGCCGCCGGTCTCGCCGTTGATCCAGCGCGAGAGGTCGATCCAGTCGTTGATCTCGTCGGGGCGTTTGCGGTACCAGGGCACGTATTCGCTCACGTGGCCGTTGGATTCGGTGGTGTAGTAGCCGAAGCGGCGGATCATGTCGATGCGCAGCTTCTCGGTAGTTGGGTATTCCGGGTGGGCCTCGAAGAGCTCCAGCAGGCGCGGCGCCATGTCCATTCCTCGCCACTGCACCTGGATGTACCAGGTCTGGTGATTGATGCCGGCGCAGATGATATCGACCTCGTTGCGATGCACCATGGCGTCAGCCGCGATCAGCCCCTCTTTCTTGGCCCAATGCTCAATGCAGCTCGCGATCTGCCAGTGGCCGCCCTGCACGCCGTGGCAGAGGCCGACCGTGGGCACGCCGCCATACTGGTTGCAGGCCCAGATATTCATCGCCATCGGGTTCGAATAGTTGAGGAAGAGGGCATCCGGCTTGGCGACCGCACGGATGTCTTCGCAGACGTCCAGCAGCGCCGGGATGGTGCGCTGACCGTACATGATGCCCCCGGCGCAGATCGTATCGCCGACACACTGGTCGATGCCATACTTGAGGGGGATGTCGATATCGAGCTGGAAGGCGTCGAGCCCGCCCTGGCGCACCACCGAGATCACATAGTCGGCGTCGGTGATCGCTTCGCGGCGGTCGGTCGTGGGCGTGATTGCAGCGGGCAGGCCGTTGGCATCGATATCCCGCTGCGCCAGCTGCATCACCATATCCAGATTGCTGGCATTGATATCCATAAAGGCAAAATGGGTGTCGGCCAGCTCGGGCACGGCGAGAATGTCGTGCATCAGCTTGCGGGTGAAGCCGATCGATCCGGCCCCGATCATTGCGATTTTTATCGGCATGGAAGGGTTCTCCGTATGGTCGAGCGCGCTGCCCGGTGGCTGCTGATCCATCTGGTTGCGCGAAGGCATTGAGAGGTAGTGAATGTTCTGATCTGCACTCCATTATACGACAACTGCGGGGAACGCCCACAGAGGAAAGGGAACCGGACCAGGGGAAATGTTCGATGGGCTGGCGCCGCGCGATGAGCGCGGAGTTGGGAGAAGGAAGCAAGAAGCGGTCCTCCTCACTCCTCGTCTGCGCGCGCTGTCTGCGTACAGAAGCGTCAACGTGTAAAGAGGTTACGCCGCACATAGCGGCCGTCGTCGGAGGCGAGAAAGGCCAGAGCCTCGCCGACCCCTTCCGGATCACCCAGGCGGGCACGCGCATCGTCCACATCGAACGCCTGTCCCTGCGCCTCAGCCGATTCGCGCATCTGTCTGAGCTTCAACTCCGTCTCGATGCCGCCGGGGCAAACGACGTTGACGCGGATGCCCTTGGGCGCAAGGTGACTTTCCAGCGTCATTCCCATCCCGTTGACCGCGCCCTTGCTGGTCCCGTAGGCGATAGAAGAGCTGCCGCCTGTCACGCCCGCCCCCGAGCCAACCAGCAGGACCACACCCTTGTCGCTGGCCTTGAGCAGAGGGTAGGCCTCCTTCACACACAGGAATACGCCGCGTACGTTGACCGCGATCACGTCGTCGAAGACGTCGACGGGGAAGGCGTCCGGCATCAGATTGGGGCCCCGCAGAACACCGGCGGAGCAGATGAGGACATCGAGGCGGCCGTGGCGCTCCCTCACCTCGCCGAAGACCCTCTGCGCGTCCTCGTGGCAGCGCACGTCGAGCCTTTCATAGCAGGCTTTGTGGCCCTCGGCCTGCAGAGACGCGGCGAGCGCTTCGCCGGTTTCGTCCTTGATGTCGGTGATGATCACCTCGGCCCCGCGCTGCGCGCACAGCTGCGCGGCCGCGCCGCCGATGCCCTGCGCGCCGCCGGTGACGAGAATGACTTTGTCCTTTACGTTCGCAACCGTCGATGTCATGGTCCGTTGCCTATTCGGGTGGTGGTCAGATGGTGGCGTGCTTGAAGGGGAAGTGGGTGAGAGGCCAGTTCCCTTAACGCTCCTGCCGGGGTTTTTCGAACCTCATTTATGTCATTTTGAGGTTGGCGCTGCCCGGAGAATCGGCGTTGAACTCCATTGTAACAGAGCGGCCGCCATCGCTGAAGATCACCTGGGCGTACTCATCGGCGCTGGAAGGCTGGCCTGTGGGCCGCTGATAGTCGCCCAACAGGATCTCGCGGAAACTCTTGAACTCCTCAACCGCGGCGCGGTAGCGCTCGAAATCGGCGGTGGGCGCCTCCCACAGTTTTCCGCTGTAGCCGAAGCCGCCCGCTGCGTGGGACAGGTAGTCGTAGGTGGTGTAATTGTGCCGATCCTGGCAGATGTTTGTATTGGCATAATTTCCGGGCAGGACCGTGTTCAAGCCGTGTTGAAAGGCGCGCACCAGCGCCGAGTGGGTGGTGTGGTCGTTCATCCAGAAGCTGTGGCCGCGGCGCACGGTGCCGAGGTCGATCCGAAAGCCGCCGATCGAGCACTGTTCGATAAACAGGTCCGGGCAGGCCGCCATGATTTCGTCCAGAACCTGGTACAGACCTTGCACGTGCCGGATCTGGCGCCAGCCGATCTCGCCGGGCGCGAGGCCGAGCTCCCAGTTCGGGCGCGGGTCCTGGCTGAAGTCCCAGCGAATCCAGCGCACGCCCCATTCCTTATAGGCGCGCACGATGCGATCGAGCCACCACTGGCGCGCTTCCGCCAGACCCAGATCGAGCAGACCGAATTCGGAATCGACGAAGTGCATGCCCGGCCCCGGAACCGGCGGCCGCGGGGGCGTATCCCAGAACCAGTCCGGATGGGCGCGATAGAGCTGGCTGTTCTTGTGGCCCACTCCGGCTCGAACCAGGCGCCGTATTGCAGCCCTTGGGAACGCACATAGTCGGCGAAAGGCGCGATGCCGCCGGGAAATTTATCGGGATCGCCCTCCTCCCAGTTGCCGACGCCTTTGCGGCCATCGCCCGCGAACCAGCCGCTGTCTATACAGAAGTATTCCAGGCCGGCCGCGGCCGCTGCGTCGACCGCGGGACGCAGACCCTGGGCGGTGAAGTCATCGAGGAAGGCGAACCAGTGGTTGAAGGATGTCGGCGGCAGGACCTCCTTCCCGTCGAGGGAGGGCATGACGTGGCGGCGAATATGGCGGCGCAGCGCGTTGCCGCCGTCATCAAGGTCGCCGTTGAACGCAGTGAGCAGCACACGCGGCAGCGGCAGTGCCTGGCCCGGCTGCAGATGCAGCGACAAACCCCAAAGACCGGCCTGCAGACGAACCGGCCAGTCGGTATCCGCTTCGCCCGCGCCGCGCGGCTCCGGTGTCAGGCCGATACGCCACAGCCCCGACCATTCCACGAAGAGGGCCATGCCCTGGGTGCGCTGCGCATTGCAGACGATCGCGCAGGGCAGGTGCCCGTCGGAGGAGCGCCCGCCCTCGCCCGCTTGGATGGAAAAGGTTGGATAGACCTGCGGCGTCTTCAACAGCTGGCGGTCGACGAGGGCAAAGTCATGGGGCGGAAAGTAGTTGGCAAGGAACCGCACACCGTTTACGCGGCGGATCCATGGCTCACCGAAAGCCGGCTGCAGCGGCAGCTCCAGGTCCCAGGTGAGGCATTCAGTAAGATTTTGCAGGGGCTGTCTACCCCGGTTTGTCAGCACGCCCCAGCACTCGACCGCGCGAGTATCGGCAAAAAAGCGCATATGCCACTGGACCTCAGCGCCTTCCTCGGTGTGCGCTGTCAGCACAGATTCGGACGTGTCGACGCGCGCGATGCCGGCCACTCGCCAGGCATCAGAGGCGATGCCGCCAATGCCGAAGGGGACTGATTCCCGGGGGGTATGGATATGGTCGAATTGCAGCTGTTCGCGCAGCAACTGAAACCAGGCGCTCACGTTTGAATCCTTGTTGCGGGACGGAACGGCGGATGACAAAAAGAAAAGAGAGAAGCAAGCATAGGAACTCGTTCCCTCTCCTCTGTAGGTATTCAACTGACCGGGCCGATACAGCAGATGTCACATATTCGTATGCAGAACCAAGCCTACACAACTGTCAGCCGTTCGTCAATCTGCGCGGGGCTGCGACGTATCCGGAAACCGGCGCGGTGCTGGCCCCATGGGTAGCCGTTGTGACCACTAATCCATGCTGAGGCTGGCGCTGCCGGGCGAGTCGGCATTGAACTCCATGGCAACAGAGCGTCCGCCGTCGCTGAAGATCACTTGGGCATATTCGTCGGCGCTGGTCGGCTGGCCGGTGGGGCGCCGGTAGTCGCCCAGCAGGAGCGCCCGGTAGGCTTTGTAATCCTCGACCGCGGCCCGGTAGCGGTTGAAATCGGCTGAGGACGCCTCCCACAGTTTTCCGCTATAGCCGAAGCCGCCGGCAGCGTGGGAAAGGTAGTCGTAGGAAGTGAAGTCATGACGCTGCTGGCAGATATTGGTGTTGGCATAGTTGCCGGGCAGGACGGTGTTGAGGCCGTGCTGCAGCGCGCGCACGATCGCCGAATGCGTGGTGTGGTCGTTCATCCAGAAGCTGTGGCCGCGGCGCACGGTACCCAGCTCGATGCGATGCCCCCCGCTGGCGCACTGTTCGATGAAGAGCTCCGGGCAGGCCTCCAGAATGTCGTCCAGCACCTGGTACAGGCCCTGCACATGCTGGATCTGCCGCCAGCCGATCTCCCCTTGCGGCACGTTGCGCTCCCAGTTTGAACGCGGGTCCTGGTTATAGTCCCAGCGAATCCAACGCACGCCCCACTCCTCGTAGGCGCGCACGATCCGGTCCAGCCACCACTGGCGCGCCTCGGGCAGGCCCAGGTTGATCAGGGCAAACTCAGGGTGCTGAAAGGGGAACTCGGGCCGCATGACCGGCGGCCGCTCTGGCGTCTCCCAAAACCAATCCGGATGGTCACGGTAGATCTCGCTGTCCTTGTTGGCCCACTCCGGCTCGAACCAGGTACCGTACTTCATCCCCTTGGAGCGCACGTAATCGGCGAAAGGCGCGATGCCGTTGGGGAATTTCCTGGGATCGCCCTCACTCCAGTTGCCGATGCCGTCGCGGAAATCGCCCGCGAACCAGCCGCCGTCCACACAGAAATACTCAAGACCGGCAGCGGCCGAAGCATCGACCGCGGGCCTGAGACTCTGATCGGTGTAATCGTTATGGAAGGCGAACCAGTGATTGAAGGTGGCCGGTGGCAGGACCTCTTCGCCGCCCAATGGAGGCATGACATGGCGGCGGATATGGCGGCGCAGGGCGTTGCCGCCGTCATCCAGGTCGCCGTCGAAGGCTGTCAGAAGGACGCGCGGCAGCGGCAGTGACTGGCCCGGCTGCAGGTTCAGGGCCAGCCCCCAGAGACCGGCCTCGAGACGAACTGGCCAATCTGTGTCCGGGTCGTTGACCTCGCGCGTCTCCTGTGTCAGGCTGATGCGCCAGAGGCCCGACCATTCAAGAAAGAGCGCAAATCCCTGGCTGCGCGAGCCGTCGCAGACGATGGCGCAGGGCAGATGCCCGTCGGAAGGACGGCCGCCGTCACCGGCCATAATGGCCAAGGGGGCAAAGACCTGGGGCGTCTTCAGGAGCTGACGGTCAGCGATGGCAAAGTCTTCGGGCGGGAAGAAGTTGGCCAGAAAATGCACGCCGTTCACGCGGCGAATCCACGGTTCGCCGAAGGCCGGCTGGAGCAACAGATCCAGGTCCCAGGTGAGACACTCGCTCAGATTTTGCAGTGGCTGCGTGCCCCGGTTGGTCAGCACCCCCCAGCATTCGACGGCGCGCGTGTCGGCGAAGAAGCGCATGTGCCACTGGACTTCAGCGCCGTCGTCAGTGTGGGCCGTCAACACCTGCTCGGAATTGCCGGCGCTCTGGATCCCGGCCACATGCCAGGCCTCCGACGCGATCCCGCCGATACCAAAAGGGACAGCCGCCCCGTCTGCAGCGATATTGGGGAGTTGCAACTGCTCGCGCAGGATCTGAAACCAGTTGCTCATGTTCAACTCCTTCTTGAGGCTGGATCGGGGAAAAAGGGAGGAGGAGGGAGAAATCCTTACTCACCCCTCCCCATTCGTGTTTTACCACTCGTAACCGGTGTCTTCGCGGAATCTCTGTACCCTGTCGGTCAGGTCTTCGTCGAGGCGCGCCGCCAGGTCTTCGACGCTGATGGCGCCAAGGGAGAGTTCCTCAAGCGAAGGCCAGAATACGTCATCCATGGCATATTTGGTGCCGACCGGCCCAATCCAGACCCAGTCCTGAACGGTTGCCAGTGCCGGTTGCAGGAATTTGGCTTCATCACTGGAGTACCATTCATGGTCAAGCAGCGAGAAGACGCAGGGCAGCGAGTGCTGCGACTGTAGCCACTGGATCATGACGCCATCGTCATTGAGGTAGTCGATGAAGTCGAGCGAGTCCTCGGGATTCGAGGTCTCGGCGTTTACGTTGAGGCCCCACCCGCCTTCGCCGACAACGACGGGGTCGGCGCCGTCGATGCCGGGCCGCATGGTGAAACCGAAGTTGCCTTCAGGGAAGGCGGTGGCGGCGAAGGGGATATAATCGATCCAAATACCGCCCATGGCCATGCGCCCTTCGGCCAGCCCGTTGAAAACGGCCGGTAGATCGGGCGAATCAACCTCGTGGGTGAAGATCGGGTCGTAGAACAACTCGTTGAGCGCGCGGATCCCTTCTGGCGTATTGACGCTCCACTCGCCGGTCTCTTCATTCAGATAGGCGCCGCCCTGTTCGTAGATGGCGCCGCACAGATACTGAATGTTGTGGTAGTTGCGCATGGAGAGGCCGGCGACGGTGATGTTGCCGTCATCGTCAGTTTGCGTTAACGCCGCGGCGTCCTGCCAGACGTCATCCCAGTGTGTGTAGGTCAGCGGCGGCTCCATGCCGGCCTCTCCCCACAGGTCCAGGTTGGTGATGAAGCCGATGCCCGGCGTGTTGTTGTGGAGCGGGATTCCGTACACGTCGCCCTGGTAGGTATAGTAGTCCATCACGGCTGAGAAGAAGCGATCTTTGATGGTACCCATACCGCCGAGCGTCTCGGTGAGTGGGAGCAGCGTGTTGGTCGCCATGAAGGATGCCGCCGCGGCGCCGTGGATCGAGAGGAGGTCGCCTGCCGTGCCTGCGCTGAGACCGGAGGCGTAGGTTGTCCACGGGTCCGTCTTGGGCTCAACGGTGACATTGCGCTCGTCGTTGGCCTCGTTATACTGGTCGGCCAGCATATTCCAGGCATTGTCATGCGGCGGGTAGCTCATCGACCACAGGCTCAGCTCGGTCATGGCCATATCGGGCGCCGCCTCTCCGCCGCTTTCGGCGGCAGGCTCGGTAGCCGCGGGCACACAGGCGGCCAGGACCGAGGCGGCGCCGAGACCGGCGGACATTTGGAGCAGCTGGCGGCGCGTCATTGGGTTCTGGTTCATCGTTCTCTCCTCTGCTACTGTGGTGTTGAAAAAGACCGTTTCCAATGCAGGCAGCTTCACGAACCATCTGGGAATGCGCGAAGGGACAAAAGACCGACCAGAAGCCTCCCCGCGCGTCAGTATTTCAACCCTGTAAGTGTCACCCCGCGCACGAAGCGACTCTGAAAGAATGAGTAGAAGACGACCACAGGAACGACGGTGATGACCGCCCCGGTGAGGAAGAGATCGTAGCGCGGCCGACTGGACCATCCAAGCAGATAGGCAAGGCCCAGGGGCAGCGTCCGCATCTTTTCCTCATAGATGATTACCAGGGGCCAGAGATAGGAATCCCAATTTGCCAGAAAACTGAAAATCGCCAGCGCGCTGAGCGCGGAAACCGAAAGCGGCAGGACGATGTGGCGATAGATCCACCAGTTGGATGCGCCGTCAATACGCCCGGCGTCGAGCAGCTCCGACGGGAGGCCTTCCATAAACTGGCGCAGCAGAAAGATGCCGAAGGCGCTGACGCAGACCGGGATGATGAGAGCCTGATAGGTGTCGGCCCAGCCCAGTCTGCTGACCAGGCGGAAGAGCGGCAGCAGGGTAACCGCTGGCGGCACCATCAGCGTGCTCAATATAATGGTGAAAATAACTTCCTTGGCGGGAAAATCGAACTTGGCGAAGACAAAACCGGCGATCGAACTGCTGAAGAGGATGAGCAAGACGGACGGCAGGGCGACGAAGATGCTGTTGAGAAAGAAGCGTCCAAATGCCTGTTCGCGCAGGATGAGGGCGTAGCTTTCCAAAGTGGGGGCCTCGGGCAGGAAGGTGGGCGGCTTGGCGATGATCTCGGACGCCGACTTGAAGGAGGCGAGGACCATCCACATCATGGCCCCAAAAGCGATGAACGCGAATATCACCAGGAGCAGATGGGTGACGAGCGCGATTACCTGCTCCCGCAGGCGTATGCGGGCATCGGCCCCCGCCCCGCCGGACGGCAGCGAACCGCCCGCTCTGCGATCGAGGCTGATATCGGTCATGGCAAGCGCCTCTCCGCTTGAACTGTCAAAACTTTCCTCGCGCCGTCTGGAACTGCCCGCTCAGTCGTAGAGTGAACGGAACAGACGAAGTTGGAATACTGTGATCGCCATGATCACGACAAACATTATGAAAGATATTGCGCATGCATACCCCATGCGGTAGTTGTTGGCGCCCAACCCATAGTTGTAGACGAGAATGCTAGGCATAAGCGTACTGTCGGCGGGACCGCCGCCGGTCATCACCTGCACCATGGTGAAGTGCTGTACGCCGTCGATGACGATTAGGACCATGACCAGCACGAGTGGATTTTTCAGCAGGGGGAGGGTAACGCGCCAGAGCGTCTGCAGGCGGGTGGCGCCGTCTACTTTGGCCGCCTCGTAGTAGTCCTGGGGGATATCGAGCAGGCCGGCAAGAAAGATGACCGCGGCGTAACCGTATGTCTTCCACACATCGGCGATGGCTACGCTGTAGATGGCCTGGGCCGTGCTGCGAATGAAGCTCTGCGGCGGGATCTCGACCAGGCTGAGCAGGTAGTTGATCAGCCCGAGACGAGGGTCATAGAGCCACAGGAAGAGCATGGCAACTGCGACCTGGGAGATAACGACGGGCATGAATATAAAGAAGAGATAAAAGTTGCGCCCGCGCCGCAGCCGCTCCAGCAGAAGGGCCAGCCCAAGCGAGAGCACAATATTCAGGATCCCTTTGACGAGGACAAATCTGAAGACGTTGCTCATCGACGCCAGGAACCGCCGGTCATCCAACAGGGAGATATAGTTATCGAGGCCGACGAACCTGGCCCTGCTGGGATCAAGGCTGTGAGTGTTGGTCAGGCTGGCATAGAGCGCGTAGAGGATGGGGCCGAAGGAGAATATGCTGAACCAGAGCAGGATAGGGACAAGGACAGCCAGAACAAAGCCGTACTTGCTCCAGAATCTGGCCAATCGCCTTTCAGAGAGATTCGTTGCTGCCATGGTCCGGAGTTCGCTCTCGGAATGTGGGATACTCTACTTGGAATGGACGAATCACAGGTGTGCGGGCGCTTCTGGTTTCCCGCGGCATGGGTGTGCGCAGGAAATCTCATATACCTGCTATTGGTCTCAATTCTGCACTGGGTCCGTGACGTCTGTCAACTGTCGGAAATCTTAGGGGTTGCTGTCAGAATCAGGATTTGCGGGATTATCAGGGTTTTCAGGAATGCTGCCGACCGTCTTCGGATGCATTAGATCTGGCCGTCGCGCCAGTCCTTGCCTTCGCTTGCCCGGCTTGGCTGGCTTCTTTAGCCCTGCCACGATTCGGACTTTGGCAAAACCCTTTTTGGCTGGCGGGCAAACTTAGGGCTTTGGCCCGCTCAGGCGGTTGGCCAGTTGTCGGGGGGCGCTGCGGGACCCATCGTCGCGCTTAGGGGAGGCCGCTTGCGGCCAACCGTCCGAACAGCAGGGGACAGTCTGTATTCAATGGTTTGGCCCCGACCCAAGACTGGATGCGCTGCTAGCCGGGGGCACAGATGTCGTGATAGAATGGCCGCACGTAGGCCGTGTTGCGCGCAGCCGCGATGCCGGAGGGGGCAGCATGGAGTCCAAAGAAGTCCTGCACAACCAGTCCCAAACACAGAAAAGTCCATCCCAGGCGGGCAAGACAGCAATGTCTGAGTCCGCTGGCGCGTACGTGCATGCGGAACCTCTCGCGCGGCCCGAACCGTCTGTCAATCCCTTCGCCCCCGACGACGGCCGTTACGTCACCCTGGAAGAGTACTGGGCCAAGTGGTACGAAAACCCATACCCGGACATCGACGTAAGCTACGAATGGAACAACGGCAGACTGGAGGCCAAACCCTTGCCCAATGAGCCCCAACTCGACCTCTACAACTGGTTTCTCGAGCTGCTCCGCCGTTTCATCAGTACACATGCCATCGCAAAGCTGATCAATCTGGAGACCGGCTTTATCCTGACCATAGAGGACCCTGCAGAGCCCTCCGGACAGCGCGAGGCGGTGCGCAAGCCGGACATCGGCGTGATCCTGAACAGCAACCCGGTACCGTGGGGCGGCGTCGACCAGCGTCATTTTGGTGGGGTCTGCGACATGGTTGTGGAGGCGGTCTCCGACTCCACGCTGGCGGAGGTGTTCAGGGATACGGAAGAGAAGAGGCGGGACTATGCGCTGGCCGGTGTGAAGGAGTACTTCATTCTCGACCCCGCCGGCGAGCACATGCGCTTCTACCGTCTCATTACCGGAGGAGGCTACGAGGAAATACAGCCTGATGCCGAGGGCGTCATCGGTTCGGACGTGTTGCCGGGGCTTCAGTTTCGGATGAAGGATCTGGAACGGCAGACGGATATGGCGGTGCTGGCGCTGAACGATGTCTATTCCGGGTTTGTGATACCCGGCTATCAGGTCGCTGTCAAGAGGGCTGCAGTTGAAGCTACAGCGCGCCAAACAGCGGAGCAACGAACTGAAGAGGAAGCACAGCGAGCCGATTCGGAGGCACAGCGAGCCGATTCGGAAGCCACAGCGCGTCAAGCGGCGGAGCAACGAGCGGAGAA
>JAJDZJ010000136.1 GCA_022824685.1 Caldilineaceae bacterium
TCGCCGACTGAGGGCCTGATCCGCGGCGTCTTCCCGTCGATATTCAGTAAGCGCAGGGTGATTTCCACTTATTCTCGCTTTCTTCTGGCCACAATTTCAACTGAATCGGCCTACAGATTTAGATGCGATTGCCCTGGGCCGGATGGGCGGCGAACAGTCGGAGTATGCGTGAGATCAGGGCGGGACGGGCGCGCCGCGCCGGCTATGAGGCCGAAGCGCCGAAGGTGGAGATACGGGGGCGGAAAGCCCGATCGAACGCTTCCAGTTTCTCTCGGAACCAGTCGTGTTGTTCCGGCCACTGCGCCCTGTTGGTCGGGTCGGCGTTGTATTTGCGCAACATCACCTGGCCCTGCTTGTGTTCGGGCAGTTCTCGCCACTCGAGGGCGTCGCCGATTTCAGCTCCGATTTCGCCGCGCTGCTGGTAGAGCGTATTATAGGAGACCTCGGCATCACCTTCGCGAATCACCAGTTGAACGCCGATCCCGCCTTCCCGCATATTGTTGAAAGCGGTCATTCGCAGGCGCCAGTGTCCCACGTCAAAGTTCATCCAATTCTGTGAACGGGGCGTACCGGGCCGGATGAAGCTGCCGCTGTCTTCCAGGTGTTTTCGCAACGCCTGCCAGTACTCCATCTGTAGTTCATTTTCTACGAGTTGATATTCGAGTTGAAGTTCGTTTTCGACTTGCTGAAGCTGATCTTCCAGAGATGATTCGGATGGACCCGGGGACGGGTCGGGAGTCGGCGTTGGCGTGGGGGGCGGCGTAGTGTTCGGGGTGGAGGAAGGCGAGCCATCGATGGGCGATCGCGTGCGCTCATCGGCGTTGCCGCCCCAACCGCTGGGCTTGCTCACGAGGTAAAACTTGGGGGCCAGAGGCGATTCGCCGATTCGCCATAGCTCTACCTCGAGGCCGAAAAACCGAATATTGTCGTTGGTAACATCGTTGAGCCAGTTGAGCGTATTGCGATCTTCCTGTGTAAACTGAGCCGCTACCCACACCATGGTCACCGCTTTCAACTCTGCAGCGTAGGTGAGCAACTGGCCCAAGTGGCTTTGGTCTGTATGTTCCAGTTGATTCTCGATGACCACGTAGCCGCCGCTGCCGCGGGAACGGCAGACAACGCCGCGCGGGTAGGGCGCCACCCAGCCTTCGGTGTCCTCCAGTTCCAGGTCCATGTTGATGGCTTCGCCGAGCAGCGCCAGGCTGTCGCCGCGTGCCAGCCACGAGGCGAAGTCGCTGTCTTCACTCACCCAAACGGTTCGCAGTTCTACTTGCTCCAGGCGGCCAAAGTCAAACTGTATCATTCGATCGTTCCCTCCTATCACGAAATTGGTGTTGTTTGGCGTAACGTGCAAGCCTTACCCGGAACCAGTTATTCCGAAAGTTACATGCTTAGCAATACGATAGCGGAGTTGGCGCACGGATTCAGAAAGCGTAGCACTCCACATGATAGTTTTACACGAAACAAATGCATAGCGCAAGCGGCTTTTGCCGGGCGATTGCATCTAAATTGGGTCAGAACATCGAAATGCAGCCGAATACTCTTCCAGGTCGGGGTAAGACACAGGGAAATGTACGAAAGATGGCACGTAGACGGAGAATTTAACTTATCTCGCCGACTGAGGGCCTGATCCCCGCGGCGTCTTCCCGTCGATATTCAGTAAGCGCAGGGTGATTTCCACTTATTCTCGCTTTCTTCTGGCCACAATTTCAACTGAATCGGCCTACAGATTTAGATGCGATTGCCCTGCCCTAGCCCCTAATCCCTGGCCCCTACTCCCTAGCCCTCAAGGGCCTTCCGCATACTCTCCCCCTCCTTCTGCCACCACCCGTGCAGGATCGCGATGTCCGTGCCGATGCAGAAGTGCCGCGCTCCCATGTCCAGATAACGCTTCGCATCGTCCGCGGTTCCAATCTCAATACGCGGATGCACACCCGTCGCCAGGCAGCCATCAATGACCTTCTGCGCCGCCGCCGCTACTTCGGCATCGTCCCGCTGTCCCGCCTTCCCAATGCTCATCGAAAAATCGGACGGCCCCCATTGCAGCATCTCCACCCCGTCCACCGCCAGAATTCCGTCCAGCTCATCCAGCGCCGGCTTCTTCTCCAGCATCAGCGCCACCACGATATCGTCCAGCGCCTGCACATACGCCTCATTGCCCCCGTACCCCATGTACGAAAACCGCCGCGTCGCCACGCCGAAGGTACCGCCTGCATGCGGCGTATCCGCCCGTACATAGCTCACACAGTCCGCCGCGCCCGCCGCCGAACGCACGTCCGAAAACAGCACGCTGTTGAACCCGGACCCCACCGCCCGCTGCGCGACAAACTCGTTGTTCGCCCAGTCGATCTTGATCATCGAGCCCAGGCCGTGCAGTTCAGCCGCCCGGCAAATGTTGTCCAAGTCGTGCAGCGTATACGTTCCATACTCCGCCACAAACTCCACGTAATCGTACAGCCCCGTATGGCCCAGCGCCTCGACCACGTTCGGCCACACGCTGTGAATGTGCGTCGCCAGTGTCGGTTTTCCATCATCTAGCAACTTGCGAATCGGATTCGCGCGCATCGTTAAATTCTCCGCTTGGGATGGCGTGCCGGCCTCCCGCAACCTCGAAAGCCAGCCAAAGGAATGATAGATAAAGCGCTGCCCCTCCGCACGACACGTCCCGGCGGCGGTGGAAGCGCTTCGCTAAACTAATGTGTGTCTTGGAAATGTGTGCCGACAGTTGGTCAGGCCCCCTCGGCCCGCCGTGGGCAGTATAGCACAGCAGCTAAGGGAGTAACAGTCCAGCAACGACGACTCAGGCAGCCATCCACTGACCACTGATCACCGACTACTGACCACTGCCGTTCAATCGTCCGGAGCCAATATATCCTCCGTCTGCCCGCTATGAATCAGGAGTACCGTTCCCACCGATCTCAGCCAGCCATTCAGCTGGTTGCCATAGCTCTCCCTGGCCTCTGCCTCCGGCCGGTTCATGCCCAGCAAGGTCAGGTCGGTCTCCCTGCTCCACGTTTTCACTGTATCCGGGAACCGCTCACCACGCGGCGGCACGATCACGACCGGCTCCGCATTCACCCGCACCCTCTCCAACAGCGCCCGCAGATGGGCCTCCACCTGTTCGCGCCCCTCCCCGCGCGGCAGCGTCTGCAGCAGCCGGATCGAAGCCCCGTCCCATGTCGGACTCTGCGAAATAATGTGCGCCAGCAACAGCATCAGATCACCGTTCCCGCTGCGCCCGCGCCACCACACATCGATCACCTTCTGGTTGCCGAACCCCCGCTTCTCATCAAAGTGCAGGAACAACACCGACTTGCCCAGCTCAAACAGTGTCGACAGCAGCCGCAGCGAAAGCGTGCGCCCACCCTCCGTATCGCTCCAACCCATCAGCACCGCGTTCGGCTCCAACCCGCCCACACCGTGCGACTGGCTTACCGTCACCGCGCCGGCATAGAAATTCTCCACAATGTCGGCCTCGGCAAAGGCGGTCATGTTCTGTTCCTGGATGTACGAACGGATCTGCCGTCGCGCGATGCTGCGCAGCCTCCTTCTCGCCAGCTGATCGATGTCCCCCACCAGCAACTGGTAGAACGAGACAATCCCATACCCCCTGCTCAACAGATTCGCCACCTCGACCAGCGGCGCCCGGTTATGCGGCTGCCCCGTGAACACCAGTATGTTCGGCCGCCAGTTCTTGGCATGAAAGACCGAACGCTCCAGATTCAGCAACGACCGCCGCGCCAGCGCAAACCAGATCCCGTTGCGAACATCGCCCCACGTGCGAATTGTTGAGCGGCGCTCCAAATAGAAATAGATCCCGTAGCTGATCAGAATCGCAACGACCGTCGCCCCGGGATTGATCACGAACATCGCCCCGTAACAACCGGCCGCGCCCAGCAACGAAAAACTGAAGTGGATTTTCGCCCGCGGCCGGAAACTGGGATTCCCCACCAGCTTCTCGATCCCCGCGACCAGGTTCGTCATCCCGTACGTGTTCAGGAAGAACATCGTGATGATCGGCGCCACAACGTTCAGATCACCGGCCCAAATCACCGCAAACGCGATCCCCGCCGTGATCAGGACCCCCACTCGCGGCTCCGTCCTGCTCCCCAGCCGCGCCCCCAACACCCGCGGCACAATCCCATCCGACGCCATCGCCTGCAACGTGCGCGGCGCCGCCACAATGCTGCCCAGCGCCGACGAAAGCGTCGCAGCCCACACGCCGATCAGGATCAAGGGCGGAAACAGAGCGATATCCCGCATAATCAGTGTGTTGCTCTTCAACTCATCCGGGCTGCCATGCAACGAAAGCCAGACGACCGACAGAAAGTAGACCGCCGCCGTAAACATCACCGAAAAAAGTGTGCCCTTGTGAATGCTCCGCCCCGGGTCCTTCAGATCGCCGGACATGCTCGCGCCCACCGCAATCCCCGTCACCGCCGGGAAAAAGACCGCGAAAACACTCCAGAAGCTCATGCCCTCGCCATAGTTGGCCGTCAGCGTCGGTGCCTGAATCGAAAACCAGCCTCCCCCAAAGAAAGAAAGCAGCGCCGCCATCAACGCCGCCAAAATGAAATACTGGATCTTGATCGCAAAGTCCGCGCCGATAAACGCCACAACAGCGAAGACAATGGCGATGCCTGTCGAAAGCACCCTGGCGTCGATCTGGCTGAAGAAGGCAATGCCCTCCAATGACTCGGTGAAACCGATGATGTAGAAGGCAACCGAAATCGCCTGCGACAGATACAGGGGCACTCCAATGGCGCCGCCGATTTCACGCCCCAGCGTCCGCGAAATCAGATAGTACTTGCCCCCCGCCCGCACGTTCATCGACGTCGCGATCGCGGACAGCGACAACCCCGTCAGAAAACTGATTGAGTTGGCGATCAACACGATCAACAGCGCGCCCAGCAGACCGGCCTGGCCCACAACCCAGCCCGCCCGCAAAAACAGGATCAGCCCCAGAATAGTCAGAACGTTCGGCGTGAACACACCCCCAAACGTTCCGAACCGGGCCGACGCATTCGCCGTTTGCCCTGAAGCTGCCTGTGCAGATGCTGTCATAAGCCTTGTGTGACCTCCATTTCCAGCGCCTTGCGCCAGGCGGCTGGGATCCGCTCCCCCAGTTCGACACGTTTCGCGCCGATAAACTGGGCCAGCTCCCCTAACGTCTCGGCAACTGCCGTGCCCGTCTGCGCGTCAATGCGCGCCTCCTCCTCCAGATATAGTGCGTGGATCCGATAGATTCCCGTCTTGCGTTCGATTTGCGAATCCATTCTCCCAATCAGGCGGTCGCCGTGCAGCAGCGGCATCACATAGTAGCCGTATTCCCGCTTGGCCTTCGGCACGTAAATCTCGATGCGGTAGTAAAAGTCGAAGAGCCGCTCCGTCCGATCCCGGTCGCAGATGAGATTGTCAAAAGGCGACAAAAAGACCGTGCGCGGCGCCCACTCCCCTGCCCGGATAGATTCCAGCTGTGGCAGCGTATCCCGGTGGATGTACCAGTCGTCGCCCCAAGGCCCTTCCTCGTCCATAACCTGCGCCGGCAGCACAATCCCCTCTTCCACCAGCTCCTTCAGCCGCTCGCCCAGGTTCGGGTACCTTTTGCGCATGAAATGCTCGTTGATCTGCTTCTGGCTTGCCGCGCCCAGCGCCTTCAGCGAGCGCTGGCACGCCTCGCGTACAACCTCCTCCTCCGCAGGTAACGCCGCGTCCACCCACTCCGGCAGCCACGCATCCCGCAGATGCCACAGCTTCTGGTTGCCCCGCCGGCCCACAGTCATCACAAGCCCCTTGCGGTCCAGGAAGTCCAACATGCGTGAAACCGCGCTCCCCCCGGTCCAGCCCAGCGACTCCCACGGAACAGCCTCCGGCCCTGCCAGCGCCTTCGAAGGCAGCGGCCCGTCCTCCCGCAGACGCGCCAGAATATGCGCCTCCAGCTCTGCATTCAACGCCATCCACCCGCGTATCCGCTCCGACCACTCGCTGGAATTGGTAAATGCCCGCCCAATCCACCGCCGGAAAAGAGGATAGTCCTCCGTCAGAACAAAGGAAGCGGCGTGCGCCCAAGCCTCGATGATCTCCCGCTCCTCCAGCAGATCGTCCAGCCACGTCGGGTCAAACGCCCCCATCCTGCTCCACAGCGCCAGCAGCTGCGTCCGCTCCACCGCCCGTATCGGATCGATCTGCAGGCAGTTGATCTGTCTCAGCAGCTCGATGATGCCCGTTTTGCTTGCCTGCGCGCGCGGCCCGGCCAGCCCCTGCGCGGCAACAGCCAACCGGCGGGCTTCCTTCTGTGTTAGCGTGATCTGTTGACCCATGTTTGCCCTTGCGTTTAACCCAGCACGGCTTCGCCGATCGCCCTGTACCCGCGCGCCGCGCCAATCAAGTCTTCCAGCTTCAGCTTCTCGTTGATAATATGCGCGTCCGCCTCCGTCGCCGGCCCAAAGCCAATCGTCGGGATGCCTGCCCTGCCCGCGGTATACGCCGCATTTGTGCAGAAACGGTAAGCGTTCAGGCCCGCATCAATGCCCGCGCTCTGCACTGCGCCCAGAGCCATCGTCACATACGGGTCCTCGTCATCCGCCAGCCATGCCGGAAAGAACTTCTCCGTCGTAAACGTGTGTCCGGTATAGCTCGTGTACTCTCCAATGCCCACGCGGGCATCCAGCTGGATATCGGCCAGCTCCGGCCGTTGCCTGATGTCCGCCAGCACACGCTCGGCGTTCTCCTCGGGCAGCAGCCGGCGGTCATAGGTCACCTTGCAGATGCTCGGAATTACCGAATGGCCCGGGTACGGCTCGCTGATGATATCCGTCAGCGCAAAGATCGCCGGACCCATCTGCGCGTGCTCCTCCAGCGCCAGATCCTCCACCGCCGCAATGACGCGCATCATGTCCAGCACAGCGTTCCGACCCATCTGCGGCGCCGACGAGTGCGACGGCCGTCCTGTCGTTGTCAGGTGTATCTCGGCCCGGCCGCGTCCCCCCCGCACGATCTGCAAGTCCGACGCCTCACCGATCACCACGAAGTCCGCGCCCGTCTGATTCAGCACCTTTTCCAGCGCCACCCCCTCCAGCACCTCCTCCATCACCGACGCGCTCACCACCGCCCTACCTTTCAGTTCAGCCCGGTCAAGCCCGCCAATGCCATGCACCATCGCCGCGAGCGCGCCCTTCATGTCTGCCGCGCCCCGCCCGTGCAGCGCGCCGCCGCGCACCTCTCCGCTGAACGGGTCCAGTTCCCAAGGCACACCCGGCGAGACCCCCACCGTATCCGTATGCGCGTCAAAAACGATCGTCGGACCGGGCTGCGCGCCCTCAACTACCCCGACGACGTTGCCCACGCTGTCCGTCCATACCTTGTCGAACCCCACCGCCTTCATCTCAACCTCGATCCGGCGGGAAACCTGCCCCTCCTCACCGCTCAGGCTCTGGATCCGCACAATGTCTCTGGTAAAGGTGATCAAGCGATCTGTATCCAGCATTCATCTTTCCTTATTTGACGATTTCCATGTCCCGGCCCTCGCGGCGCCTCGCGCCTCTTGGCGCTGCCGCCCCGTTCCTTCCGCTCTGCCCCTCTCAAACCGATTTCGGGCATTTCCTCATCGACACGGAAAAGAATATAGCTGAACTATTATGAATCGCGCAACTACTCTTTCCGCGCCGCCAGCCCCGCCGCCTGCCGCCAAACCCCCGAAACCGCCGAAAGAGACCCCAATTCCCCGCCCCGCGGCGCATCTTCGCCCCGCCTTGCCTCCCACTAACCACTGACCACTAACCACTGCAGTTCAGATGCGCCCGTCGTTTCCCATGCCTTGCAAAGCGCCTGCCTGTCAGATACACTACACCGTACTGCAGCGGTCCACTGCCGGCGGCTCCCCATCGAGACCCTCGCCGGCCACTGAACCACAGCCAAAGGAGCCTCCCCCACACATGAATACGACGCGCTCGTTCCAGTCAATCGAGGAAACGAAAGACTGTCTTGGCGGGCAGCAGTACATTGCCAGCGATGAAATCGCCACAACCGTCTACCTGTCGCAGCAGTTGGGCAAACCGCTGCTCACCGAAGGCCCGGCCGGCGTCGGCAAGACCGAGCTCGCCAAGGCCATCGCCGGCTCGCTCGGCCGCAACCTCATCCGCCTGCAGTGTTACGAGGGCCTCGACGAGACCAAGGCCCTCTATGAATGGGAGTACGCCAAGCAGCTCCTGTATACGCAGCTGCTCCGCGACCAGCTCCAGCAGACCCTCGCCGGAGCCAGCTCCCTCGCCGAAGCCGCCGACCGCCTCACCGACGAAGAAGACGTCTTCTTCTCGATGCGTTTCCTCCTGCAGCGGCCCCTGCTGCGCGCAATTCTCAGCGACGAGCCCGTTGTGCTCCTCATCGACGAAATCGACCGGGCCGATGCCGAATTCGAGGCCTTCCTGCTCGAAGTCCTCAGCGACTTTCAGGTCAGCGTGCCGGAGCTCGGCACACTGGCCGCCAGGCACGTACCGATCGTCGTCCTCACCAGCAACAACACACGCGAGCTGAGCGAGGCGCTCAAACGGCGTTGCCTCTATCTATTCATCGGCTATCCCTCTCTTGAACAAGAGCTGAACGTAGTCCGCCTTAAGGTGCCCGACCTCGCTCCGCAGATGGCCCGCCAGGCCGTAGAGCTTGTGCAAAGCCTGCGCCAGATCGACCTCCGCAAGCTGCCCAGCATCTCCGAAACCCTGGACTGGGCGCAGGCGCTTGTCACCCTCAATTCCGAAAACCTCGATCGCAAGACCCTGGAGACAACCCTCAGCGTCCTCCTGAAACACGAGACCGACCTGCGAAAGGTGCAGCGCCAGCTGGGGCGCATGGACGGCCAGGACGATGACGACGAAACCGACTGGGACCAAGAGCTGCCCCGCCGGCGACGCATAGACTGACCCATGCGTCACCCGACCATGCCGCTCAGCCACGCTCCTGGAGACAACGTCGAGTACGCCTCCGCCCCCCGCTGCCGAGGAGAATCCAATGGAAGAGCGAATCGTTAAATTTATCTCAGCGCTGCGTTCCGGCGGCGTGCGGGTCAGTCTGGCCGAAAGCGCCGACGCTTTCACCGCCGTGGACAACCTGGGCGTTCAGGATCGAGAAGCCTTCCGCCTCAGCCTGCGCGCCACCCTGGTGAAGGATGTCGAAAGCCTGCCCGCTTTCGAAGAGCTCTTTCCCCTCTTTTTCGGCAGCGGCGAGCCGCCTCCGCTCATGAATATGATGGAGGATCTGTCCGAAGAAGAGGCCAACATGCTGGCCCAGGCCCTCAAAGAGTTCGGCCAGCGGCTGCGAGAGATGCTCGAGCGACTCCTGCGCGGCGAACAGATGACCCCGCAAGAACTGGACGCCCTCGGCCAGATGGTGGGCCTGAACAACGCCGACGATCTCCGCTACCGTGAATGGATGGCGCGCCGGATGCAGCGCGCCCTGCAGTTCGAGCAAGTGCGCGATGCAATGCAGGAGATCATGGAGCTCATGGCCCAGATGGGCATGAACAAGGAACGCCTGGATCAGATGCGCCAGCTCATCGCCCAAAACATGGACGCCCTGCGCGAGCAGCTGCGCCAGCACGCCGGCCAGCGCATCGCGGAAAACATGGCCGAACAGCGCCCCGAAGACCAGCTCGACGGCCTCATGGACCGCCCGTTCCAGGCCCTCTCCGACACCGACATGCAGAAGCTGCGCCAGGAGGTGCGTCGACTGGCCGCCCTCCTCCGCAGCCGCATCGCCCTCCGCCAAAAACGCGCCAAAACCGGCCAGCTCGACGCCAAAGCCACCATCCGCGCCAACCTCAAACACGGCGGTGTCCCGTTCCAGATCAAACACCGCGACCGCACGCTGAAGCCAAAGCTGGTCGTGATCTGCGACATCAGCACCTCCATGCGCCACTGCACCGAACTAATGCTTTCCCTGCTCTATGAACTGCAGGACCAGGTGAGCAAGTCCCACGCCTTCGCCTTCATCGACCACCTGGAGTACATCACGCCCGACTTTCAAGGCAACCGCGCCAATGAAGCGATCCAACAGGTACTGATCAGGATGCCCCCGGGCTATTACAGCACCGACCTGGGCCACAGCCTCCAGAATTTCGCTGACGACTACCTCGACACCATCGACCACCGCACCACCCTCATCATCGTCGGCGACGGCCGCAACAACTATAACGATCCCCGGCTCGATATCTTCAGAAAAATGGCCCGCCGCAGTCGCCGCACCCTGTGGCTGAATCCCGAAATGCCGATGCTCTGGGGCAGCGGCGACAGCGATATGCTCGAGTATGTGCCCCTGTGCGATAAGATCCTGCAGGTCAGTACGCTCTCCGAGCTGACGGCGGCGGTGGACCAACTGCTCGTCGACAAGCCTTAGAGACAGGGGCCCGTGGCACATTTCACCTGCTTATCGTTGGCCGCCGCTGATCTATGAGCGCAAAGAGAGCTATCGTTCGCGTTGCAGGCTGGGCCGCGGGGATTGCACTGCTGGCCGTGCTGCTCTTCCTCACTCGGCAACAACATAATGTAGCGTCGCACGCCAGGGATGTTCTGCTCAACGCCGCCGGCGTCGCCGTCTCCCCCCTCGAGGACCCCTGCGAACAGGACCAGTCCACTGAAGCCGTTGTCGCCCGCATCAACTACACAGACGCCCACGCTCTGCACGCCCTTTTCGACCAGGTCGACGTCTGGCGCGTCCACCCGCAGCAGCAGTCGGCCGTCGCCCTCGTGTCGCCCGCGCAACAGCAGTGGCTCGCTCGCGAGGGCTACCCCTTCTCGCAGGAACCGGAACTGACCGCCGCCTTGCCCGACCCGTGCGCCCTCCAGACGCAGGCCGCCGCCGGCCGCATTCCCGGCTACGCCTGCTACCGCACAGTTGAAGCAACCCACACCGATATGGCAGCACTGGCCGAACTACACCCCAATTTGGCCGAGCTGATCGACATCGGCAACAGCTGGTACAAGACCCGCTCTTGGGGCCTGGCAGGCTCCGACATCCAGGCGCTCGTCCTCACCAACAGCCAGGTCACCGACATCGAAAAAGGCGAGCTGGTCGTGACTGCCGCGCAACATCCCCGCGAACTGGCCACCACCGAAATCGCCACCCTCTACGCGGAAAAGCTGCTCGCAGGCTACGGCGCCGACCCGGACCTGACCTGGCTCCTCGATTACAACCGTATCCACATTATCCCCCTGGTCAATCCGGACGGACGTACATGGGTCGAAAAGGGTCACCTCTGGCGCAAAAATACCAACGCCTCCAACGGCTGTGATTTTCCCAAGCACGGTGTCGACCTCAACCGCAACGGCAGCTTCCTGTGGAATCACTGTAACGGCTGCTCGTCAGGCGACGTCTGCTCTAGCTTCTACCGCGGCGACGAAGCCGCTTCCGAGCCGGAAACCCGCGCCATCGAAGACTATCTCCGTGATGTCTTCGCCGACCAGCGCGGCGAAGGCTACAACGATCCCGCGCCCGAGGATACAAACGGCGTCTTCATCTCTCTTCACTCCTACGGGCGCCTCCTCTTCTACCCTTGGGAGCACACCTCCTATCCGGCCCCCAATCGCGACGAGTTGCGCCGCCTCGGCCGCAAACTGGGCTATTTCCCCGACTACAAAGTCTGCAATCCCGAACTTTGCATGTATCGATTCGACGGCAGCGCCACCGATTTCGCCTACGGCGTCCTTGGCGTCGCCGCCTTTACCTACGAGCTCGGCACCGCCTTCTTCCAGCAATGCCCCTACTTCGAGTCCCATATCGCCGACCAGATCCTCGACTCCCTCATCTATGCCGCCAAAACGGCCCGACGACCCTACCAGCTGCCCGCCGGACCCGACGTGACCGGCGCCAGCGCCGATCCGCCGCGCCTGCTCCCCGGCAAGGAAGTCACCCTGACCGCCGCCGCCGACGATACCCGCAGCGCCGGCAGCGGCTCCGACATCGAACCCGCCCAGCCCATCAGGGCAGCCCGCTTCTCCGTTGGGGCGCCATCCTGGATTGCAACCACCTTTGAAACGCTGCAGCCCCTCGACGGCGAATACGATTCCACAGTCGAGTCCTTGACCGGATCGCTCGACACCACCGGCCTCCAGCCCGGCACCCACACCATCTTCCTCGAAGCGCAGGACGCCGACGGCAACTGGGGTCCCGCCACCGCCGTATCCATAGAGGTCGTAGCCATCCCCACCGAACGGACCCCCCCACAGTTCAGGCAGTACCTCCCCCGCGTCTGGCGTTAAACCCGCAACGGCAAACTGCCGCCCCCTCTTTCCGCCTCACCGCCCAATTTCTCTTTACGCCCATCCCCAACCGAACTCAGCGTACACTGACCACTGACCACAGCAGTTCTTCCCGCGCGGTCGATTCTTAGCCTATCGGATTCTTACACTGTATAATGCAAACAGGCTTGGCACTGCTGGAGGGCGGACCGCTCTTCCAGGCAACCACAAAGAAGCCGGTTGGCCCATCACCGCCAACCGGGCGCGCACCTGGCGAGAAGGAGTTCAGCGATGGCGAAAATGCAAGCGGACTATATCTGGATGAACGGGGAGATCATCCCGTGGGAGCAGGCAACGGTGCATGTATTCACCCATGCGCTGCACTATGGAAGCAGCGCATTCGAGGGGATTCGCGCCTACGAAGTAGATGGCGCCGCCGCCATCTTCCGAGGCCCGGAGCACTTTGAGCGGCTTCTCTACTCCTGCAAAGTTGCCCACATCCCATCGCCCTTAGGGGTTGACGAGTGGATGGAAGTGGCCAAAGCCGTCCTGCTCAAAAACGACCATCGCAGCGCCTATATCCGGCCGCTGGTCTTCCGCGGCTACGAAAGCCTGGGCGTTGATGGCCGCGGCTGCCCCGTTGACGCCATCCTCGCTTCCGTGCCGTGGGGCCGCTATCTCGGAGCGGAAGCCATCGAAGAGGGTGTGGATGTCCAGGTAAGCAGCTGGCGGCGCATGGCCTCCAACATGCTCAGCCCAATGGCCAAGATCGGCGGCCAGTACGTCAGCAGTCAGAACATCGTCATGGAAGCCAAAGACAACGGCTTCACCGAAGGCATCGCGCTCGACACCAACGGTCAGGTGAGCGAGGGCAGCGGCGAAAATATCTTTGTCATCTACCAAGGCGTTATCTATACACCGCCCCTCGGCAGCAGCATCCTTGGCGGCATCACCCGCGACGCCGCCATCACCATCGCCCGCGACCTGGGCTACGATCTGCGCGAACAGGCCATGACCCGTGAAATGCTCTACTTGGCCGACGAAATCTTCTTCACGGGCACCGCCGCCGAAATCACCCCCGTCCGCTCCGTGGACAGGCTGCCGGTCGGCGACGGCAAACGCGGTCCCATCACCCAGGCTATCCAGGGCGTCTTCTTCGGCATCCTCGAAGACAACATGCCGGACAAATGGGGCTGGCTGACCCAAGTAAAATGACCCAACAGTGAGGAGCGGTTATCCCCCGCTCCTCGCCCTTTTCCTCGCCTTCCCCTCTACTCTCCCCCAGCAACCTGCCCAAACCAGCGCTCCTCCAGGAGGTCCAGCCGCGCTTCCTCCTCCAGCGCCGCCATTGCCTCAAAGAGCGCGCCCCGCAACACCGGCGCCTTGACAGACACCGCGATCACATAGGGATCCTCGTCGAGCACGTCGCCCACAGTTCGTATCCGCTTGCCTTCCCCTTGCGCCAGACGCAGCGTGACGCCGTCGATCAACAAGGCGTCGCTCGCGCCGCTGACCAAAGCCTGGATCGCCTTCTCCGAAGATTCGAACGGCATCCGCTCAAATCCCGCGCCCTCCCGTTGCAGGCGGCGGGCAATCGCGTCGCCCCGGCTGCCCCACTCCACCGCCACCGTACCCCCGCCCAGGTCCGCAATCTCCTCATACGGGGCGTCGGCGCGGGCCGCAAGCCAAACGCCGGCCTCGAAATAGGGCGGCAGGTAATATACGTCTTTCGTCATGCGGGCATTGAACGGAAACGCGCTGATCACTGCGTCCACGCGGCCGACCAGCAGCGCATCCAACAGACTATCGAACCCGATCGCAACGATCTCCGCCTCCAGCCCCCACGTCGCCGCGATCTCCCGCGCCAGGTCGACGTCATAGCCGATCGGCGCGCCCTCCGCATCCAGCGTCTCAAATGGCGGAAAACTCGGGTCCATGCCCACCCGCCAACTCCCCCGCTCCTGCATCATGAGCCAGGTCTCGTCCACCGCCGGCCCGCTTGTGCGCAGTATGAGCCACCCGCCAACCGCCAGCGCCAGTATGCAGACGGCGATCCACAACCACGGCCGCCGTTCGAAACTGCGTCGTACGTCAAACCCGGTCCAGCGGTTGCCACTGCTCCCTGCAACCAGCCACTGCCGGTCGGAACCGCCCGGCGCCGCCAAGGTCTCTTTCTCCCCGTTCCTGTCCTTGTCCGTCATGGCGCCTCGAACCGGCCCGCCGCGTATCGCTGCATCTCCAGATAGATCGCCTTGGGCTCAAAGTCGGTGTCGACAAAGGTGTAGTAGTCCTGGTAACTCTTCTGATCCCAGGGGAAGCGAAACACCCACAGACAGACGCTCTCCATCCAGGGCCATTCGCTGCCGGCGATCTCGTACGCCCGGGCCGAGTTAAGAATCCGCTGGGCCGGACGCACTGCTCTCGTCCAGCGGGGATGATCGTTCCATCCGCCTTCAGTGATCATCGCCGTCTTATCGCTATCGCCGTTTCGGACCATGATCTCCCGCAGAAGTTCGGAGCGCCGAAAGTTGACGACCGACTCGCCCGCCGGCTCATCCGCGTCGAATCCCAGGCCGTACGCGTGAATAGCGAGTATGTCGAAGTAGCCGGCCGCGCCCGCGTCGTACATCGCCTGAAGGTAATCGAGATCGTTCATACTCCATTCGCTCCCCGGCGGGTCCAGCGTCGGCGCAAGCGCGCCCGCCAGCACCTGCACCTCCGGGGCAGCCGCCTTCACCATCGGATAGACCACCTTCAACATCTTGACATAGGATGCCGGATCGACCGGACGGAAACCCCATTCCAGGCTCAGGTTCGGCTCGTTCCAAATAATCAGATACCGGACTTTTCCCTGATAGCGCCGCACGAATTCAACAGCGTAACGCCCGAACGCCTCGTAGTTTTCCTCCGCCAGGTAGAGATGATGGGAATCTTCCGGACGCGCCCACGCCGGCACATAGCCCAGGCGGGCTATCACGGTAAGCCCTTGCCGGTTGGCGTGATCGATGACCAGATCCGGGTGGCTCCATTCGTATTGGCCCCGTTTCGGTTCGTAATAGGCCCAGGGAAAGTACTCAACGATCCACGGCGCGCCCATCTCCCGCACCATTTCGAGGCTGCGCTTTATCTTGGCCGCGTCCGGCTCATCCGTCAGGCGCGTGTGGACACCCATTTTGAGGTTGACCGTCGTGACCGTTCGCTGTGGACCCAAGGGGACCCAGTTGCGGAAATACGATCGATAGGTCAATCCGACCAGGCTGCACAAAAAGAGCGCCCCAATCAACTTTCGGGCGCGAGGCGACCAAGTTGCGATCCACTGTATGAAGTTTAGAAAGTATGGTTTCCTGCGCAAAAAAGAGGCGAAGCGGCCAATCATCAACAGGAAAGGGGAGTCATGCGGTGTCTATATCTTTTCCCGCAACTCATCTTCATCGTCACTATCGTCGAGCGGTATTGCGGGAGAAAACTCAAGCTCCCCCTCTGCTTCTGCCGGCGCGTCCTGCTCCTGCGGCGCCTGGCTGGCTTCGATTGCCTGGATTCCATTCTCCGCCTGGTGCAGCGAATTATTCAGTTTGTCTCGCAGCCGGTATAACACATCGAGCGCATATACTTCGGCTTCATCGACAAGCCGGATCGCCTCCGCGTGTCCATGCGCGATGATTCTCTCCGCTTCCTCACGCGCGCGTTCGGTGATCTCGTCCTCGCTGACAATCTGGATCGCTTGCTGCTCCGCGTGCGCGACGATCTGCTCCGCCCGGGCCTGCGCATCACTCAATATGCGGTCGCGCTCCGTTATCATCCGCTCGCTTTCTTTGATCGCGCTCGGTATGCTGATACGCATCTGATCGATCAGCCGGAGACACTCCTCCGAATTCACGATCAAAGAGGGCGAAAAAGGCACACGCCACCCTCTGTTCAGAGTCTGTTCAAGTTGATCCACCAGTTGTAGAATTTCCATGATCAGTTTGAACTTTCGTTTGACAGCTCCCGGCAACCGCCAGAATCCTGAAACCCAATGCCTCTCCGCTAGTCCCCGCCCTCCGCAAACCGTTGCTGTAACGCCCGCTCAGCATGCGGCGTCACCCAGTGGGACACATCGCCGTCCAGGCTCGCCACTTCCTTCAGAATCGTGGAACTGAGATAGACGTACTCCGTGCTGCACAGCAGATAACATGTCTCGATCTGGGGCGCCATCAGCCGGTTGGCCATGTCAATGCGGGATTCAAAAGAGAGATCATCCACATTTCTGATCCCGCGTACGATAACCCGGACTCCATGCCGCAGTGCCCATTTTACCGTTAGTCCGCTATATGACACAATCGAAATATTCTTTATGTCTCTGAGGGCTTCTTCCGCCAGCCCGATGCGCTCCTCCGTAGAAAAAAGCAGCCGCTTGGCCGGCGCGTCAAAGACCGTCACAAGCAGCTCATCAAACAGCGCAGCCGCACGGCGGGCGATATCAAGATGTCCGTTATGGAACGGATCAAAACTACCTGGGTAGATGGCGCGGGTCATAGAGCGTCTTCTTTCCCACAGATTTTCGAGCGGTGACAGGCTTGGCAGCGAAGCATCTGGGTTCAAGTTTCCGTTCGGTCAGCGTCGGAACGATCAAAACAGGCGATCAGTTCATCCGGCGCTATGCTGGCAATCGAATCCAGAAAGAGATCCGCCCCCGAAAAGTCGGAAACGCGGGTAATCTGGTTCGGCACCGAAACGCAGCGCAGACCCGCCCGTTGCGCGCCAATCATGCCGTTGTAAGAGTCTTCGATCGCGACCGCCCGCCGGGGCGAAACCGCCAGCTTTTGCGCCGCCAGCCGGTAGAGGGCCGGGTCCGGCTTAACCCGCTCCACATCATCCGCAGTGACGACCGCCACAAAACGCTCGAGCAGCCCCAGTCGTTTCAAATGCGACTCAACCCATTCGCGGTCAGAGCTTGACGCCACTGCCAGCCGCAAGCCTCGCCGCTCCGCTGCCGCCATCAACTCCAGCACGCCAGGCATAATCGGTTGGGCCTGAACCAGAGCCATATAACGTTTCCGCCGTTCCCTTCGTAACCCCTCCCGGTCGACTTCTCTACCCAGTAAGCTCTCCAGATGGTCATGAGGCGCAAACTCACCCGTGCCGCCCCCGACCGCTTGCAGCCACAGCTCCAGCCGCAACTCGACCCCATATCGGCTGAAAATCTCCTGCCAAGTCTGGAAATCAGGCGTCTCAGTGTCCAGAATCGTTCCGTCAAAATCGAAAACTATCGCCTGCAGCACAGATAGAATCTCCCCTTGTTTTGGCCGCAGGATTCGCGCTGCGATTCCGCCTTACAAACGCGGCCAACATACGATTTGGCGTTCGTTCGCTCAGACCTCAGGCGATGAACTCACTGAAGACGCGGTCCCCCACGAGCAGCCCACTGGAGGTCAAACGCACTCGTTCCCCGTCGGATTCCAGCAAACCGCTATCCTGCAATCGATTGAGAGCGGGCCCAAATGCGGCCCCCAATGGCTGTCCGTGCATCGCCTCAAAGCGGGAATGCGAGACTCCCTCCTCCACCAGACGCAGGCCCAACATCATCGTTTCGCCCATCGACACTTCGGCCGGCAACGCCTCCTGAAAATCAACGGGACTCTCCCCCGTCTCAACGCGCCGGATGTAGCCCTGTACCCCTTTGCGATTGGCCCATCGGATGGCGGCCGCCGGCGAATCCGCCTCCTCTCCTTCCTGGCTGACGCCGCCGGGCAGGAATGAAAGGCCTTGCTTGGACCCGCCTCGCAACGAAACAGGGCAGCGCATATGACTGTGCGCTCCGGGCCCGACGCCTATCCACTCCTGATTGCGCCAGTACAGGAGATTGTGTCGGCAGGCATATCCCGCGCCGCGTGACCAGTTGGACACCTCGTACTGGCCGTAACCTGCCGACCGCAGACCGGCCATCGCAGTCTCGTACATCTCGGCGGCTACGTCGTCGTCAGGCGCAGGCGTTTTGCCGGTCTCTACCCAGTGCGCCAAGGGCGTATCCGGCTCGACGATCAGGCTGTACAGGCTGAGGTGCCGGGGAGCCAGCGCCAGAGCTTTATCCAAGGTGTCGTTCCAGGCCTGGACCGACTGCCCGGGCAGTCCAAACATGAAATCCAGATTGATGTTGCTAAAGCCCGCCCCAGTCGCCGCGTCATAGGCGCGCAGCGCGTCGTCCGCGTCGTGGATGCGCCCCAGAAACGCCAGTTCGTCCGCCTGAAAACTCTGCACGCCCATGCTCAGGCGGTTCACGCCCAAACGACGCAGCAAAGAAAACTGGCCCCGGTCCTCGATCCCAGGATTGGCCTCACTGCTTATCTCAGCGTCGGCTGCCAGCGAGAAACGTTCGTGTACCAACGACAGAATCTGCGCCAGTTGGCCCGATCCAAGCGCTGTTGGCGTGCCCCCTCCCAGAAAAACTGTGTCGACCCTCCGCCCGTCGAGGCGCGCTGCCCACCAGCCCATCTCCCGGCACAAAGCCTCGGTATAGGCTTCATAGATCGGCTCCAGTCCGGCGTACGTGTTGAAGTCGCAGTAGGGACATTTCCGGGCGCAAAAGGGGATATGGATATAGAGGCCAAGTGGTTCCGCGCCAGATGGCGGCTTCGCTGCGGCCGTCGACCGGCTGGCAATTTGCCCCGCTCCACTCCTGACCATACCGGCGTTCGCGGATTCATTGGCCAAACCTGCGGTGGCCTTCCTCCCTGTCGCGCCCGGCACGCGTCCGCCACCTTCAGAACTCGCTGCCGCCGTTTCCCGCGCGAGGCACTCACTCTCTGTCGGCGTCAATGCAGCCAAGTCACTCATCAACCTTGAGGCCTCGCTCGTTGGGCGCGCAAAGAGGAGCGGGTATCGAAAAGGGAGTACACCTCGCCTTTCACTCCCGCCCCTGCGGTCAGGGGTTCTCCAACCGGAATCCGTGACCGCGCACAGTTACAATGAAGTTGGATCTCTGGTCGTGCTCGGAAAGCCGCTCCCGCAGCCGGCGCACAAGAGCGTCTATCGCCTGCTTGCTCACCCCTGCGCCGCTTGTCTCCGGCCAGACCGCCTGCACGATCTGTTCTCGAGTCATCACCCCGCCCCCCTCATGCCAGAGCGCGCTCAATAGCCGGTACTGATGCAAACTCAAAGGGGGCTCAAGCAGCGAGCCGTTCAGCCAGACCTGCCGAGTCTCCTCCTCAATCCGCAAGCCGGTCTCAGACTGCGCATCGTTTTCGGAAGAGTCAAGCGTCAAAGGCGTCGTCGCTTCATCATCGACAAAGGACAGTTTGAATCGCAGGGCAATCTGCACCTCGTCGCCGTCCGAAAGGCTATGCGACGCGTCGGCAATATCCACACCATTGACATGTGTCCCGTTCTTGCTGCCCAGGTCCTCAATCGAATAACCATAACCGTCCCAGAAAATACGGGCGTGGTTGCGGCTCACCTGGCGGTCTGGCAGGGTAACGTGGCATTCATCGTGACGGCCTATGATCAAGGGCGTGGTACGGCTGAGGGGCCACCCCTGACCGGTCTGATTGCCATGGCGGAGGATCAGCATTGCCGTCTCACGTTGTCTGTCGGCGGGCCGCGCGCCCCGAGAATCTATCAAACGTTGTTCAGCGTTGTTGCCCTCTTGCGTCATTTCCGTCCCTCTTTAGACTACCTTGCAAGGACAACCATTTTTGTCGCTTGCACATTTTGCCTTCTTGTATTTATAGTGTGATTCCCAGCATCCTTGCGTTCAATATACTATGGCAACAGAAAGCCTGAAAACCTAGTGTAGCGATGTCAGGGGGGAAATTCATTATAACGAACCGAGTATGATCCGTCAACAGATTTTCTGGAATGGGAGCGCAATCCGGTTGGGGCATGGCCCGAGTCGTCTGGTCCTGTGCCTCAAGAGCATGCCATCCGCAGCATCCCTTTTTGTGTCTGTTCTCCCTCCAATGTGTACAAAAAGCCGTTACCTTTCGTACTCCATGGACGGCCCGGTTCCAACGTTCCGTCAGTCTCACCGAGGTGACTTTTGGCCACAGTCTTAGATTCAGATTCAATCCTGCGCGGGCGCTATGAAATCGTCCGCCTGGTCGGACAGGGGGGAATGGGCGCCGTCTACCAGGCCAACGATCTACGCCTGGACGGGCGAGTTTGCGCCATTAAGGAGATCCTGCCCGCCCTCCTGATCGATCACCGCGGGCCCGACCTGGACCTGGGCCAGACGATCGAACAGTTCTACCAGGAGGCAAGCGTCCTGGCGCGGCTCGATCATCCCAACCTCCCCAAAGTGTCCGACTACTTCTCCGTGGACGGCCGCGAGTATCTGGTCATGGACTTTATCGAAGGCCGCGACCTGCAGGAGATCGTCAACGAAGCGCTGCGACAGAACAAGCACCTGTCGGAAGCCCAGGTGCTCCTGTGGGCGGCGCAGCTTCTGGATGCCCTTGAGTACCTGCACAGCCAGGATCCGCCCGTGCTCCACCGCGACATCAAACCGGGCAACATCAAAATCACGCCCGAAAACAGACTGAAACTGGTTGATTTCGGCCTGGTCAAAGTCTTGCAACCGGACGACGCACGCACGGTGACGGTCGTCCAGGGACGGGGCACCGTTGCCTATACCCCCCTTGAGCAGTATGGCGGCGATACCGGCCACACCGATGTGCGCTCAGATATCTACAGCGTCGGAGCCACCCTCTATCACCTCCTGGCGGGGGCGCCGCCCCAAGATGCCAGGGAGCGATTCCTCAAGTCCGGTCTGTTGGACCCTCTGCGTCAGCTCAACCCTGCCATCTCGACGCGAACGGAACGGGCCGTCTTCCAGGCGCTGGCCATGCACCCTGACGAGCGCCCACCCAGTATCGAGGCTCTGCGCCATTCGCTTTTCGGTGTCGAGAGCACCAGAAAAGATCCCACCACAGATCTGCTGCCGCCTCCTACCTGGAATGAAATCCTGCACAGAAACCGTATGCTGATAGGCACGACCGTTTTCCTCTTCATCATCGCCGCCTTTATCAGCATCTATGAACTCTGACAATGTGACGCAGTTTGTCTATCCCGTGGCAGCTGACCGGCGGCCTCCTACCCCGGCGCCGGCGTCTGCTCCTTGCCAGCAAGGGCGCGCCCGATTCGCGTAGCCAACCTCGCCCAGAAGTCGTCCCCACAATAGAAACAAGTGCCAATACAACGCTGTGAAAATTTGCGCAATCCAACCGCGCTCACGTATACTGAACATGGACTTTTCAAGAATCATAGCGACCCCACTGTTTCGCCTCCCCTGAACAAGCAATGCAGCGGGCAGTCGCGATCTATCGGACGGGCTGGAGGACGCCGCTCGTCCCGTCACCTGTGCAAACAACAGTGGCCTAACAACAGAAACGGCCCTTTACAGGAGGGTAGATCTTGTTCAAGAAACTTCTCCAGGCTTTTGTCTTGAATGCACGCATTCGCAATGCGGCCATCGGCGTCATTGCGCTGCTCGTCTTGAGCGTGGTGCCGTTCTTCAATGCCCCCCCTCCCCATGTCGAATTAGCGGCCGAAGCGCTGCTGGAACACGGACCAAAGTGGTTCACAAACGGCCTCCTGACAACCATCCTGGTCGACTTGATCATAATCCTGTTGGCCGTCTTTGCCGTATCCAGAATGAAGGAAATCCCCGGCGCGTGGCAGAACATCGTCGAAATGCTCGTCGAAGGAATGTGGAACCTGACCCAGAGCATCGCCGGCCATGGCTCCGCCAACAGCCGCAAATTCTTCCCTTGGGTGATTACCATCTTCATCTTCGTTCTGGTCAGCAACTACATTGGCCTCCTGCCCGGCTTTGGATCAATCGGCATCTACCATAGTGGCGCCGAAAGCCACGCCCAGGCCGCGCTCGACAACCAGCTCGCGATGGCCGGCGCGGAAACCGTCGCCGTCGCAGCCGCAGCCGAAGAAGGCAAGCCGGTCCTTGTCCCCCTGTTTCGCAGCCCCTCCGCCGACCTGAACATGACCCTTGCCCTGGCCCTTATCTCAGTCTTCATGACCCAATTCTTCGGCGTCCAGGCATTGGGAATTCGCTATTTCACCAAGTTCTTCAAAAACCCTTTCAATGACGGTATGGGGGCCGTGGTCGGCTTCTTCGAGCTGATCGCCGAAATCTCCAAAATAATCAGCTTCTCCTTTCGTCTCTTCGGCAATATCTTCGCCGGTGAAGTCGTCTTGCTGGTTATGGCCTTTCTCGTCACCTTTCTCCTGCCCAGCATTTTCTACGGGCTGGAGCTGTTCATCGGATTTATCCAGGCGCTTGTATTCATGCTGCTGACCCTGGCATTCTTCACCATGGCCACCGTCAGCCACGACGATCACCATTAAAGGCGGTTGCCAGCGGCAGGCTGCGCCTGGCTCCTCTCGGGCGCCCGAACACTGGCCGCCAAACACTAATCACCGCAGTTTAGAAAAAGGAGTTCACACTCATGGATGTTGAAGTCGCCAAGGAACTGGGTTCTGCTCTTGCTATCGGCTTGGGCGCAATTGGCCCTGGTGTGGGGATCGGTCTGATTGGCGCCAAAGCGATGGAAGCGATGGGCCGCAATCCTGAAGTGACCAACACTGTGCAGACGAACATGCTGCTCGGTTTCGCCTTCTGTGAATCGGTCGCAATTTACGCGCTCGTTATCTCGCTGTTGGTCAAGTTCGTCTAAACCTGTTCTCAGTGGCCGCAGTTCAGTCGCCCGTGACCAAAGTTCACGCCCGGGGGCCAGTGCCCTGACCGACCGCGAAACACGAGCCACTGCAGTTAATCCAGGAGGTTGGCCTTGGACGCTCTCGATAAATTAGGCATTAGTTGGCAGTTACTGCTCTCGCAAATCGTCAACTTTGGACTGTTGATGATTATTCTGCAACAGCTACTTTACAAGCCTGTTCTGAACATGCTCGAGCAGCGCAGACAGCGCATTGCCGAGGGTCTGGAGCAGGCAGATAAGGCATCGCACGCGGCCGCTGAAGCCGAAGCGGAAAAACAGGCCATCCTCGAAGAGGCCCGCCGCGAAGCCCAGGAAGTGCGCGCCCAGGCAACTCGCGACGCCGAACGCATCGCGCAAGACGTGCGCAGCCGCGCCGATCAGGAAGCCCAGGAAATCCGCATGAAGGCCCAGGCCGACGCTGAAGCGCAGACCGCCGCCGTCATGGCCGACGCCAGAAAACAGATTGCAGACCTGACCATCGCCGCCACCGAGCAAATCCTCGGAAGAGAACTGGCAAACAGAGATGAACAGGAACGCTTTGTCGCCGATTACCTGGCACAGCAAAACGGGAGCGGTTCATGAGCGAGCGCGCATCGGCCGAACGATATGCCCAGGCTATTCTCGAGGCGATCGTAGAGCAGTGGCAAACGACGCTCTCCCAGGTCGCTGACGCCCTTGCGCAGGACCCCAAACTGGGCGCAAATGTCGATTCCATCCAAAACGCGATTCCCGACGACGCCCCGCCCGAACTGCAGAACTTCGTCAAAATGCTCGCGCAAGAAGGGGATGCAGCCCTTCTCCCTCGCGTCATCGCCGCGCTGGGCGCAAGCCTCCGCGGTGAAACCGGGCCGCAGGAAGCCGACATCACAAGCGCCATCGAGTTGAGTGATGACGCCCAAGAACAGATTCGCCAGCGGCTCACCCAACAGTACGGGGAAGGCCTCGTCTTCAGCTTCGATGTAGACCCCTCCCTGATGGGCGGGCTCCGCGTCCGCGTCGGAGACCAGCTAATCGACAACACCGTCGCGAATCGGCTGATGGCCCTGCGCGAAATGGTCGCAGCTTCAGTACGGTAATCTTGGATTTGGCAGTCAGTTTCGGGTCCTGACATTCCGTGAAAGCGCACCGCCAGGAACCCAATACTGGCAACCTACAATAAAGGACAGCGCATATGGCAGTTCAGACAGAAGAACTGACCCAGGAATTTACCGACCGGCTCAAACAACAGATCCTCAGCTTCCAGCCGGCCCCCAGTCGCGTCGACGTCGGCGAAGTCGTCGAAGTCGGTGATGGCATCGCCATCATTTCCGGCCTCCAGGGGGTCATGGCAAGCGAGTTGGTCGAGTTCACCAAGACAGGTGTGCTCGGCATCGCCCAGAACCTGAACGACGATTCCGTCGGTATCATTATCATGGGCGAATACACCGATATCGAAGAGGGCGACCTGGTGAGCAGCACCGGCCGTCTGGCTTCCGTCCCCGTCGGAGACCCACTGATCGGCCGCGTCGTCAATGCCGTCGGTCAGCCGCTGGATGGCAAGGGCCCTATCGATTCAACCGCAACCCGTCCCGTTGAGCGGATCGCCCCCGGCGTCGTGCTGCGAAAGGGTGTCGACACCCCCGTCGAAACCGGCGTGACTGTCGTTGACGCGCTCATTCCCATCGGCCGCGGCCAGCGAGAACTGATCATCGGCGACCGCCAGACCGGCAAAACCGCCCTCGCCATCGACACGATTATCAACCAGAAGGGCAAAGACCTGATCTGCATCTACGTCGCCATCGGGCAGAAGCAATCTACAGTGGCGCAGGTCGTGGGCACCTTGGAAAGCTACGGCGCCATGGAACATACCATCGTCGTCACCGCCTCCGCCGCCGATCCGGCTGCATTGCAGTTCCTGGCGCCCTACGCCGGGTGCGCGATGGGCGAAGAGTTCATGGAGCAGGGCCGCGACGCCCTCATCGTTTACGATGATCTCTCCAAACATGCCCAGGCCTACCGCCAGGTATCTCTCCTGCTGCGCCGTCCGCCCGGACGCGAGGCCTACCCAGGCGATGTCTTCTACTTGCACAGCCGCCTCCTGGAGCGGGCCGCCCGCCTCGATGAGGAGTTCGGCGGCGGCAGCCTGACCGCGCTTCCTGTGATCGAAACGCAGGCCGGCGACGTATCGGCTTATATTCCCACCAACGTGATTTCAATCACCGACGGCCAGATCTTTCTGGAAAGCGACCTGTTTTATGCCGGGATTCGCCCTGCCATGAACGTCGGCCTTTCCGTCAGCCGCGTAGGCAGTTCCGCCCAGACCAGAGCGATGAAGGACGTTGCCGGCCGCCTGAAACTGGAGTTCAGCCAGTTCCGGGAGCTGGCCGCCTTTGCACAGTTCGGCTCAGACCTGGACGCAGCAACCCAGCGCCAGCTCAACCGCGGCCAGCGCATCCAGGAAACGCTCAAACAACCCCAGTACGAGCCTCTACAGCTGGACAAGCAGGTCATGAGCCTCTTCGCAGTCACGAACGGCTATGTCGACGAAGTCGATGTCACCGACGTGAAGCGGTGGGAACTGGAATTGCACGCCTACATGGATGCCAACCATCCCGAAATCGGCCAGACGATTATGCGCCAGCAGGACTTGCCTGATGAATCGCTTGATTCCCTGCGCCTGGCCCTTGAGACCTTCAACAGCAATTGGACTGGGACTGAGTAAACCAGAGCAATGTACCGCGCAGTAACCCGGCATTCAGCCGCGGTTCACTGCGTCTGAGGAGGTATTGGTGGCAAGCACACGTGAGATTCGCCGTCGCATCCGCTCAGTCAAAAACATCGCTCAGGTTACAAGAGCGATGGAAGCGGTGGCTGCGTCCAAAATGCGGCGTGCCCAACAGCAGGTGATGGCGACCCGGCCCTACGCCGAAAAGGCCCTCGAAGTGCTCAGCCACATCGCCCGGCTGCACGGCAGCGGCGACGCAATGGACGCGCTCATCACCGCCAGAGACGAAATAAAGCGGGTCGGGATTGTCCTGATCACCGCTGACCGCGGGCTGGCCGGCGGCTTCAATGCCAATGTCCTGCGGCAGAATGCCGTCTTCATCAAAGAGCAACGAGACCAGGGACGGGAAGTCGAAGTCGTTGTCGTTGGCAGGAAGGGCCGTGACTGGCTTCTGCGTTACGATCCGGTTATCCGGGCAGAGTTCACCAATATGCCCGACACTCTCGCTACCGCCGACATCGCTCCCATCTCCCGGACTGTGATCGACGACTTTCGCTCGGCGCGGTTCGATGAGGTCCATATCATCTTCACCGACTTCGTCAACACGCTCATCCAGCGGCCTACCGTCCAACAGATCCTCCCCGTCCTTCCGGACGAGGCAACCGTTGCCATGCCTCCCGATTATATCTTCGAGCCAAGCATGGAGGCCGTGTTGGAGCAGGTCCTCATCGGCTTCACCGAGGTCCAGATTCTGCAAGCATTGTACGAGAGCATTGCCAGCGAACACTCGGCGCGCATGGTTGCCATGCGCAACGCAACCGAAGCCGCCAATGAGCTCGTGGACGAGTTGACGTTGACCTACAACAAGGCGCGCCAGGAAGGCATCACCCGCGAGTTGATGGACATTATCGGCGGGTCAATCGGCCTCGAATAGTTTTGAGCGGGCTGAAGGGTCCCTTCCCATAGCAGAACGGAGCATACCATGTCAGAAAACGGAAGCAATGGCCGCATCAGCGGCTCCGTGTCCAGCGTTGTCGGTCCGGTCGTGGATTTCTCCTTTACAGGCGAGGATCTGCCCGAGATCTACGATGCCGTCTATGTCGACCTCGACGACGATTCGACCCTGGTCTGTGAGGTTCAACAGCATCTGGGCGAAGGCTCCGTCCGTGCGGTGGCCATGAGCTCCACAGACGGGATGCGCCGCGGTATGGAAGGCTACTCCTTCGGCTCTCCCATCACAGTGCCCGTCGGCCCGGGAACGCTGGGGCGCATTTTTGACGTGTCCGGCAATACGATCGACAGCGATGAAGAGGTCGATGCCGCAGACCACTATTCCATCCACCGCGAACCGCCCAGTTTCGCCGACCGCAGCACACAGGCCGAGCTGTTCGAGACCGGCGTCAAGGTCATCGACCTCATCGCCCCCTTCACCAAGGGCGGCAAGACCGGTATCTTCGGCGGCGCCGGCGTGGGCAAAACCGTCATCATTCAAGAGTTGATCAACAACGTCGCCGAGTACCACAGCGGCTACTCCGTCTTCGCAGGCGTCGGTGAGCGCAGTCGCGAAGGCAATGACCTGTGGCACGAAATGCGCGACTCCGGCGTTATCGATTCCACGGTCATGGTCTTTGGGCAGATGAACGAACCCCCCGGCGCACGCCTGCGCGTCGGCCTGACCGGTGTGACCATGGCAGAGTACTTCCGCGACGAAGGTCGCGACGTCCTCCTGTTTATCGACAATATCTTCCGCTTTGTGCAGGCCGGATCCGAAGTGTCGGCCCTGCTGGGGCGCCTGCCCAGCGCCGTGGGCTACGCCCCTACGCTGGGCACCGATATGGGTGAGTTGCAGGAGCGTATCACCTCCACCAATGTCGGCTCTATCACGTCGATGCAGGCCGTCTACGTGCCCGCCGATGACTACACCGATCCCGCGCCGGCAACCACATTCGCCCACCTGGACGCCACCATCACGCTGGAACGCGCTCTCGCCGAGCAGTCGCTCTATCCGGCTATGGACCCGCTCGGCTCCACCAGCCGCATCCTCGACCCGCTCATCGTCGGCGAAGAACACTACAACGTCGCCCGCGAGGTGCAGCAGACCCTCCAGCGCTACCGCGACCTGCAGGACATCATCGCCATTCTCGGCGTCGAAGAGTTGAGCGAAGACGACAAGCTCATCGTCGCCCGCGCCCGCAAAATTCAGCGTTTCCTTACCCAGCCCATGCACGTGGCCGAGGTTTTCACCGGCCAGCCCGGCGAATACGTGAGAATCGACGACACCGTGCGCGGCTTCCGGGAAATTCTGGACGGCAAGCACGATGACCTGCCCGAGCAGGCCTTCTACATGGTCGGGTCCATCGAAAAAGCGGTCGAAAAGGGTGAGCAACTGAGGCAGGAAGAATGACGATTCAGGTCGAGATCGTAACGCCCAGCCGCCAGCTGTACAGCGGCGAAGTCGAGATGATCACCATGCCCGGTGTCGACGGCGAGATGGGTGTGCTGGCTGGCCATGCCCCCCTGCTGACAACGCTCAACATCGGCGAAATTACGCTGCATGACGCCGGCGGCGAGCTCGAATACATCGCGGTCAGCGGCGGCGTAGTCGAAGTCCTGCCGGACAAGGTGATTGTGCTGGCCCGCTCCGCTGAGCGCGCCGAGGACATTGACATCGCCCGCGCCGAGGCCGCTTTGCAACGCGCCGAAGAGGCTCTGCGCACGCGGTCCCCCGAGGAACGCCAGCCCGTCGAGGTCGCCTACCGCCGCAGCCAGCTGCGCCTGAAGGTCGCACGCCGCCGCCGGCGCACCCGCCCCGGTGTCTTCGTGGAGGACGAAGGATAGCGCCCTCTTTACAGCAAGAAAAAAGGCCGGGTCTTGTACAAGTCCCGGCCTTTCCGTTTCAACCAGAACTGAGCCTACCTCCCGTAAAACCAGTCGGTCCCGATTCGCGCCACATGGATGCCGTCTCGCTTGTGATAGCTGATCAGCGCCAATCCATCAACGAAGGTCAAACTCGGATAGCCGTAGTCGTCATCGGGATCAGAGCCAATCGGCCGTTCGTGGATCCATGTAACGCCCTCGTCTCTTGAAACTGTGGAAACGAAGGGTGTCCGCAGCCTGTCTTTTGTGCCGGTCGAGCGCAGCAGGAGCAGATCGCCCGTATCGGGAATCCGTTTAACGTTGAGCGCCGACGAGTTGGCGGAGAGCTTCAGACAGCGCATCTCCTCGCCCGGCGACCATGTGACCCCCTCATCGTCCGAGTAGGATCTGACCACGCAGCCGCTATACGTCCGGCACAGCATCATCACCCGCCCGTTGCGCAGAGGGATGACGTGCGGCTCCTGCGCCTCCACAGGCAACGTGTCGACGACGTTTTCCGACTGATGCCAGGAGTAACCGTCGTCATCGGAGTAGAAGACCGTGCTCACATAGCCGCGGTGGTCTCCGCCTTCCTCCCTGATCTCCCTCTCGCACGGAGCGAGAATCCGACCCGAGGGCAGTTGGACCAGCTTGTCATTGAAAACATGATTGGCGCCGGCGTGCGGCGTGACGATGAACTGGTCGCTCCATGTGGCGCCGTCGTCTGTCGACCTACGGTAGTAGGTGTGCGCGAAACGCGGCAGAGACCCGGCAAAGTAGATGTAAGTCAAAAGCAGATGGCCGTTTGCCAGACGCAGAAAACCGGGATGCCGGTACTCTTCATTTTCGCGAAAGGGTTGCGGGCAGGGAATCAGCTGGAAAGGTTCGCCCCAGCTCTTGCCCAGATCATAGGAGAGGCGTCCTGCGATGTCGCCAACCACTGTGCCATCCCCGGAGCTCTCCCTGATACTGGAGTAAGATAGCAGCAGCCGGCCGTCGCTCAACGCCGCGATGTCGCCCACGTTGCCCCGGTAGCCGAACCTCCGCCTGGGCATTGCCGCGGCATGCACATCTTCGAAGAGGGCGCTGGATGATTCCCCCTCGCGACTTTCAAGCATTGTGACTCACATTAACTTTTGGAACCGTCTACTGTCAATGCCACCACGAACAAATTACGGCCCAGGGGCGAAAAAGGGATCCACATCGGAAACATGTGATATGCCCGGCTTCTCCGGGCGCGAATCACGGGTTCGTGCGGCCCCGCATCCTGCTGTAGCTGTTTGCTGTGGCCCCTGTGTCTCGAGAAGCTCCCCGGAATGCCTTCCCAAAACTCAGTCTGTCGGATCTGCCGCTTCTCTATCGATGCCTGACGAATCCCCGGGAGGAATCCCCAACTCTTCCCGAAGCAATCGAAACAGTAGCTTGCGCTCCGAATCAGTCAGCCCTTCCAGTCTTTCCTGTGGCCCAAGACCGGCCAGCTTTTCTTCAGGGGTAGCCGTTTCGAGGATGCGTTGTCGTATCTCTTCCCCGATCTCCATGATTCTGTCTGGGGTCAATAGTTCGGCCATATCACCCTCTCCCTTCAATTCCAATGTCTGTTGCAGGCCCATCATGTAGGCGTGCAACGGGACCGACTCGGTTATGGTCGGCGAATCCAGCGCAGCATAGGCGGCCGCACGCTCCGGTCCGCGGCTGGAGAAGAGTTTCACAAATGCATTATTCGGACTGGGCGGCAAATCGTTCAAAACCAGCAACCAGATTCGTCGTAGCAGTGGCAACGGGCTCCGATAGACACCATCTTGCCGTTCCCTATATCCCCACTCTGCCAGCCGTGACTTCTGCGGCGTTCTCGCGCTCAGCGCCACGGTGAGCACCTGCTCTTCGCCCAATCTCTGTGCCTGGCGGTAAAAGTAGTCGTAAGCAACCGCTTGGGCAAGCGCGCTTTCGTTTATCGACTCTGTATACTTGAATTCCAGCAAAACATGCCCCGCAGGGCTGTCGCGCACGCCATCAGGCAATCGCGCCCTTTGCGCTGCATTCCACGCTTCCCCCTCTCTCCGGAGGAGGAGAACATCGGCCTTGGGAGACTCCCCAAGGAGATCCACCTCAACGTGGACCGCGATCTCTACCGGCGCCAGCGACAGCTGCAAGAGTCTGCCCAGCACCTGATGAGACTGAAAGCGCATGAGCAAAGACTCTCATTCCGCCGATGACGACGGCGACGCATTGCCTACTTCGGCATATCCCGCAGCGCATTGAAGACCGGCAAATTGCCCCAATTGTGGTCCACTATCCCCCACTGCGCCTTTTCCGTATGATTCGCCACCACGCGGAAATTCAGATTCCACAGAATCGCCGGGCCCACCCAGCCCCACCGCTTCATCATCTGGAAGGCCTCAACCGTCCAGGCAGCCTGTTCACTATAGTCGTTATCGTTTGCGTATCCATACCTGGGATCGAACGCGCCGCCCGCAGCCCAACCAAACTCCGTCGGCCAGATGAGCTTATTGGCCGCGTTGTACTTGACGGCGATGTTTCGATAACCTTCCATCGTGCTGCGGAAGCTCCACGAGTGGTGCGGGCTGTCGCACGCGCCGTTGAAGCCGCTGTTGCCGTGGATTTGAATCGCTTCGCAGCCCTGCTGCCACGTGTATTGGGGCGGTACGTTGTACCCGCTCGGATGCGCGCCGATGCCGTCCATGTAATTGTTCAGCCCGGCCTGGAACATCTTCTCCAGGTATTCGAAATCATCCATCGCCGCGATGCCGCCTCGGCTCTGCGGCGCGCCGTTGCTGGCCGCCGGGGTCAGCGCGCCGCTGATAACCAGCATCGACGGGCACGCCCGCTTGATCTCCGTATAGGCAGGTCTCAGCAGCGCCACATATTTGGCCGGATCCAAGGGCAGGTTGCCCCACTCGTAGTGCAGGTTCTGCTCGTTCCATACTTCAATCGCCTTCAACGAGCTTCCGCAATACTTGCCGGCCATAGCACCCAGAAACCTGGCGAACGTATTCGGGTCCGCCGGAGGACCGCCGACATTCGGCTCGAATCCTCCTTCGCGCGCCCAGGGCGGCGCGTTGACGGCGCTGAACAGCAGGCTGATGCCGGCGTTGTTGGCCGCGTCGATGATGCCTTGCATCGAGCCCCAATCATACTGCCCCTGCGTATGCTCGAAGACCTTCCATTCGATCTGCTGCTTCACCCAGCCAAAGCCCAGCTCCCGTGTCTTCTGCATCACCTGCCCGGCCTGGTTGTTGTGCACCATATGGGCCTGAACGCCGTAACCGAAACTGCCGCCCCCGCCCGGCGCCGGCGCCGCTGCAGCAGGCGCAGCTGGCGGATCCGGTATGTCGGTGATCACACCCACTGAATTAAGCGGGCCGCTGGCGGTCGTTAATTCAGCAAAAACCCAACCCTTCTTGCCATTGCCAATATCGATCTGCCACCAGGTTCCAGCCTCATTCTTTCCAAAAATAAGGTAGGGCTGGCCCGCGTTGAGCTGGCCCACTTTTCCATAGTTGGTCCCCGGCCCTTCGCGCACGTTTGTGTTCTGCGTACTGACCAGCCTTGAAACTTCAGGTGTGGGCGTCGGTACCGGGGTCGGCGTCGCAACCGGGGTCGGCGTCGCCAGGCTCAATGCCACCTTGTTCTGCGGGCTGGCCGCCTGCTGACCTCCCAAATTCGAGAACTGTACAACCTGCGCCTCGACATGGATATTGCCTTCGCCGACCGGAGCCATGAATGTATGGACCGGATTCTCGATCGGAACCGTCACCTCCTCGAGCACGCCGCCATCAGGATGGAATATCCTGAAGGATACCTTCAACATCGCCGGCGCCGGATTGACGCCCCCGCCCGTTTGGAACTGGCGGGCGACCTCCCACAAGTCCGGATCGACATCACCGGAATCCACATCCCGCACCATCACCTGGGTCACCTGGTGACGCTCCAGCAGGTTCAGCTTGCGGGCAAAGCTGCTGCTGTTCTCAATCGTGACCATGCGCTCCATCTGCTGGTCGTCAAGATATGCATAGACATATGCGCCTAACGCATCATCCCAGGCCAGTGGTCGCGTGATCCGCGGGTTGACTGCCGCCACCTCGACATCCGCGCCAGGCACGATCACCCCATTCTCTCCCCCCAGGCGGACCTGCGCGACCAATGGCTGCAGCGACTGCTGGAAACCCTTCAGCCACAACTGATTCCCGCTCCGTTCTACCGACATGCCCGGCAACTCCATCTGCACCTTGCTCCGGTCGATCTGGTCTGTGGCATAGGTCAGCAAGGATCCCATTTGCCCGCCTAGCTGATACGCGGCAGGGTCGGTCGGGCCCGGAATCAGGATGCGGTCAGCCGCGCTGCCCAGCGCCTTCCAGTCATAGCCGCGTGTGTTCCACTCCACCGCCGAAATCTGCTGCGGCGATTCCACCCGCACAGCCAGCCACCGGTTCATGTCCGGCGCGTGCAGCCGTTCTGCCAGAAGTTCAATGAAGTAGGTAAACTCTGCCCCGCCGGCCAGTGTCGCTTCCAGCCCGCGATAGTCGATGATCACGCCTGGGTAACTGTATTGCGTCAGGAGATTGGCGATCGCGGTGAGTTGGTTCTGCATCTGCCCCGACTCCACCAACATGTTGTGGAGCAGGTCGCTGCGGGGAGCCTCGCCGCCGCGCCAGTTGCGTATCACCGGCACGATCGCATAGTTGCCCGCGGGCGCGTTGGGCCGCACGATATCCAGCGCCCCGTCCCCCCGCAGATAGTAGCCGGCCGCGGCAAGGGTTGTGATGGCAGCGTTGGACAAACTGGGCGGAACCTGTTCGCCGAGGCCAATGTTGGCCCCCACCCTCGCCGGCGGCGCACTCGTCTGCATGACCACAAAATTCGAAGGCGGCGGGCCGCCAACACGCGCCTCAATCTTCTCCTCTACGGCCAAAATGGTACTGGCAACAAACTCCCAGCTATCTCCATCCCAACTATACAGTTCCAGCGTCTCATAGGGCTGGCTGTCATTCGGAATCGGGATCTGCACGATGCTCTGCTCCAAACGACCGCCGCGCACCTCCACTTCGTATATCGGGCTCTTGGCCTCAAGACCAGTTCCCGCCAGCAAATCGCGGGCGGTCATCCACGCTTCACCCGCAGTCCCGTTCAAGAATTCTGCTCGCGGAATGCTGTCCAGGCTGACGCGAAACGTCTCAACTACGCTTTCAGGAGGAAATATGATCGTCGTCCCGTCTGGATCCATCAGCGAACCGCCATTCCTGTCTATCGTTGTGAAGGACAGAAACTGAATCCGCTCGAGCAGACTGATCGGCGGCAACAGCAACGCCGCAACGATCAGTACAGGAATCAGAACAAGCGAAAGAATGGCCGTCGCAATCCTCCGCATACCGGAGGCAGGCCTCGTCCCAGGTCGGCGCGGCTCGTCATAGTCAAAAGAAGACCTTCCCATTTCCGTTTCCCTCCATTCTGCGCCGCCCTCGGGCAGAGGCGCTATGTACCTGAATCCTGTCTGCTGGCGTATTCCTGTCTGCTGGCGTATTCCTGTCTGCTGGCGTATTCCTGTCTGTAGCGGTCGCTTCGCGTCCACCTGCCGAAACGGCCGCCCATTCGCATCGTTGCTCCGCGTTGCCGCACGCGGTCGGGTCCGGGGAATCCTGCCGGGTCGCCTGTTCCTAAGTCCACAAGCTGCCGTTTTTCGTCAGAGCGGCGGAAAACGGCAGCAAGGGTACGCGGCACCCTTTCGGCCGCGCCAGATGCGAGAATCCTGCGACCGGGCAGGGAAAACTTCCCCCTGCTTGCGCGCGCAGTTCTCCAACTATCTTAGCACATGCAAAAATCGGGACAAAAACGACTCCTTTTGGGCGACTCCGCCCTTTCGCGTCCCTTCGCGGATCACCCGCCCTTCGCAGTCATCCGCCCTCCGCAGTCCGCCGTCCTCCGCGCCGCATCGCATCCCCTTCCGCCGGTCACTGCAGTTCGGTTTGCGTTTCTAAGGATAGACGCCCAGAAGGAGTCCAAAATTGGGCCCCACTGTGAACCGCGCCCTTGACCGGGATTTGATTGCCGAAACCTCCTGCACTGCTTTATACTGTTAGCGTTATTCGCGCGAGCGGGAACTGCCAACTGAGCATCCGGCAGGCTGTCAGCAACCGCTTTTTTCTGGCAGGACGGGAAGAATGTATCGGAAAATCGTCGTCAAGTTGGGAACAGGTGTCCTGACCAAAGGCACCCGCTTCCTCAACCAACCCCAGATGGTCGAGTTGACGCGCCAAATCGCGTCGCTCCACCATCAGGACAAGCAGATCATCGTCTGCACATCAGGAGCCCAGGCCGTGGGCAGGGCGCGGCTGCAGTTCCCCGAACTACCCGATACGCTGTCCAGCCGCCAGATGCTGGCCGCAGTAGGCCAGAGCCGGCTTATGCTCATGTGGGAGAGATTCTTCGAAATCTATGGCATCCATGTCGGCCAGATCCTGCTGACCAGGGCCGACACGGAAAACCGCCAGCGATTTCTCAACGCCCGCGATACTTTCAACGCCCTGCTCAAACACAACATCGTCCCTGTTGTCAACGAAAACGACGCTGTCGTTGTCGAGGAAATCAAGGTCGGCGACAATGACAATCTCTCGGCCCTGGTCTCAGTATTGACCAACGCTGATCTGCTGCTGATGCTGACCGACCAGGCAGGCCTCTTTACCGCAGACCCGCGCATCGATCCGGACGCCGAGCTGATTCCTGAAGTCCATTCGATCGACGACTCCCTGCGAGCCCTTGCCGGCAACACGCGCACCAACCTGGGAATCGGCGGCATGAGTACCAAGCTGCAGGCCGCGGACCTCGCCTGCCGGGCCGGAACCGATGTCGTGATCGCCGACGGCAGCGCGCCCGATGTCATCTCGCGCGTGGTCTCCGGTCGGCCTGTTGGAACCCGTTTCCCCGCACAGGAAGCGCCCCTGGAAAACCGCAAACGCTGGATCCTGGCTGGGCCCGCGCCCTCGGGCCGTCTACTCGTGGACGCCGGCGCGGCCAGAGCTCTGCGCCATCACGGCAATAGCCTCCTTCCCGTTGGCATCACATCCGTGGAGGGCGAATTCGAGCGCGGCGACGCTGTCTTTATCAAGGAGAAAGACGGCCCGGATCTGGCACGCGGCATCACCCGATATAGCAGCGCCGACCTGAAACGCATTCGCGGCTGCCAGTCCCATGAAATCAGCCGGCGGCTGGGCTATGGCTACGGGCCGGTCGCCCTCCACCGCAATGACCTGATCCTATTGGAATAGGTGTCTGGAGAAGACTTATGACCATCGCTGTGAAAAAACCTGGCGCGCACGAGGAAAGTTCCCCCCGAAATGATCGGGAGATAGGACACGCAACGCAGATTCGACCTGCCCAGGCTCCAGGGCAAACAGTGGATTTGGAGGCATTGGGGAAAGCGGCTCGGCAGGCAAGCCGCAAGCTGGCGGCATTGTCGTCAACGCGCAAGAATGACGCTCTCCTTGCTATTGCCGACGCCTTGGAAGACAGAAGCGCCGAGGTCCTGGCGCAAAACGAACTGGATATCGCCGATGGCCGCGCCAATGGTCTCAGCGATGCTCTGCTGGATCGGCTGCTTCTCACCCCGGAACGAATTCGAGGGCTGGCGGACGACACGCGCAAGGTGGCTGCCCTCCCCGACCCGGTCGGCGCCGAGCTCGAAAGCCGCCTGTTGCCCAACGGGATACGTCTCAGCCGCCGCCGCATACCGATCGGCGTCCTCGGCGTCATCTACGAGGCCCGCCCCAACACCACCATCGACATCGCCGTCCTCAGCCTGAAAACCGGCAACGCCGTCATCCTGCGCGGCGGCAAAGAGACCCTGCGCAGCAACCTTGCGCTCGTCGCCGTAATCGCTGACGCGCTCCAGGCCCAGGGCCTTCCCTGTGAGGCCATCCAATACATCGGCAATCCGGACAGAGCGCTCGTTACCCAGTTTCTGCGCATGGACGAATACGTTGACATGCTCATCCCCCGCGGTGGAAACTCTCTGCACAGACTCTGCCGCGACCAAAGCACCATCCCGGTCATCACCGGCGGCATCGGTATCTGCCATTTCTACGTCGACATCACCGCTGATCAGGATCGCGGCATGGACGTCATCGTCAACGCCCGTACCCAGCGCCCCTCCGTCTGCAATGCGCTCGATACGCTGCTCGTCAACCGGCAGATCGCCGCCGAGTTCCTCCCCAAGCTGGCGCGGCGCATGGCCGACTGCGGCGTCGAAATACGCGCAACGCCCGACGCCATGCCATATCTCAAAGAACAGGGGGCAACTGTCGTCCCGGCGGGGCCGGACGACTGGGACACCGAGTGGATGACGCTGATCCTAGGCGTCAAACTGGTCGACTCGCTTGACGAGGCCATCTCCCACATTCAAGAACACAGCCAGGACCACTCCGACGGCATCCTCACCCAGGACTGGAACAACGCCCAACGCTTTGTCGACGCCGTCAACTCCTCAGCCGTCTTCGTCAACGCCAGCACCCGCTTCAACGACGGCGGCCAGTTCGGCCTCGGCGCCGAAGTCGCAATCAGCACACAGAAGCTCCACGCCCGCGGGCCGATGGGCCTGGAGGAGCTCACTACCTACAAGTGGATTGTCCTGGGCGACATGCACGTGCGGGAGTAGCTTCTTGCCGATCGTCCCTTAGACCGGGGCCGTACGGCCCCGGTTTCCCTTGCTACGGTTCGACGGCGTCCGCGTAGTCCAGCAACGCAGCAGCGGCCGTCTCCAGCTCTCCGAAGATACCCAGACCGACCGCCGCGGCCACAGCCGCGCCGACCGCTGCCTCTTCCGCATGGCTCGGAATCAGCAGCGTCTTCCCGAAACGATGCGCCAGGATCCGGGCAAGCAGCCGGTTCTGGCGCACGCCGTTCCCCGCGCCGACCAGCAACGGCGGCGTTCCCACCACCGGTCTCATCTGTTCGAAAAAGGCAAAGAAGCCATCCGCCATCCCTTCCAGCAAAGCGCGGGCGAAATGGCCGGGCGTGAAATTGTCCGGTGAAAGCCCACTGAAGGAAGCTCGCAACCCCGGGTCGGTGCGGCTGCCTGTGAAGAACGGTTCACAGCGCAGCCCGTCGCTTCCGGCCGGCGCCGTCGCGGCCAACTCCGTCATCCGGGCATAGAGATCGTCCGGAGATTCCGCCTCGAGGAGTTGGGCGCCCACCTGCTGGTAGAAGCGCTGAAGGTAGGCATAGGATCGACCCCCGAACAGTCCTCCCCCAATCAGCAGGTACTGCCCACCGGGAAAGGGACGGTTTTCCAGTCCCGGTATGAAATGAAACTCGTCCGTACGCGCCGAAATCTGGCCGCCCGTTCCTACGTTCACGAGCAGACTGCGTCCCGGCTCCGGCGCGCTGCCGATGAAACTGGCCTGATTGTCCCCAAGCGCCACCGTCACCGGTGTGCCCTCCGCCAAGCCGATGTTCTCTGCCAGCTCCCTGCGCAGGCCTCCCGCAACATCTCCGGCGTCCCCAATCGGCGGGAAAAGTCGCGCCGGCAGCGCCAGCCGCTCCAGCAGCGTCGAATCCCAGCAGTTCGCGCGAATGTCGAAGATCCCCGAGCTGGCAGCCAGCGTCGGTTCGCAAACGACCGTCGCTCCGGTGAGGAACGAGACCACCGCATCCGGGACAAAGCAGGCCGTCACGGGGGCAGCCGGCAGGGCATCCTGCAACCCGAGCCAGTAGAGGCTGGGTCCAAGAAATCCCGCGGCCGGCAGGCAACCGGTGTTGCGGAAAGCTTCCCGGCCTCCGGCAGCCGAGATAAACCGCTCCAACACCGGCCTGTCCGAACCGGGAAGCGGCTCCTGCACGCGCAAATCCTGCCATGTAATCGCAGGCCCTGACGGCGAAGCTTCAGGTCCAATCAGGGCAACCCCGTGTTGCTGGCCCGTTACCCCAATCCCTTGGATGGCAGTCGGCGCCAAATCGGCCTGCGCGACCAGTTCGGCCAGGCAACGCGCCGTCAATTCATACAATCGCGACAGGTCCAGTTCAGTCCGCCCAGCCCCGGGAGAGGAGCCCGCGCGATTGGCAACCGTCCGGTGCGCCGCCTGCCTGCCGCTCTCCGGATCCAGCGCCACCGCGCTCAATGTTGTCGTGCCGATATCAAGTCCGATAAGCATGTTTGATTCCTTCTGGATTCCCTTGGCAAGCGTCCTGTAATTTTATCTCAAAGCACCTGCTGCCAGCATACACACATCGCGCAGTCAGTATGCCAAGACCCTTGTCTCTCTGTTACAATAGGGACATTCTAGCAAGTGGACGCCGCGACGCACTGCCCTGTTCGTGAACATGGCAGTGCAAAATCAGCCGTATCCTCACATCTCCACTCTTGCTCAAATTTCATGTTCCATCACGCAGGGGAGGCATCATGACGACAGCAACAATCGCCCACGACAAGAGCGCCCAGCTGATTCAGGACGGCTTCTGCGTCATTGAGCAGGTGCTTTCACCGGACATGCTGGCCCGCGTGCGCGCCGCCAGCGACGGCCTCATCGAAGCCCAGTCCGCCGAGCACTTCGAGGAGCAGAAATCCACCGGCAGCATGATCAGCGTCTACGATGATCCCTTCTTCGCCGAGCTGGTGGCCTACCAACCGGCCCTGGACGCGTTGGCCTCCTTGGGCTATCCGAAGCCGCGCTGGTCATCCGGCTTCGTCATCAGCAAGCCCGGCCACTCGCCGCCCCTTTTCTGGCACCAGGACTGGTGGGGATGGAACGATCCCGTCAGCTACACGGACATTCCCATGCAGCTCTTTCTGATGTACTACCTGGTGGATACGCGCATCGAGAACGGCTGTTTGCGCGTCATCTCCGGTTCCCATCGCAGGCGCCACCGCATGCACGACGCCGTGCCCACCGCCCATACCGATGAACTGCGCCGCGCCACCGACCCCGCCCATCCTGCCTATCAACCGATGCCGGAGGACAAGGCTGTTCCGGTGCGCGCCGGCGATCTGGTGATCGGTGATTCCCGGCTGCTCCATGGCTCCTATGCCAACCAGACCGATGAACGGCGCACCGTCATCACGATCTGGTACCATCCCAATTACGACATTTCCTCGCCCCGCATCCAGTCCAATCTGAGCCGTACCCAGACACGCGTGGTCGACTGGCCGCAGCAAGCGCAAAAACTCGTTCAAAAACTGGTTCCTACCTATGAAGGCGACGAAGAGCCGCTGGAGTGGAACCGTGTGCCGGGACCTGAACTGAAGTAACCGCTGCTCACCTGAATCTCGCAAAGGTAGTTTCTACAACAACGCGACCATTTTGAAACGAATCCGACAATAAGGAGAAGAGTTCGATGAAGATGCACATTGGCGGACAGTGGGTAGACAAGTCCGAAAAGATCGAAGTGTTGCACCCGTTTGACGGCTCCGTCGTCGACACCATTCCCAGGGGCGATGCAGCCGATGTGGAGCTGGCCCTCGCGACCGCCGAACGCGGCGCCAAAGTCATGGCCAGTCTGACCGGCTACGAACGCTACGAGATCCTGCACAAAGCCGCCCATCTGATGGAGGAACGCAACGAAGATCTGGCCCGTACCATCACCATGGAAGAGGGCAAAATTATCGCCGAGGGCCGGATCGAGGCCGCACGGGCGGTTGAAATCATCGCCCTTTCCGCAGAAGAGGCCAAACGCCTCGGCGGCGAAGTCGTCCCTCTTGACGGCGCGCCCGGCGCAGCCGGCAAGTTTGGCTTCACCGTACGCGTTCCCTGCGGCGTTATCGTCGGCATCAGCCCGTTCAACTTCCCTCTCCATCTCGTCTGCCACAAGATTGGACCGGCACTGGCCGCCGGCAACGCCATCATCCTCAAGCCGGCCACCGACACACCCCTTTCGGCGCTCAAGCTCGTCGAAATCTTCCTCGAAGCCGGCACGCCCCCAGAGGCGCTCCAGTGCCTCACCGGTTCCGGCGGCGTCATCGGCGACGCCCTCTGCGCCGATCCCCGGGTCCGCAAAATCACCTTCACCGGCAGCCGCGACATCGGCGAACATATCTGCCGCACCGCCGGCCTGAAGCGCGTGACCATGGAGCTTGGCTCCAACGCGCCCCTGATCGTTATGCCCGACGCCGACCCCGAACGTGTAGCCCAGGCCGCAGCCGCCTCCGGTTACTCCAACGCCGGGCAGGTCTGCATCTCCACCCAGCGCGTCGTCACCCACGAAAAGATCTACGGCGACTTCCTCGACGCTTTTAAAGCCACCGTCGAGAACATCACCACCGGTGACCCGCTGGCCGAAGCGACAAAGATGGGCCCGATGATCCGCGAAGACGATGCCGTGCGCGTCAACCAGTGGGTAGAGGAAGCCGTCAGCGGCGGCGCCGAGCTCGTCCTCGGCGGAGAGCGCAACGGCCAGATGTACCAGCCTACCATTGTCTCCAACGTGAGCCCGGAAATGAAGATCTCCTGCGACGAGGTCTTCGGCCCGGTCGTCGGCGTCACCCCAGTCAGCGACATCGACGAGGCCATCGCGCTCGCCAATGATACCAACTACGGCCTCAGCGCGGCCATCTTTACGCAGAATATCGATTGGGCAATGAGATTTGTCCAGGAGGTGGAGTCCGGCAACCTGCACGTCAATTGGGGCACGCAGTGGCGCGCCGACCTGATGCCCTACGGCGGCGTCAAAGAAAGCGGCATGGGCAAGGAAGGGCCCAAGTACGCCATCGAAGAGATGACCGAAACCAAGATGGCCGTCTTCCACCTGAGCTGATCGCCTGGACTCGGTATTCGCCTGTCGAGAACCTCTGCCAGAGACCTCAAATGGCATCGGCGCGGGAACACTCCCGTGTCGATGCCTTTTTTCTGTCTTCTCCTCTAGCCGCCGCTTTCAAAAACCGCCAGCCGGAACTCGTGGTTCATCCCTTCTTCCTGCAGGGTCAGCCACGATTCATTGGCGATCCGCTCCGTACACGGACCGAATGAGCAGATCGTTAACCGCCGCGCGCATGCCTCCTCCCGCAGCCGGTTGAGAACCGTCTGGAGCATCTGTCCCCGGAAAGGCGAGAACATGAAGTAGACCGTGCCCCCGTAAAGGTCCGCGAAGCGGGCGTCCCCCTCTCTGAAAGTAACCCCGTCAATGCCCAGTCTTTCCGCCTCGCCGCGGGCCCGCGCCACATACGCCGGCACGACCTCCAGCCCGGTCGCTTCCACGCCCGTCAGCAGATGCACGAGCAGCACAACCTGTCCCAGCCCCGAGCCGACATCGACGAACCTGTCCCCGCCCGCCAGCGGCGCCCGGTCCACCAGTTCGAGCACAGCGCTCACCGGCGTCGACTCGTAGTGGATCATCTCACTGTCGCCGCCATCCCACGGCTCAGGTAGGCAGTCACTGCGAAAAATCCCTGTCGCCAGAGCGTCCGCGGCCTCTGCCCCCCAGTGCATGCACGCGCGATCGCCTTGGTGATAGCGGCTATTGCTTTCAAGCAACGTCCGTAACTGGCGCCGAGTCACCGTTCCAGTCCGAATGCCCGAACGCAGTTTCCGAAATAGGGTCTCGTTGCGCCGCTCCAGTTCGTCCTGCAACGCGCGCGCCCGTCGCACTGCGGCCGCGGCAGACTGTTGCTCGGCGTGAACCTGAAACGCCTCTTCCAGGAAGTCCAGCGTTCGAAGCGCGTCGAAGCGCGCCGTCAGATTATCATCATCCAATAGTGTGGGATCCTGCTCCAGAGCGGCCAGATCCTGTTCCAACATCAGCAGATCGGCCATAGCGGTCTCCGCGCAGGGCGAGGGAAATCCTACTTGAGGTCTGCAAGCAGTTCCGCGCGGCTGGAAAATGTCTCAGCGATCAGCGGCTCGCCGACCAGATCATATTCCAGCGCGCCGTTGATGTGCACCTGCAGGACTGTGCCCGCCGGCGCGTCGGCGATGCCCGGCACAAGCACCAGGCCGTCCACTTCAGGCGCGTCGCGGTAGCTGCGGCCCATCAGCAGCGGCGCGCCGCTATCGGCGATCTCGCCTTGGCCCTCGACGAGGATGTCAAGTACCTTACCAACCTGCTCCTGATTCTTGCGCAGACTGATCGGCTGCTGGACTTCCATCAACCGGCCGTAGCGCTCCTCTTTCTCTTCCTCCGGTACCGGGTCGGTCAACGCCGCGGCCGGCGTTCCCGGCTCCGGGCTGAACGGAAATGCGCCCACCTTGTCGAATTCCATCGCCTGCGCGAACTTCAACAGTTCCTGGAACTCCTCTTCGGTCTCGCCCGGGTAGCCGACAATGAAGGTCGTTCGTAGGGCAATATCAGGCATCGCCGCGCGTAGCTTGTCCACGTGGTCGTAGACCATCTCCAGTCGTGACGGCCGGCGCATACGGCGCAGCGTGCGCGGGTCTCCGTGCTGCAAGGGCATGTCCAAATAGGGCACGATCTTCTCCTGGGACGCCATCACTTCAATTAGCCCGTCGCTGACGTGCCCAGGATAGGCATACATTAGCCGCACCCACTTCAGCGCATCGCTTGTCCGGTTGCAGAGAGCGCTCAACAGGCGCGGCAGGCTGTCCGGCTCACCCTGGTCCCGCCCAAAATCGGTCGTGTCCTGCGCAACGATCACCAACTCCTTCGCGCCCGCCTCCACCAGCGCATTGGCTTCGTCAACCAGGGCCTCTACAGGCCGGCTGCGCAACTTGCCCTTAAAGCTGGGGATCGTGCAGAAAGCGCACGGCGCATTGCAACCGTCAGAGATCTTGAGATAGGCGCTGCCCCCGGATACCGGCGGCCGCGGCACCGCTTGCACAAAATTTTCGTCGGGCTCACCCAACAGGCTGTACCGTTCCAGACGGCGCTGCTCAGGCCCGCCGCGCACCTGCTTGATCAGCTCCACCACATCCATCCACCGCCGCGTTCCCAGCAGACCGTCCACCTGCGGCACCCGTTCCAACACCTCGTCGCCGTTGCGCTGCGCCAGGCAGCCGGCCGCGATCAGCATCTGATCCCGCCGCTTCCCGTCCGCCAGCTCCTGCAAAACGCCAATCGACTCCTCTTTGGCCGCTTCAAGAAAGCCGCAGGTATTTACAATCAACACATCCGCCCGGCCCACATCGGCGCAGACGCCGAATTCGGCCTGCCTCAACAGCATCTCCATGCCGTCACTGTCGACCTCATTCTTCGGACATCCAAGGGTAACCAGGTGATAAGTCTGTCTCATCTCCTTCGACCAACCTCCTGTTCAAACTCACAGGCGTTCATATGACACCAAGCCCTCTTGAAGAATGTGGCTGTTGAGCAGTTCGTAGCTGCTATGCATATCGATTGGGGGAGAGCTTCTATCTGGACTGTCCTCACAGGGTTAGCTACTCTCTTATCAATCGCTTTACGAAGCCCGGCCCCGCACGATACAGAAGTGATTCGATCCAAATCAGCCGAACCAGGCGCGCGCCCCCCCGACCACGGCCAACGAGGCCCCGCGCAACCAAACCATTTTAGCACAAATTTCCGTGAAATTAGATTCAGCTGCCGGGGAGAATCCGTCCACAGCGGTGGCACACTCGTGGGCACATACAATCAGGGGCGAATCCGATCCAACAGCGCGTCCAGCTCCTGCTGGCTTGCGATCGGCCCGACAACCGTTTCGACGATTCTGCCTTCAGGGCTGATGAAGAAAGTCTCGGGCACCCCCTGAATCCGGTAACGGCGAGCGGCTTGGCTGCGCAGGTCCGGCCCGTTGGGATACGTGATATCAAACTCCGCAAGATAGGCGAGCGCCGAAGGCTCTTGATCCAGGTAGTCCAGCCCGAGAAAGACGATTCCGTTCTCCTTTTCCCGGCGCCACGTCTGCTCCAGCAACTCCGCCTCATCGCGGCACGGCGTACACCAGCTGGCCCAGAAGTTAATGACGACACCCTTCCCCCGCAACTCGTCCAGATCGACTTCCGCGCCGTCGAAGGTCGTGAAGCGCAGTTCCGGCGCCTCACCCGCAGCCCGCTGTCCCTGCACATTCGTCTGCCACAGCCGCACGCCCAGCAGAACAATAAAGGCCGCGCCCGCGCCAAGAAACAAGAAACGCCAGAGCTTCACGGAGCGGCTGGATGGCGCTCTCCGCCGGTGTTCCGTCACCAGACTCTGTGGACCACCACTGTCCTCTGGCGCTAGAGCGCCGCGCTCCGATTCAGTCAGATCAGTCATAGCGGGCCAGTTCCTCTTCCAGCCGCCGCTCCCGCTCGTCAAGCCCTGCGTCCGTTGCCCGCGCCGGCGCCGCAACCGGCGGGCGGCTCATCTCCCGAAGGCGCAACCAGAGAAAAACAGCGCCGCCCGCAACCGCAACCACAGGCAGTATCCACGCTAGCCAGTTGAGCCCCTGCCGCGGCGGTTCGCCCAGCACCTGCGGTCCGTACTGCTCCAGAAAATAGGCCCGGATCGACTCCGGGTCCTCACCTTCCGCCAGTTTGAGGGCGATGACTTCCCTCATCTGCGAGCATGCTTTCAGTTCACAACTGTCCAGCCGCAATCTGCCCCCGCACAGCGGGCACCACAAGTGCCGCGCAACGTTGTTCACTTCGTCGGCTGTGATTTCAGTGGGCTCGTCCTGAGCCAGCAGCGGAAGGCTGCTGACAATGGACATGACCAGAAGACAAATGACTGGAAGGAAGAAATGCAGAGGAGTCGAAAGCGCAGCGGTTTCGCTATATTTGCACGCTTTCTGGGGAGAGGTCATGCGTGTACGATACAGAACGGCGCCCGCTCAAGCGGCTGGCTGCTCAGTCAACTTCACGAAAAGACACTTCGCCAGCGAACGGCCGATAATCTTAACCAGTCCCCCCGGATCGCCCCGTAGGGAACTATCCTCGACCTGCACAATGCTCGGCCCGTCAAAGGGTTCAACATTCAAGACCTTAACCCGGTATCCCGGCACCAGGTCCATCTGAGACAGATACCGCAACATCGGCGCGTTGTGGTTGGCCACGCGCCGCAATTCACCTGACTGCCCCGGTTCAAGATCGGCCAGGCTGACTAAATTCTCGCTCAGAATCTGGCCGTCCTCGCTCGGCACAGGATCGCCATGCGGACAGTGGGTCGGGAAGTTGCACAAAACCTCCATGCGCTTCTCGAATTCCGCGCTGATGGCATGCTCCAACCGCATCGCCTCCGCCTTCACCTGATCCCAGGTGAATCCCATCACCTCAATCAAAAACACCTCCAGCAGCCGGTGTCTTCGAAGCAACTGCAACGCGGCCAGGCGACCCTGATCGGTCAACTGAATGCCAGCACGCGTCGAGCGCACAACATGGCCGGTCTCCGTCAGCCGTTTCGCCATGCTGCTCGCTGCAGCCGACGATACGTCCATCTTCTGCGCCAGCACAGAGGTAGAGATTCTGTCGTGCGTCTCGCTCAGTTCGTAAATCGCCACCAGATAGTCCAGCATCCCATCGGTGATGATGTTGCAGAAAGTGCGCATGATCGCTATAGTTCAACCGTAGGGAAACCTGAAGACAGTAAATTCAATTGCTAAATTATAGTATGTTGTCCGCCCCCTGTCAATGCTGCATCGATCTGTTTTTTTGGCCATTTGGCCGAATGTTCTCGCACTCTCTGCACAGGCGTGATTCTCGCGCCATGCCACGCGCCAATCTGCCTCGCCTACCAGCCCCTCTGTTTCGGACCTCCATGGAGAGACCCCTATGCAGCGCCGAATCATCGACTTGAGCTACCCTCTCGCTCCTTCGACTCCCCCGTTTCCCGGTGATTCTCCGGTGGCAGTCGAGGTCCAGACTACCATCCCTGCCGGCATTCCTCCCGGAACGCCAGGATACATGAATACCAGCGCACTGCGCACTTCCCTCCACACCGGAACGCACATGGACGCCTTCTTCCACTTTTATCATGGGCGGTCAACCATCGACCAGATCCCTCTACAACAGTGTCTGGGTCCGGCCCTGTTGCTCGACCTCTCCAAGAGACGAGCAAGAGAGGTGATCGCCGAGGAGGATCTGGCTCCCCACCGGCAGGCCATCTACCGAACCCCTAAAGTCATTCTCAACACCGGATGGTCGCAGAATTGGGGTAATTCGCTCTATTTCACCGAATACCCAGCACTGACCGCGAGCGCCGCCCGCTTCCTCGTAGAGTGCGGCACAGAATTGGTTGGAGTCGATACTCCCTCGGTTGACTATGCGCCCAACGACGCTCACTTCATACTCTTGGGCAACGAAGTTCTCATCGTTGAAAACCTGACCAACCTCGACCAGATCGGCCAGCCGCTATTTGATTTCGCGGCGCTGCCTCTCAAGATCACAGGCCGGGACGGATCCCCCGTCCGGGCGATCGCCATCGCCGGGGAGACTTAGTATGCCTGGCGCCACGCTCCCACTCGCAAGCGTCGCACCGTACCCGGCAAAGCCCCACAAAAGCACAAACGTATGCCGAGAATAACCTGGAGGCTAACCGCGTAACGCACTAGTTTCAGACCCCTCCGCAATTCAGATGACCCGCAAAACTGGACTGACCGACAGCTGTGCTGGTAGGATAGTTTCTCTTGCGCCCGGTCTCAGTCTTGCCGCCGCAGCGCTGGCGCGTATTCACCGCAATCGCGATTCCACGGAGCAACAAAGTATGAAAATCACTGCCTACTGGAGAATCGGCGCACTGATCGGCGCAGTCGTCTTCGCCGCGTGCGCCTCGCCCTCCTCTCCCAGTCCTCAGCAGTCGGCTGCCAACGGGGCAGATGCCTCTACTCCCACCTCGGCGCCAACCCAAACGCAGGCCGAGACCCCGTCAAACGCTGCCACTGAAACCAGCACACCTATCCCCGCGCCCGACACCCAACCGGCGCCCGATTGGCCTGAAATTGTTCTCGTCGAAACACTTTCCGGCCTGAGAAATCCTGTTGACTTCGCCCACGCCCGCGATGGCTCCGGACGCGTCTATGTGGTTGAGCAAATAGGGCTGGTTCAGGAGTTCACCGATGGCTCTCAAGGTGATACCCCGTTCATGGACATCCGCGACCGGGTCAACTGTTGCGGAGAAAGGGGCCTGCTTGGTATCGCCTTCCCCACCGACTTTTCTAGCAGCCGAACTCTGTACGTCAACTATACGACCACCGATCCCGGCAGTTTGCATACCCGTGTTTCCCGCTTCCAACTCCGTCCTGACCTCCACCAGGTCGATCCCGATTCCGAAGAAATCATCATGCAGTTCCACCAGCCCTGGCGCAATCACAACGGCGGTCAGATCGCGTTCGGGCCTCACGGCTATCTCTGGATCGGGACCGGTGACGGCGGCAGTGCAGCCGACCCCCAGGACAACGGGCAGAAGGGCCAGACGCTCCTCGGCAAACTCCTCCGCATCGACATCTCTGCTGCCGCCAGCGCGCCTTACTCCATCCCTGACGACAACCCTTTTGTTGGAAACGATGCGTTTCTCGATGAGATCTGGGCCTACGGCCTGCGCAACCCCTGGCGCTTCTCCTTCGACCGCGAGACCGGTGACCTCTACATCGCTGATGTAGGCCAGAATGCCTGGGAAGAAGTGAACTTCCAACCAGCCGACAGCCGCGGCGGCGAAAACTACGGCTGGCGCATCATGGAGGGGCTTCACTGCTTCAATCCCTCATCCGGTTGCTCCACAGCCGGGCTAACCATGCCCGTGGCTGAGTACGACCGCGTCGCCGGTCTGTCCATTACCGGCGGGTATGTCTACAGAGGTCAGGACCACCCCTCCCTCCAGGGCATCTACTTTTTCGCCGACTACGTTACGGGCAATATCTGGGGTCTTAGGCGGGTGAACGGCCTTTGGGAGTCCGAACTGCTCCTGGACAGTTCCTACAGCATCAGCAGCTTCGGTGAAGATGAAGCCGGCAATCTCTACCTCGTCGACTACAGCGGCGCCATCTATCAGATTCAGGCCGCTGAACTAAACTGAGGTGATTCCGCTAAATTTGCCTACGCAGAAACGCCGCGCATCAGTTCGTCCCGACCTGTCTTGGGGCAACACGGCGTCACCTGGAGGACCTGCTATGGATTACGATCTGATCATTGTCGGCGGCGGAATCGTCGGCGCGGCCGCCGCATACCGCGCCGGGCAACTGGGCGCCCGCACACTATTGTGCGACCGGCATGACACCGGCCGCGCCACCGACGCCGGCGCAGGCATCCTCGCCCCTGAGAGCAGCACCCGCGACGGGCGCCTCTGGTACGACTTCGCTCTCGATGCTGTCGACTACTATGCCGAACTGATCGCAAGCCTTACCGCCGACGGCGTCCCTGACGAAGAGCTCTCCCAAGCCTACAGCCACTGTTCCAAGTTGACCGTCGCCCTCGATGACGACGAAACCGCCAGCCTGGCGGAGATGGAGCTTGAGATCTACGTCCGACAGGAGGATCGCTGCCCGCCCGCCGCGGAGCGCATCCGACGCATCTCTTCCGCTGAGGCCCGTGACGCCTACTTCCCCCTTCTGGCCGACGCCAGCGCAGTCCTGCTCCAGCCTGTCGCCCGCCGGGTCGACGGCCGCCTCATGACCTCGGCCCTTGCGCGCGGCCTCCGCAGCCGCGGCGTCGAGACGGTCGACGCCGACGTATCTGCTCTGCTGCTGGAAAACAACCAGGCACTCGGCGTCCGCACAGCTGGAGGGGATGAATTTACAGCCGGCGCCGTTCTCATTGCCGGCGGCGCCTGGTCGGATGCCTTCGGCGCCCAGCTCAACGCCCGGATTCCCGTTGCCCCCCAGCGGGGTCAGATCATCCACCTCCGTCTTCCCGGGCAGGACAGCAGTTCCTGGTCGATCCTGAGCGGATTCAGTGGCCACTATCAGGTGCCTTGGCCCGACAGTCGCGTCGTCGTCGGCGCCACCCGCGAGGCCGGCAGCGGCTATATTCCCCACGCAACTGTCGACGGAGTTCAGGAGGTCCTGCGCGAGGCGCTGCGCCTCGCCCCCGGCCTGCGCAACGCCGCCGTTCATGAAATTCGAGTCGGCCTGCGGCCTTACACTGTTGACCATCTTCCCCTTCTAGGGCCCATTCCCCGTGTAAGCGGCGTCTACCTTGCTACCGGCCACGGGCCTACCGGACTTACGCTCGGCCCATACAGCGCAAAGCTGGTGGTCGAGCAAGCTCTGGATCAACCCGTCGCCTGGGATCTGGCTCCTTTTTCTACGTCCCGTTTCGCCCGTTGAGTCGAAGACGATTCCCTCTTTCGGTCGATCCCGGACCGGACACCGCTACGCCAAATCCACGCTGCAATCCGTCCGCCGCTGACTCCGGCTTTTGCGAACACCTGTAGAATGGCGTATTCGTGGTATACTCATGAGCATCATGGAAACGACTGAATCAATGGACGCGCAGCCGCTGACAACTGAGCAACTGGAACAGGCCAAACGATACATCCTGAAAAGCCTGCCGCAGATTCTGGAGCAGTCGCCCGAGTTTGTTGTATTTGTTGAAGGGGTGGTTGCCGAAAAATTCCCGCGTCGGGATGAATTCGCTCGCCTGCTGGATCAGGTAGAGGCCCATCGACGGGAAACGCAGGAATATAAGAGAGAAACCGACGAGCGCTTCGACAAGATAGACGAGCGCTTCAACAAGATAGACGAGCGCTTCGACAAGATGGACGAGCGTTTCGACGCCTTGGAACTGACTCTGGCGCGCCTTGGCTCACGCTGGGGAATCCACAGCGAAGACCTCTTCCGCAAGACCATGAAGTCCGTCCTTGAGGAATCCTTCGAAGCCACAGTGGAGGAGAAGAATCTCCAAGGGGAGCAGTTCGATCTCGTCGTGATGAAGAATGGCGACCACATTCTGATCGAAATCGCTGCCAGTGTCCGGCGCAATATCCTCGAACGATTGGAACGCAAGAAGAAAATCTATACTTCTGAAGTGGGGATAGCGCCGGCGCGGATCATCCTCGCCGTCGGCACTATCAACAGCCGCAGCGCGCAGATCATTCGCGATGCTGGATTCGACGTGATTGAACCCGATGATGACTTCTATGGCGAAGAGTAAATCCCTCCGCCGCTAAGACAGACCTCGGGCCCACGGCCTCGGGCGCCAAGCCAATGCGTAACTGGACCCGTTTCCCCTGGCCTCAGTGAACCGCCCCAGCCTCCACCCTGGATTCGTTACCTGGTTTCAGAATCCATCCATAATGGGCTGCCTTTCATACCCCTATGCAACTGAATCCCATAGACGACTCTCTCCCCGCCTCGCCCACGCGTACAGGTTACACAATCAAAGAGATGCCCGAAGACCTGCGCCCCAGAGAAAGACTGGAGTATGTCGGCGCCGGCGCACTGAGCGTCTCCGAACTCCTCGCAATTGTGCTCCGTACAGGGGGAAAGGGCGAAAACGTCATCCGTCAGTCCGAGCGGCTGCTGACCGAGTTCAACGGGCTGCCCGGCCTGGCGCACGCCAGTTTCGAAGAACTGACCAGAGCCCGCGGCGTAGGCAAGGCCAAGGTGACGCAGATCAAAGCCGCCCTTGAATTAGGACGCCGGCTTCTGCTTGCCGCCCCCCAGGAACGCGACAAGATCCAGAGCCCCTCCGATGTGGCCAATCTCCTGATGTTGGAAATGGGTTTGCTGGAAAGAGAACAGGTGCGTGTCGTTCTGCTGGACACAAAAAACAACGTACAACGCACACCGGTTGTCTATTCTGGCAGCCTTAACGCCGCCGTCATTCGTGTGGGAGAGATCTTTACAGAGGCCGTTCGAGCCAACAGCGCATCCCTCATCGTCGTCCATAACCATCCCAGCGGCGACCCTACGCCCAGCCCGGAAGACGTACAGGTGACCAAACAGATCGTTGCCGCGGGAAAGCTCCTACAGATCGACGTCCTGGACCATCTGATCATCACACGCGACAAATATGTCAGTTTGAAAGAAAGGAGATTGGGGTTCGATTGAGGGGAATGCAGCGCTTAGGCCAGCGCGCTGACACTGAGAAGATACTCTGTCAAAGCCCGCACGTCACCGGCATTCAGTTGCTGGTCGCGTTTCGTGCGCACGTACTTCTTCAACTGATCGACCCGCAACACCGGCATCGAGGGATTCTCAAGCTCCAGTTGCATGGCCGGATTGATAAAGACCGCTGCGCTCTCGATCGGAATATCGGCAGCGTTTACCGCCAATTGACCGCTCGACTCTCCCGCCTGTAGCAACTCCCGAATCTTCCGTTCCGTCTCCTCGATCTCACGTAAGGGGTTGCCCAGACCCTCACGGTTGAGAAACGTGAGCAATCGGCCCAAGCTGAACCGTTCCCGCCATCGCTCCCCGTATACACGCACCGTGCCCTTGTCGCTGCGTACAAGAAATACCCGAACGCCGGACGGCCCAACCAAAATGTACGGCGCCTCATCTAGACCCCACAGGAAGAGCGCGTACTTATCGTCAAACCCCTTCAGCCCATTCTCCACGACCTCATCCGGCCGCGCCACTCGCTTGCTGCCCGGCCAACGGCGCGGAGCAAAGCGGTTTATGTAGTAGCTGCCTACGTTGGAAGCGATAAAACCCACCGCCAAAGCGCCAAAGCTGACCACCGTCCAGTACCGCTGAATGAAGCCAACCAGAGCATTGGCAGCCGGTTCGTCCGGGGGGAACCAGTTGGGCGTGAAACTGGCAAGAAGGCCTAGAAACAGGATTACCAAACCGCCCAAGGCAATTCGCCGCCCCCTCTGTTCTCTTGACTTGATCGCCGGCAAATTGCGGTATACTTTCATGGCAACAGATTTCTGAGGTCCCGATGGCTATCGCTGGAGCGCGACCAACTCATCCGGCTTGTCGATTACCTCATTGACCCCCGACTGAATCTCTCCAATCAACCGCGAGTCGATCAACTGCTTCGCGTTTCGAATCGTATGGCGGATCGCGTTTGCGTTGCTCCTGCCGTGGCCGACAACCATCAAATTTGACACGCCCAGCAGCACCGCGCCCCCAAACTCACTGTCATCAAGCCGCCGCGCCATCCTGCGCAGCGCGGACCGCACCAGCAGGCCGCCAATACTGCTGATGGGGCCAGCCGTAATCTCGTCCAAAAGCACGCCTTGCAATAGCTTTACAATGCCCTCAGCGCCCTTCATAAAGACGTTGCCCGTGAAGCCGTCGGTGACCACCACATCGGCGATCCCATTGGTCACGTCGCGCGCCTCGATGTTGCCCATGAACCGGATTCCCGGCGTCTTCTCCAGCAGCGCCGTCGCCTCGAGCACAAGCTGATTGCCCTTGCCTTCCTCTTCGCCATTGCTCAGAATGCGTACACTCGGATTTCGCACCCCCATGATGCGCCGCGAGTAGACGCTGCCCATCACCCCAAACTGCTGCAGCTGCTCCGGCTTGACGTCCGTATTGGCCCCAACATCCAATATCAGACAGAATCCACGCAATGTGGGAAAAGGAACGATCAAAGCAGGACGCAGTATGCTCTGCATCCGACCAAAGTGCAGAATGCCGGCCGCCAGCGCCCCGCCCGTGTTGCCGGCGGTCACCACCGCGTCCGCCTTTCCCTCTTTCACCAACTGGCACGCCACCACCATCGAGCTGTTCTTCTTGGTGCGTACCGCCTTGGCCGGCTTGTCCGACATCTCAATCACTTCATATGCCGGCACAATCGGCAAATCCAACCTGTGAGTCAGATGCCTTGCCAGCTCGCGCTCGATGACATCCGGCCGCCCCACAAGCGAAACCGTCACATCATATTGGCGAGCGGCCAAAATCGCGCCGGCCACGATTTCGCGCGGTGCATTGTCTCCGCCCATGACATCCAGGGCAATATTCATGCAGACTTTCCTCCAAACGGCGGTATGATCAATGCTATACTACTATAGATTCGGGGCATTAGAGAAATCGCCAGAAGAGGAATAGCCGCAGAATCGACCACGATTTTCAGGAGGGGTTGCCATGTGCCGCCGTTGCTTGCCATGAGCGAAGGAACAAATTCCCTGATTGACGAAATGACCCGCAGAGTGCAGGATGACGGCATCATCGCCATCGTGCGGGGAGACTTTCCCGATCACAGAGTCATCGAAATCGCTGACGCGCTTCTCGCCGCGCCGGTCCTCGTGATGGAAGTGACGATGAACACGCCCGGCGCTCTCGAACTCATCCAGATGCTGCGCGCACGCTTCGGCCAGAACATGAATATCGGAGCCGGGACCGTGCGAACCGTAGAACAGTTCGACGCAGCCGTCAATGCCGGGGCACAGTTCACCGTCGCGCCGGGACTGAATCCCGCAGTGGCCGCCCAGGCCCGCAATGCCGACATTCTGCATATCCCGGGCGTCTTCACCGCAACAGAAGCCGAAGCCGCCCACGCAGGCGGCTCCCGTCTGTTGAAACTCTTTCCCGCCGATCTTGGCGGCCCCGCATACCTCAAAGCCCTGCGTGCGCCCCTGGACGACATCAAGTTTGTGCCGACCGGCGGCATCGGCCCCCAGAACGCCGCCGCCTGGGCCGACGCCGGTGCCGCCGCCATCGGTGTCGGAAGCTCCCTCGTCACCGGCCCGGGCCAGTCCATGGCTGACCTGATCAAAAAGGCGCGCGCTCTGCGCCAGGCGTGGCAATCCCAAACCTGCTCCCCTTCAAACGCCGAGGGACACGAGTAGGGCCGCCGACTGCCACTGCCATGCGCTCACGTCCGTTCCAATTCAGTCCCGCAGTTCATTCATCGCTTCTGGCAGCAACGGCAGCAGATCAGAAGCGATCGCGCCCGCGCTTCCAATCTTCTGTTCACACAGCGCACCCGCCCGTCCGTGCAACCAGGCCCCCAGACATGCAGCCTGGAAAGGCGAAAGCCCCTGTGCAAGCAGACCTGTGATCGCGCCCGCCAAGATGTCTCCCGTGCCCGCCGTGGCCAAGGCCGCCGTCGCAACCGGTAGAACCGCCAGCTCACCTTCCGGTGTCGCGATCACCGTATAGGGTCCTTTCAGCAGGATGACCGCCTGCCACGCGGCAGCCCGCTCTCGCGCCAAGTCCCAACGGTTGTCCACCACCTCCTGGGCCGACGCAAACCCGCACAACCGGGCCATCTCCGCCGGGTGCGGAGTCAGAACGCAGTCAGCCGGCAGCAGCGACGGCCAGTCCTCCAACTGGGCCAGCTGGTTGAGACCGTCTGCGTCGATCACCGTTGGCGGCAGAGGGGGCGCCTCCGCCGGCAACTGATCCCGCCGGCGGATCGAACCGAATGGACTGTCTCCCGGCCAATTCGGGTCCGATGCCGGTTGCTCTTCTTCAACCTCCGGGCTACCAGATGGCGAAAATGCTCCCGGCAATGCCGATGTGCGCTGTCTGTGATCCCGTCTCAGCAGCCGTTCCATAAAGCCGCGCGTGACATTTTCCTGGCCTAGCCCGCAGCCGACCAACAGAGCGTCGTAATCACCCAACTTTGAGATGACGTTTGCAGCCGCCGCCTCGTTTACCACGCCCAAGTCGTGGCTCAGCAGAATCCACGTCGGTTCGGCCAGCCCCGATGACACCGGCACCCACACCGGCTGGGGAATCGCCCCCGTCACCAGCCCCGCCCCCACCCGTCCCATCGCCGCACAGCTTAGAAACGCCGCGCCTGGGTAGTTGACACTGCCCACCACCGCCATCCCTTTGCCAAAAACACCCTTATGACTGTTGCGGCTTCGGGTAGGCAAAAAAACACTCACCTGCTCCGGCGTCAGGAAGAATGTTCGCATATCGGCCGTCAGGTTCGACGGGATGCCAATGTCCGCAACCACCAGCTCGCCCAAAGCAGCGGCGCCGGGGAACTTAAACTGTCCAACCTTGGCGCAACCGAAAGTCACCGTCATATCCGCGGCTACCGTAGCCGGATCGATGGCGCCGCTGTCCGCGTTCAGGCCACTGGGAACATCGACAGCGACGACCACAGGCAGCCTGTTGGCGCGAATCCCATTCGTCTCTGACGATGCCGCTGAGCCAATTCCCGAGTCATCCTCTCTGCCGATGCTTCGCGCCGATGGCAGGCGGCTCCTGGATACCCCGGCCACCTGCTGGAGGATGTCGGCCAGCGTGCCCTCAATGGGGCGGTTCGCCCCTGTCCCCAGCAGGGCATCCACCACGATTTCGGCATCGTCCAGCCAAGCTCGCAGCTGTACTCTATCTTCGTCTTCCTCCGCGCTGTGGACTTGCACATCGCGCGCGAGCAGCTTTCCCAGATGGCCCTCATCGTCCTCTTCTTCTTCCTGAAGGCCGCCCCTCTTCCAAAGATAGACCCGCACGCGATGGCCCGCATCGTTGAGGTGACGCGCACAGACCAGGCCATCGCCTCCATTATTGCCCGGTCCCGCCAGCACCAATACCGAGCGGGTGCTGCTTCCCGCGTAGCTCCCTTGAATCGCTTCGGCAAGAGCAGCCCCCGCCTGCTCCATCATCGCCGCATAGCTATGGCCCACCGCGTCTGTCTGTTGCTCCAGCCTTTGCATCTCCGCAACTGAAACGATCCTGGTGTGGTCGGCGATCTCTCTCATAAGTTATTTCTCGCAGGCGGGAACAGTTGGTTTCAGGCTACACGGATCGGATGTGGAGCCGGTTGGTTGAAAAGATACCCCTTCTCGTTAAAGGGTATCTCGTCAGGTTGTGAATTGCCCGCGGCGTCTGTAGCCCGCGTCATAATCGTGTACTCGCCTGGCCGCGCATCCCACCTGAAGCTGAAACGCGTCCAGGAATATCTGAATGCGTCGTCACCAAGCGACTCGGTTAAACGCTCGAAATCGGGTTGAATCCGCTGCTCCTCCAATGTTGAATCGTTCCAGGTCGCCCCGGAATCGAGACTCCACTCCACTTTCACAACCGGTCCGGCCGGAGACTGCGCGTAGCCGTGGAGGCTGTGCGCGCCTGCCGCCAGATCTGCCGGCCACGGCAGCGCCAGCGCGCTCTTGATCGTCTGCGAAGTCAACGGCTTGCCCGGCGCTTCACCTTCCCGTGCATAGGCATCGCCGATTAACGTGTAAGATGTCGTGTTATTTCGAGTCCACATCTGTTCCGTCGACACCACGATGCGGCCCAGCCACTTGATACTTGCCGCCCCGACCCAACCCGGCGCCAGCGCCCGCAATGGAAAGCCATGATCTTTGGGCAAGGGATCGCCATTCAATCCGTAGGCAAGCAGCGTATCCTCATCCATCGCTTTCTCCACGGGCATGGCCCGCCGGAACCCCTCCTCCGGCGCCCCTGTGTCCAGCCCAATCAGAAGCACGCTGACCGCCTCACTGGTGATGCCCGCCCTGACCAGCACGTCTCGCAGCGCCGCGCCGGTCCAAATGCCGTTGCTGACCGCCCCCGTTTTCCACTGCGTTCCTTTCGCCGGCTTCCCCTTCACCAGGTCGAACAGGGCCCGGTGGTTTCCGGCGCACTCCAGGTACGAGATGAACGTCCGGCTGGGCATGTCCAGAATGTCGTCGTAGGTCAGTTCCAACGGGTTGGCGATCGCGTCGCCTTCAATCGAGAGGCGCCAGCCGGCCGCGTCCACGTCCAGACGCTCTGAGTTATTGCGTACAAAGAAAAACCGGCTGGGCGTGATCAGCCCCTCCATATTCTCCAGACGCGCCTCCAAGTTTCCCGCGCCGTGATCAATGAACGGCGCCGGGTCCTTGAAGTAATGAGGTAGCTTAGACGAATCTTCCTCGACCGAAGGAGGCGCCGCAGGCGGCATCAGGCCAGTGCAAGATGCCAGCACAGCTGCCGCCCCTCCGGCCGACAACAACCTCAAGAAATGACGGCGGGTCATTCCCGTCTCGCGCGCAAGCTGCCAGAGCCGTGTTCGTTCTTCTGCGTTCTTCTCCGGCGTCAAGCCCCTCGTTGCCATCTCCGCTTCCTCCTCGCCGCGCCCACCTATAGCCTGGGCATAGAATCGGCTGAGCGGCGTTTTCTACCAGTTCCCGCCAACAGCTAGCCACTCAACTCGGCCTGCCAAAGCGCAGGAGATAACCATTGCAGTCGCGTATCGCGAACTCCCTCATTCCCCAGGGCTCATCCGTCGGCTCCCGCTCGATATGCACGCCCGCCTGCTGGTACGCCCCAAAGAGGCCGTCGACATCCTCGCCCATGAATACATAGAATCCTACCGGGGGCTTTGGCGGCAACGGTTGGTCTGTCAGAGTGAACTGGAAATGCGCGCCCTCTGACGTCCATTCGCCCCGGTGAATGCCGGCGTGCGTGGGCGGGTCGCCGTACAGGAACCCGATCGTAAAGCCCAGCTTGTCGCAGTAATACTCGGTCGCGGCCAGCACATCCGGTACCGCCAGAATCGGCGCCAAACTGTATGCCGCCTGCGCGTTGCCTGCCAGTTGGCCCGTGCGCCACTGCTCTGCCGTAATACCGTACACGACTTTGTCATGCCCCGTCGCGTCCTGGTGATATTTCTGCCGCAAACGGCCCCGGCGCCTGAATCCCACCCGCTCGGCCAAACGAATTGAAGCTCTGTTCTCTTCGACGATCCACAGCTCCGCTCGGTCCAGGCCCATCTCGTCAAAGCCGTAGTCCAGCGCCGCCCGCACAGCCTCGCTCATATAGCCCTTTCCCCACTGGTCCGGGTGCAACATGTAACCCATCCCTGGCACGCCTGAGTTGCCGATGTAATCCACAAACCCCAGCGCCGGGCCGTCGGCAGCCGTGCGGAGAATCCAAACAGTGCTCGGGCTGTCAAGCCAACCCTCCACCATCTCCTTCGTCTCCGCCGCTGACGTGTGTGGCGGGCTGTCCATAAAGCGCATCGCATCCGACCGGCTGTACATGTCAAACAGGTCGTCCACATCCCCAATCTCAAGCGGCCGTAAAACCAGCCGCTCTGTCGTAAGAATCGTCGCCATCAATTCCTCTCCAAAAATGTCTTGCTGCCAGCTCGATTGTGTTTATCGAAATCCCATTCCTGCAAAGCCATCACCAGTTCACCGCCTGGTCTGACTCCAGCGAAAGCCTCTTGCACCACTTTCGCGCTGTCCTCGGACCCCCATTTCCAGCCCCTGCTGCCCCTCACCTACCCACTCTCATAAAGCGTACGAACCGCTGTCCGCAACTCCGCCGCCTCCAGCAGATCCGTGCTGTCGCTGAACTGATCGATGCTCCCGATCGGCCGCCGTGTCGCGAGTTTCGCCACTTCCACGTCGCCAATCGTATCCAGCAGCGCGTCGGCAAAGCCATGCAACGCAATTACCTGAAATGGCCGGCCAAAAAAGTTCGTCGCCTTTTCCGGCATCGGCTCCGTCAACCCCAGCCGGTTGTGCCGAGCGGCCACAGCGCCATAGGCTTCGCCCAGCCACCGGTCTCGTTCCTCCCACGTCTCCGCACGCTGCACAGCCGAAAATATCCCTGTCAAATCCTTCGCGCTGTCCAGCTGACCAAATGCCGTTCCGAACCACTTGGCATACGGCGCATACCGTCGTTCCATCAGAAAGCACAGCCGCATCAGGTCCCGCACCAAACGCGACGCGATCAGAGCCGAACCCAACTCGTCTCCTACCAGACCAGCCCGCCCCATCAGATGCTCCTCCTGGCCGACGCGGGCCCAGCCCGCAGCCAGCAGATAGCGCCATACATCCGGAGGGTACCAGTCGAACCGTGCCCGCGCGTCGCCCAGTCCGATTTCGTCGTGAAAGATCTCTCCCTCCGAAATCGTACGCAGCTTCTGCTGCGGAAATGTCAGCCAGTCGGCCGTCCTGATCGGTCTGCTGATGTCAAAGTCGAGGTAGCTCCGCCAAAATCCGCCAATCGTCAACGTTTCCACCCTGTGATTTACCGGCCCGCTTTCGGTCGCCTCCAGGAGTTGGACCCCATTGTCTTCCGGGTCCGGTTCACCGAAATTCGTCGGGTAGCCCAGGAAGCGGTGGGGAAGCCCGTGACGCAGCGCTTCGTCAATATCCTCGGCGTGAGCCTCCCAATCGTCCGGGCGCAGAAAAAGTTGCAGTCGCGGCCCCCAGCCATGATCCGTCGACATTTCATCGTCAAACCCCAGCGTCTCCGAGCCGGAGCCGAGCATCGCCGCGCTGTGCGCCAGCCCGGCAAACGACCTGTCCAGCACCGGCCGCGCCGCCTCCCAATAGAAGCGCCTGCTCAACTCTATCCCAGGGATGAATGTCATCTTCTACGTCGCCAGATCGAAGGGAAGGTCGCTAATGTCGCGCAGCCGTTTACCCTCAAGCATGATCTTGAGCATATCCATCTGGTCTTCGTTATCAATCTCTTCGATTGCAGCGCGCAATTCATGCAGGGCGAAGTGGTAAACACAGTCCACGTCTCCGGTGCCGAGTGCGATAGCAGCCAGGCGCGTGGGGAGAGGTTCAGCAGTGACAACCGCGATGTGAGGGAGGCGTCCTTTACGGTTGCGGATCAGATTTAATGCCTCAGTGCGTGCATTCTGCACTCGATCGCTTCGAATAGTCCATTTGCACGAAATACTGGCGTGAAGAAGTGGACGGGAATCTTCGGCGTTTGCGGCTCGCAGAGACGTCATATTTGCCGCCTCGTCATCACTTGATAGGATCGTCCCTAACAGGTTGAATTCTTCGTCTGAAATTAGCTGCCGGCCAATCACTATATCAGGTCTTATGATGTAATCTTCACCTAAGGCGGAGGCCAACAGTGGGTCTGAAGTCGACTTTTTGAATTGGTCCAAGTACTCAAGATGCTCATATTGGTCAAATTGCGATATAGCATAGCGGGTCGAATAAAACCAATTGCCTGGTCGGACGTGCCGCAATAGCTGAAATGTTTCATCTATAAAGGAAGCTGTAATGTTTTCAAACTTTGCGCCGACAGTTTGGCCGGACAGTGGCTGCGAGGTTTCGCCTGTTTTCAGGCGGTTAACGATTCCCCAAGCGATTTCGCAACTCGCTCGGCTCGTCCCGTCAGCAAAATTTGGAAATTGGGAATCATTCCTTTTGTTTCTGGAAAGTCGTATCACCTGCTCGTAAATCTGTTTATGATATTTGCGACGCAAATCTCTAATTGACACTATCAGTACTCCCCAATCAGTTGTTTCCCTTAAGAAACCCGATAACAAACTCTTCATGCATGCGTTTCTGGATCTGGGATTCCGGATTCCGGTTCGTACTGGCAGGCATCATTCGTCGGTTCCGGTCCAATTGACGCACCCCTATTTTCGGTACTTCAAAGCCGATTGAGCGACCAATGTCGTCTAGACACTTTCCTGTCTGTGTGTCAGTGCCCCGCATCTCTGAACTTCCTACGACGACTATAGCTGCCTTGCCGGGTCGCAGAACGCGGAACATCTCTTGCAGTGAGTTGGTCATTTCAGAATAATAGCGATGCAAAACGCGGCCCTTACGCGCGTCTCGTTGTCCTATATCTCTTACAATCTGCGCTGAATATTCAGGCAGTTTGACAAATTCCACGTCGGTAGTCGATTCGCCGCCAATATAGCGTTTTCGGGTCTCACCAAGTGTAGGAATCGAATGCCCGAGCCACACTAGAGAGAACTTATGTGCACGCATATAATCGATCGCGTTGGATGCATAGGGAGGGGAGGTCACGATCAGATCTACTGAGGAGTCTTCAAGTTCCAAGCCACGAGCGTTGCCAAACTGAAGGCGCGGCCGAAACCGGGCATCCTGGAGGCAGGACAATCCGTCAATGTTCTGCAGGTAGCGTCGCCTAAAGTCTTCTATGGGAGAACGCAATTTCTTCTTGAGGAAGGCGGCCCGTTCGGATTCATTTTCGGAAGGTCGACCGCTTTGAGTCGAGGCCGAATTGAGAGCGTTAGCCCCTTCAAGGACTTGGCCATTTTCATCTATGACAACCTTTGCTCTATGCGGGCGCGTGTGGGCCAGATCCAGCGCCAACGAAACACCGCCCGATTTTGTAATAATGATGGCGGAAAGAGCCAATTCAAAAAAGGAGCGTAATTTGAAGTCGGAAACTCGCCCAATTGCCTCGACAAGAGACAGAAGCTCGATCTGCGTAGCAGGCAAAAACCAGTAATCAACAAAGTCCTTTGTTTTTCTGTTCCATCGTTGTTCTAGGCGTTGTGTCAGCCCGATCCGATTTTGCGCCAGTTCAGTTTCAGCACATTCAATAATGCAGTGTCCAGTGCGTCGCACTTCAGGAATATCGAGAGGGCACACTTTTACCTGCGTTAGCAAGAGTGCTAGTGGATCGATATCGAAACCAATCGCCCTCCGATTGAGTAAGTAAGCCTCCAAAACCGTTGTGCCAGATCCCATCATTGGATCAAGCACAACATCTCCTTCTTTCGTCAACCCGCTGATGAATTTGCGCGGAAGCTGCGGAGGATACTTCGCTGGAAAAGCGTGAAAGCTGTGAGAAGCATAGCGGCTCTGTTCGCTATGAAAATCCAAATCCTCGCTGAGTAACGCTCTTAGGCGCCTATGTGTTCCTGGCGGCAATTCAGATTCGTCGAATAAACTCTGTTGCAAATGCATGTGGGCGTCTCTTTTTTGTTAGTCCAAACGGGGGTGGCAAATCAGAACAGAATCAGTATAGCAGTGTTTCCCCATCCGCGCTAGAACGAATTTTCTATTTCTTCATTTGAGACGCCCCCCACACAAACGCGCCACCAAATACCGTAGCCTCCACCTCCGTCTCCAGGATCGCCATCGGATGTACCGTGAAAATATCCTGCGACAACACCACCAGATCAGCGAACTTCCCCGGCGTGATGCTGCCCTGGCTGTCCTCCGTTCCGCCCGCGTACGCCGCGCCCACCGTATAGGCCCACACTGCCTCCTCTACCGTCAGGCGCTCCTCAGGATACCAGCCGTCTCCGCCCGGGCTGCCGTCCGCCCGCATGCGCGTAACCGCGGCATGGATCCCCTGAATCACGTCTGGCGTTTCCACCGGCGCATCCGAACCGAAGGCCAGCCTTGCGCCGCTATCCCACAAGCTCCGAAACGCGTAGGCGTAGCGGCTGCGCTCGCCCCAATACCTGTCCGCAAGGCGCATATCCTGCGTGGCGTGTATCGGCTGCACCGACGCAATGACATTCAACTCCGCAAAGCGGGCGATGTCATCCGGATGCAGCACCTGCGCGTGCTCGATTCGGTGACGCAGATCCAGCCCCCGGCCGGCCCGCCGGCTTTCCTCCAACGCATCCAGCACCATGCGGTTGGCCCTGTCGCCGATCGCATGCGTCACCACCGCCAGCCCTGCATCCGTAGCGCGGGCGATGATATCCGCCATCTCCTCCGCTCCCGTAACCGCGATGCCCAAATTGTCAGGTTCGCCTTCGTAGGGCACCAGCATCCACGCAGTTCGCGGCCCCAGCGCGCCGTCGCTGAAGACCTTTACGCCGCCAATACGCAGATATTCATCCCCAAGCCCTGTGCGCAGCCCAAGGCGAATGGCGCTATCCAGCTCGGCCACGGGGATCTGCGCCAAGGTGCGCAGCGTCAGTTCATCCTGCGCGCGCAGCTGTTGAAAGGCGCGCAAAGAGGCCGCTGCCTCCTTCGTATGTACACCCACGATCCCCATGCGATTGGCGACCTTCTGCGCTTCGCGCACCGCTGACAGGGCCTCTTCCTCCGCCGGCTCAGCCACGCATGGGAAGGCCAGCTCCATCGCTCTTTCGAGCAGAATGCCGGTCGGCCTGCCCTCCCCATCTCGCACTATCTCGCCGCCGTCCGGATCCTCCGTCTGCGCTGTGATCCCCACCATCTCCAATGCCTGGCCGTTCACCCACGCCGCGTGGCCGCACTTGCGCGCCAGATAGACAGGATGCTCCGCCGCGACCGCATCCAGTTGCGAGGCCGATGGAAACGCGCCGCCCTCCCAGATCGACTGGTCCCAACCCCGGCCCATCAGCCACTGGCCGGCAGGCGTACCCGCTGCCCGCGCCTTCACCCGCTCCAACGCCGACGACAACGTCGGAGCGCCGCTCAGATCAATCTCTCGCAGACTCAACCCATAGGAAAGAAAGTGAATATGAGCGTCGATAAAGCCGGGCACCACCGTCGCGCCCCGCAAGTCTATTTCCCGTCCACCGGCGCCAAGCAGCGATCGTATCTCCGCATCGCTGCCCGTAGCCGCAAAACGGTCGCCCGCGATTGCCACCGCCGTAACCCGGGGCTGCCCCGCATCCATCGTGTGTATGTTGCCGTTGATAAGCGCTAAGTCAACTTGCACAAGTCACCCCAATATCTGAACAGATCCTGAAGACCGCTCTCCTTTTGCGTTCGAGCCATCAGTTCCTTTTATTCGCTCCTCTTCTGTTATACCATACAGCCGCCGGACGCCCACTGCAAAGAATCGCCGCCGTTTCCAATTCTGCTGAAACCAATTTGGCGCCGGGCGTTTAGCAGCATTTCGTAGCTATACTGCAACCTTCCGCAATCTCTAACCTGGAACCTCCCGAGTCGCCGCATGAACACACCCACTGCGCTCCTCTCTGTGAGCGTGGGCCTTCTCATCCTTCTGCTATTGGCAGGCGCATTTACTTGGATGACATACAGGCGCAACGATCGGCGCTGGGATCTTCTATGCGTGACTCTGCTGGCCGCAATGTTCGCGGCCTTTTCCTGGCGCACCATCATCGGCGCCGTCTACCAGCCGGCCGACGGCGGCGACCTGGTCAGCTTCCTCTTTCCCATCTACCGATTCGCAGCCAGGACCCTCAGCCAGGGCAGCCTGCCGCTCTGGAATCCGCACCTGTACGGCGGCGCGCCCTTTATCGGCGACATCCAGGCCGGATTTCTGTACCCACCCAATCTCATTCTCTTTCTTCTGAATCCCCACTTTGACTATAGATGGATGCAAATGCTCAGCCTCGGCCATCTCTGGTGGGCCGGTCTGGGTATCTACGTCCTGGTTCGAACCCTGGGCTTTACCCGCCCCGCCGCGCTGCTGGCCGGCCTCGCCTTCGGCCTCTGCGACATCCTTTTCATTCACATAGGCAATCTCAATCTCAACGCCGTACTCTCATGGAGTGGTTGGATCCTCGCCGCCTGCCATCGCGCGCTGTCCCGCCGCAGCCTCACCTGGGCCGGTGCCGCGGCCGCCCTCTTCGCCCTCGCCAACTACGCCGGCCATGCCCAAAGCAGCTACTTCCTCGCGATGGCCGTCGCAATCTACTCCGGAGCCTTACTGTCAATCCAATATTGGGAACGCCTCAACAAAACGTCACACAAGGCCGCCCTGCGCCAAACATTGGCCGACCTGCGGTTTCCGCTTGCTCTCTTCATCCTGACAGCGCTCCTCTCGGCGCCCATTCTCCTCCCCTCCATTGAAATGCTCCCCTTCACCCAACGGGGAGCATTTGACTACCAGGACACCGTCTCCTACTCTCTGGAGCCAGGTCCCGGCTTGATCGGCCTCATCACGCCGGGCTTCTTCGGTCGCGGACCGTGGAACTACTGGGGGGCATGGGATCGAGTCGAACTGCCCTACGCCGGCCTTGTAACACTCCTCCTCGCCTTCGGCGCCTTCCTGCTGCCGCTACCCCGGAAGTGGCGCAGGCTGCTCCCCTGGCTTGCATTGGGCCTGTTCGGTTTCATCATCGCCCTCGGCGGCAATACACCCCTCCACGGCTGGCTGACTCGCGTCCTGCCCCTCTATGGCAGTTTCCGCGCCCCTGCCAGGGGAATTGTCCTCTGGGCCCTGGCGCTCTCCGTTTTGGCGGCCTTTGGACTGGATGCCCTCCTGGCAGGACGCATTAAGGAGCGAATTGCTCTCCCCACTTCCCAGTCCGCCGTCTATCTCTCTGTCGTGCGTTTCAGCGGCCCCGCATTCCTCCTCCTGCTGATCCCGACCCTGTTCCTCACGACGCGCGTCTTCGATGGCGACCCGGTTGCCATGCAACGGGCAACGATGGCCGGCCAGGCGCTCCTCCTGGCGACTGCCGTTTGGCTTGCCGCCTCGAGCCTGCTGACACTCTACCGGCGTCGACGACTGACAGGAGGCGTCTTCGCCGGATTGATCCTCCTCCTCTCTCTGCTGGAGTTGACCGCCGCCGCCGCCAATATCGACGTCAGTGAAAACGACCCGTCGCGCAGCTTCTCCCATCCGGAGGTCATGGCCTATCTGCGCGAGCAGGCCGGCGAAGACGCAAACTGCGCCCCCGCGCAAGGCGAGCCCTGTCCGCAAACTGCCACCGCCTCGCGACACCTCTTCCGCATCGACGTCCGCACCGGCATCTACGATCTGTGGCAACCGAACACCGCAGCCTTCGCCGGCCTCTATGATGTGGGCGGAATATACAACCCCCTCGAATTGGTGCACTGGCAGACCCTCTGGGGAAACAACGGCGGTCGCCACACCAGAAACTATGACCTGCTCAACGTGCTCTACGTGCTCGTGCGCGACGGCACGCCCCTGCCGGAACAGTATACCCTGGCTTACGACGCCCCTGGCCCGCTCGCCGTCTACCGGAATCCTGACCCCCTGCCCCGTGCATGGCTTGTGCCCTCAGCCCGGATCCGCCCCGACCAGGAAGCCGTCCTGGCCGAGGTGACCCAGACGTCGTTTGAGCCCTTGCACACTGTCGTGCTCGCCCAACAGGACGACGACCTTGTCCTTCCCGCGCCCACCGACCAGGCGGCTCCATCGAGCATGGAAGGCCCCGTTTCGATCCGCGCATACTCCGAAAACGAAATCGAAGTCGCTGCCAGTGCCGAAAGGGCAGGCTATTTGGTTCTCAGCGAAGTTTGGTATCCCGGTTGGCGGGCAACCGTAAACGGGGCGCCTGTTCCCGTGGTGCGCGCCAACTACGCTTTCCGGGCCCTGCCCGTGCCTGCAGGTGAACTGGACGTCCGTATCTGGTACGCGCCCGATAGCTGGCGTCGCGGGCTGGCCCTCTTTGGCGCCGGTATTCTGTTGTTGGCGGGTTTGCTTCTGCGGCTGCTCTTTCCCACGAATAGAGCGAAAGAGCCATAGAGCCGCTAAGCAGAAGTCACTAGGGCCTTATGCTAGTTAGCGTTTGAAAAAAGTCCCCTGGTGAGATAACTTTGGAAGTCTCGACCAACCAAGATAGCTCACCAGGAGGACCAATCGAATGATAGCCCACTTTGACGACTTCTGTCTATGGGTGTATGTGCTCGTTGACGACATGTACAAGGAACTCGAAGGACATTTGAGAAGACCTGGGCCGAAGCCTGC
>JAJDZJ010000109.1 GCA_022824685.1 Caldilineaceae bacterium
TGGACTTCGATTGTCGGGAGGCCAAGCCGGGCAGCGACGGGTTGCGCAATCACGGTACGAAATTTCGCATTCCTCCCGCCTACATCTGCCGCCTATACCTCAAGAAAGATCGCCTCTAGTTGCGCTAAGTATATAATTCCCGGCGAAATGGTCGCGATTATGGGCCCCTCAGGTTGCGGCAAAACGACACTCTTGAACACACTGTCCGGGCTGGACAGCTTTGACGGCGGCGAGGTGACTATCGAGGGCACTTCGCTCGCCGACATGAACGACCGTAAGCGGACCGAATACCGCGCCCAGCGCATGGGATTTGTCTTCCAGTCGTTCAACCTGCTGCCGATGATTTCGGCAGTGGAGAACGTCGAAATGCCTTTGCTCGTGAGCGGCGTACGTCCGTCGCAGGCCCGGCAGCGCGCCCTCGAAAGCCTGGAAAGCGTGGGGCTGGCCGACAGGGCTACGCACCGACCGATGCAACTCTCCGGCGGACAGATTCAGCGCGTTACCATCGCGCGTGCGCTCGTGAACCAGCCGGCCCTGGTTTGGGCAGACGAACCGACCGGCAACCTGGACGTGGGCAGCTCAACAGAAGTGCTTTCGCTGATGCAACGCCTAAACCGGGAACAGGGACAGACCTTCGTCATCGTTACCCACGACCCTCAGGTGGCTGACCTGTGCGGTCGCATCGTTCGGATGGAGGATGGGGAGATCGCGGCCCATGGGTAGCCTGCTCAGCTCGGTTTCACTATATCTGGCCGCGGCCCTCGTCCTGATACTGGCCGGCGCCGCGCTCATCTCGTTTCGAAACCCGATCATTGGCAAGCTTGGCGTGCGAAACATCCCGCGCCGGCCCACCCAGTCGGCGTTAATCGTATTCGGCCTCACCCTGAGCACGATGATCATTGTCTCCGCGCTCAGCCTGGGCGACACACTGAACAACACTGTTCGCCGGCAGACGATCGACGCCTACGGACATATCGATCAGGTGGTCTCGCCGCCGTTCTTGATGGACCTCACCCAGCTGGCCGACGGAGGCGCCATTGATCCCGAAAACGCGAGCAGCCCGGAAAGCGCGACGCTCTTGAATGCGCTCACCGGCGGCGACCTGAACGCGCTTATCTCGCTTTTCGATGAAGGGTTGCCCGGCATCACCGAAGAACGGCTGGGGCAGCTGGAAGGACAGACCGCGGAGTACCCCTTGATTGACGGCGTCGCCGGGTCGATCCTTTTTCCGACGATCGTGCGAAACGTCAGCAGCGGCCAGGGCGAGCCGCTTGGCTTCATTTTCGCCGTGGACGAAAAATACGATACTGATTTCGGACTGCACGCCACCGACGGCGCTCCCGTACGCACGGCCGATCTGCGTCCTGGCATCGGCGATGTGTTCGTCGACCTGGTCAATCTTTGGGAACTGTCAGGCGAAGCGGCGGGGGAAATCGGCGCCGCCTTGGGCGTCGAGGACGCAGGTCTGGTCGGGACGGCGCTGGCGCTTGGCGCAGCAGGGAGTGTCCTTCTGCAAGAGGAAGGCCCCAGCTTTACCCTGCGTCAGATTGAGATTCCAGTGGATGTGCTGAGAAACCTTGGATTCCCCTCAGACGTACTCGACGAGATTGACTCGGACGTGATCAGCCTGGAGGCTTTGGGAATCAGCGACGAGGAGTTGGCGGAGTTCGGTCTTGATCCCGATCAGCCGGTGACAGTGCCTACTCTGCCCATGCTTGGATTCGATGTGCCGAACGAGCAGGAGCTGCTCGTCGCGGCGACTGAAACGCTGAGTTCGATCAACCTCAATACCTTGGGCCAGGATGTGGACGAACAGCTCGGCCAGTTCGGACTTCAGCTACGCCAGGGAGAGGTGTACCTGAACGAGGCGGGGGCGCAGCAGCTGAACGCACGGGAAGGCGACCTGCTGGATATCTTCATCGGCCCGATTCCTGTCCCCTATCGGGTTCGCGCGATCGTGGAGGAAGCGGGACCGCTGGGCGCTATTCTCCCGGTTGTGATGATGCACACGGACGAGGCCCAGAAGCTCCTCTTCATGCCGGACAAGGTCAACAACATCCTGATCTCAAATGCAGGTGACGAGGTCAACGGAATGGCCCACACCTCAGAGGTGAGCGACCAGTTGCGGGCGCTTTCGCTGAATGAAACGCGGCTGTCCGAGCTTTTGACCGTACTACGCAGTCCAGCTGTCTCCGAGGCCATCAGACTGCAGTCGGTTGCGCCGGAAAATCCCCTGTTCGACGACGATGTACCTGATTTCATCATGCAGATCGCCGGCATGTGGACACAGGCGACCAACTTCGAATCGGACCTGGAGGCGCTCTCCGCATACGTTGAGGACCCCGCCGATCCTGCCATCACAATGGAACTGCGGAAGGCATTGAGCAGCGCTGCCGTTCAGGACTGGCTGCGTTCCTTGCCGCTGGGAGCAGAGGACCATCGGGCAGTTGAGTCCGGCCTTGCCGATCTGCGGGATTTCGACGTGCTGGCGCCGCTGAGCAAGCAGTTCGTCACCGACGTGGCTGAGGTGGGGGGAATCGCCTTGGGTACGATTTTTTCCAGTTTCGGAATCCTCTCGATCATTGCCGGCGTGCTGTTGATCTTTCTCATCTTTGTGATGCTTGCGGCAGAGCGCCGCAGCGAGCTGGGCATCGCGCGCGCCGTAGGCATGAGACGCATCCATCTGATCCAGATGTTTGTGACCGAAGGGCTGCTCTATGACCTGGCCGCAGCCCTTATCGGCCTCGGGCTCGGGCTGCTTGTATCGTACGGCATGATCGGCTTTGTGAGCAGCCTTCTGAACAGTATCGCGCAGCAGGTGGAAGGCGCAACCGCGCCCATCCGCCTCTACTGGCAGGCTACGCCGTCCACACTGATCATCGCATACTGCCTGGGCGTCATTCTGACCTTCTTTGTCGTGACGATCGCTTCATGGAATGTGAGCCGCCTAAATATTATCGCCGCAATCCGTAATTTGCCAGATACGTCGAACGGCAAGCGGCAGGGCTGGCTCGGACGTGCGCTGAAATCGGTTGCGCTCCTCCTCTGTCTCGGCGTCGGCGGGTACATCACATGGCTGGGCCGAGAAAACGGGCAAACTGTCGCCTTTATCGGCGCGACATTGCTTTTGGCGGGCCTCTCCTGGGGAGGGGGATGGCTCAGCCGGCGCTGGACGCCGGGCAAGGGGGCCCTGCGCCGGCGGCTGGTCAATACGGTCATCGGGGTTGGGCTTCTTGCTCTTTGGGGCGTGCCATGGAGCGACCTTTTCAACACAGACTCGCCCTGGTTCAACCAGAATCCCGGCTTTACTTTGCTTTCATTCGCGTTGAGCGGGCCGCTGATCATCATCGGCGCAATCATGGTCGTCATGTTCAACGCGGACAGCCTGGCAGGACTCTTCGTGAGGCTGGTCGGGGGCGTAGGGCCGTTGACCCCCGTGTTGAAAACGGCCGTCGCCTACCCGCTAAGCAATCGATTCCGTACGGGGACGGCGATACTACTGTTTGCGATGGTGATCACGACGGTGACGGTAATGAGTGTCGTGATCCGGGCGACTGAAGTGGTAACCGAGCCGAGCGAAGAACGTACTGCCGGTTTCGACATCGTCATGTCGCCCAGTCTGCTCAGTCTCTTCGACCCCGTTACAGATATCCACGAGGAGGCGGAAGTACGGTCGGATTTCCCAAGAGAGCAGCTGGAAGTCCTGGGGACGGTTGCGCGCATGGGCGTAACGGCAAGGCAACTGGAACCGGTCGACACCAGCGAAGAGGTCACACGATCGATTGACATTACCGGGATCGATGCGGGGTATGCGGAGCAAGCCGCGCAATACTACGGATTCCAGATGCGCGCGGAGGGCTATGACAGCGATGAAGAAGTATGGCAGGCGCTGGCGCAGCGGGATGACGTTGCAATTGTTGCAGCCAATTGGGTGATTACGCCTCCAGAGGAGAGCGCGACCGGTGTTTCCGGCAGACCCGGTCAGGGTGATCGACCTGAAGGGCCGCCATGGCGAAGAGGCATTCGTTTGCAGGGTTTCTACCTGGAGGAAGGGGGCGCCTTGCCTACCGTGTTGGTTGAGCTCAGCAACCGCCCCATCGCAATCCCTGCCGGCGCCAACCTCTCACTGGGCCCCCTCCAAGCCCAGCTCTCTACCGGCGGCCATGGCGAATCAGCTGAAGTCGTGGAGTTGAGGCAAGTGGTGCAGATCATCGGCGTCCTTGCCGATGACGACACGCTGGCAGATGGCAGCTTCCAGATAAACCGACGCACGCTGGACTACCTCAACGGTGAAGCGGTGCGCCCGGATGCCTTCTATGCCAAGATCGCGGAAGGCGCGGAATTGGGCGAGACGGCCAGGGCGTTGGAGCGATCGATGTTGAGCAGCGGACTGAACGCTGCCCCGCTTGCCGAGCTTTTCGCGGCAGGACAGGCCGTCCTGAGAGGGATCCTGGGGCTTCTGCAGGGCTTCCTGGCCCTGGGGCTGGTCGTCGGTATCGCAGGACTGGGGGTGATCAGCAGCCGCACCGTCGTCGAACGCCGTCAGCAGATTGGCGTATTGCGTGCAATTGGCTACCCTTCGCGCACGGTAGCGTTGCTCTTTGTGCTGGAGGCCAACTTTATCGCCCTCACCGGCATCCTCCTTGGCGGAATCACGGGCCTGATCCTGGGCGATAAGACGATTGGTCAGGCATACGATCTGGCGACGCAACAGAGCTTTCCCACCCCTTGGCTCACCATAGCAGTGATGCTTTGCGCGGCCTGGCTGTTCTCGCTGTTGACGACAATTCTCCCGGCATGGCAGGCCTCGAGGATCTATCCAGCTGAGGCGCTGCGCTATGAATGACGCGGAGAAGCGCGATTGGATATTCCAATGCCCATGCGGCCAGGCTCCTGCTCAAGAACGCAGGCGTCACCAGTCATAGTGCTTGTACTTTTGCGCCCATCCGCCGCTCGATGACAGCATTTCGCCTGCTTCGATGAAGAAGAGCCAGCGCGGCTCCTGCATCGTTGCCTCGAGATACTTCAGGCCGGCTTCCCCGCCGTAGCGCTCGGCCATCTCCTGCCCGATGGCGACCCAACGCCCGCCAATGTTCGGCTCCTCTACGACCTTGGCGTTCCCTTTCACCAGGACGCGCCGCCCGTCCTCAGCGTCGATACAGAGAAAGACTCGCCCGTCATTCTTGAGATAGCCGGCCCACGCCGACCGAGCGCGCGGCACCACATAGAAGCCGCCGTCGGCATAGGTAAACCAGCAGGGCACGACGTAAGGCGCGCCCTCCTCGTCCACGCACGCCAAGCGGCAGATCGTGTTTGAGCGCAACAGTTCATCTATCTGTTTTGGGTTCATCACAGGCATGGTACTCTCCTTACCCAGGTTTCATTCGACGCAACTTCCTCTGGCACATCTACAACAACTGACCGACTGCCAAGTCCGAGTCGATTGACAGCCGTTCTTTCCCGCCTCCAAAGTACATGCAGTCCACGCCGCCGCTCATTACAGAACGCTGGCCGTTTGGCACGATTCTGAGCGGTTCCGGTTCGGGTGCAGGCGGCCGGATCATTGGCCGCGGCGGCGTCGGCACAGGGCAACTTTGTCAGGCCAACCCTATACCATTTGCAGAGAATTCTCAAACGCAGTTTCGACATCGACCCGACTTTCTGCTATGATCTTCGGTTAATGCGTTGTGGGCAAAGCTGTCCGTTGGGAAAGACGGCCAGGCGATCCCGAGCATTGACCCGGCTTTTCCATCATTTCACCAGAAAAAGAGTGCCGCTATGAATGCACAGGTCCTGGAGTTCCTGCAGGCAGACCGTCATGCAATTTTGGCAACAAATGGAAGAAACTGATTCCCTCAATTGACCCCGGTCTGGTACCTTTTTGAGGACAACGTGCTCTACGTGAGCGCGCAGACCAGGACGGTCAAGATCAGAAATCTCCGCCGCGACCCGTCCGTTACAGTATGCGTAGACGGCGGACGGGGCGACGCACGCTATGTCGCCTTAAGGGGCAAGGCCGAACTGATAGAGCCGGGAGAACGGCAGAATGCATTGCGCCGACGTATCATCTGGCACTATCACGCGGATGAAGCGCAGGCCGAGCGTTACTACAAGACGATTCAGGACACCGTGAGCGCAATCATCACACTTCGTCCCGAGCGAATCGTGGCAAGCGGATTCGGTTCAACTGAAGACTGAGAGACGGGGAGCCAGTTCCGCTGCGCCGCCCGATACGGGGCTTTGCAGACGCCATATCAGTGGCGAGCGCCGAAGGAGAGTGATTCGTGTGTCGAAACATCAGGAAGCTGCGCCAGCCGGAGCGGTTGCCGACCGACCAGGAGCTGGAAGAGGCCGCATTGCAGTTTGTTCGCAAAGTAAGCGGGTATCAGAAGCCTTCAAGAGCAAATGAAGAGGCCTTCGGCTTCGCCGTCACAGAGATCGCAGACGCGACCAAGCGACTTTTCCAAAGGGAATTATATACTTAGCGCAACTAGAGGCGATCTTTCTTGAGGTATAGGCGGCAGATGTAGGCGGGAGGAATGCGAAATTTCGTACCGTGATTGCGCAACCCGTCGCTGCCCGGCTTGGCCTCCCGACAATCGAAGT
>JAJDZJ010000166.1 GCA_022824685.1 Caldilineaceae bacterium
AGGCCCTCAGTCGGCGAGATAAGTTAAATTCTCCGTCTACGTGCCATCTTTCGTACATTTCCCTGTGTCTTACCCCGACCTGGAAGAGTATTCGGCTGCATTTCGATGTTCTGACCCAATTTAGATGCAATCGCCCTGCCACACCGTTTGAATGTTTTTTCTGTGCAAGGTATACTTTTTATACGAGTCAATCGAGTCCCCCCGGCCTCTCCATAGCATAGGCAACTCGCACCCGTGGAGACGCCGTAACTGCCACTGTTTCCCCTGTCTCCGCCAAAGTAGCCCACAAAGGACCTTGCACCAATGCCCACCATCTCCCATCGCAGCCTGAGAGCATACGGCGCAGCCATCTTTTCCGCGGCCGGCTTTCCCGCAGACCAAGGCCAGGACGTCACCGACCATCTGGTCGACTCTAACCTTGTGGGGCATGACTCCCACGGCGTGATACGGCTGCCCGGCTATATTTCGGCGGTACGCGAAGGAACCATGAAACCGGTCGGCGAACTCAAAATCGTCCGCGAATCCCCCGCCTCCCTTGTGATAGACGCCCAGCGGATGCAGGGCATCGTGCTCGCCAAAAAAGCGATGGAAATGGCCGTCGCGCGCGCCAAACAGCACACCTTTGGCGCAGTCGCCGTCCACCAATCGACCCACATCGGCCGCCTGGGCGCCTTTCCGCCCATCGCCGCCGAACAGGACTGCATCGGCCTCCTGTTTCTCAACGGCGGCGGCCCGTTTACCGCCCCTTTCGGCGGGACAGGAAGGCGTCTGCCACCCAATCCCATCGCCTTTAGCGCTCCCCGCGCCCGCGGAGCCCCCCTCATGCTGGACATGACCACAAGCATGGTCGCCGGCGGCAAGGTAGACGTGCAGCGGGCTCGCGGCCTCCCCGTACCCGACGACTGGATCATCGACGAAAACGGCAACGCAGTCCTGGACCCAAATCAGTTCATGGAAGGCAATGCCGCCATGCTCCCGCTGGGCGGCTCGGTCGGACACAAGGGATACGGCCTGGGCATGATGGTCGAAGCCATTGCCGGCGGCCTCTCCTGGGCCGGTTGCAGCGCAGACCCGCCCACCCGCGGCGCATCCGGTTGGGTCGCGCTGGCCATCAAGATCGAGAGCTTCATCGATCCTGACGAGTACAAGCGGGAAGTCGAAAAACTCGTTGAATGGGTCTGGTCCTCGCCCAAGTTGCCAGGCGTCAAGCGAATCTACTACCCCGGTGAAATCGAAGAGGAACGGCGTCAGCATCGCCTCGAGCACGGCATCCCCATCGAAGAAAGCACCTGGTCCCGCATCGTCGAGAGCGGCGAGGCAGTAAGCGTCCCGCCCCCAACAGATCTGCAGTAAATCCAATGCGCGCAACGGCCGCGCCCAGACCGGCTCCAACTTCCGAAGGGTGAACCATGACTACCTACAGCAAGCTGTTCCGATCCCCCTACGCAGTGCCCAACGGCCTCCAGATGACTGATGACGGCCTCTGGATCGTAGACCAGATCACCGACCGAGTCATGCTCGTCGAACGTGACGGCGAGCTCGACTACTACGGCGTCCCCAAAATGATCCGCGAAATCCCCAGCGACTCCTCCAACACCAGCGGTATGGCCTGGGGCGAAGACAGCCTCTGGCTGGCCGCAAACGGCTCCGCCGATAAGTGGCGCCCAATGCGAAACCATGATGCCCTGAAGTCGAAGGGTGAGGTCCTGCAGGTCGATCCGGACAGCGGCCAGACCATCACTCGTCACCCGCTGCCCAACGGCGGCGGCACGCACGGCATCGAGTACGACAACTATGACCCCGGCCACCTCTGGCTCACTACGCTCAAAGACCAGACCCTGACCAAAATGCGAATCAGCGACTGGTCCGTCCAGCATATCATCCCCCTGCCCTACACCCGCGCCCACGGCGTCGTCCGCGTCGAAGACGGTGTCTGGGTCGTCCATACCGGCCACCGCGTCATCGTCAAGCTGAGCCTCAACGACGGCGCCGAACTCGACCGGATCACCGTACCCGATTCCCAACCGGAACCCCATGGCCTCAGCGCCGACCCCGATTGCCGCTTCATCTACTGCGACGCCTCTTCCGGTTCTGTCATGGCAATCCAAGAGGCCTGATTCGATGCCGTTCTCCTGCCTTCCCGTCTCCCTCTACCCCGCCATTACCGCCGGCGAGCGAACCCTTGCCGACTGGTTCGGCCTTGCCGCCAGGCTCGGATTGGACGGGGCAGACATCAGCGTGGCACATCTGGATTCCCTTGATGGCAGCTACTTGAAAGAGCTGCGAGGGCAGGCGCACGACGCCGGCGTTGTGATCGCCGGCATGGTAACCTATACTGATTTTACCCACCCCGCCCCGGCTGAGCGGCTCCGCCACCGCCGGGAGCTTGGCGACTACATCCATGCGGCTGCCCAGCTGGGCGTCTCCTTCCTGCGCGTCACCGCCGGCCAGAAACACCCCGGCGTGAATCGGACCGAAGGCGTAGCCTGGGCCGCGGAAGGACTGAACGCCTGCGTCGATGAAGCCAGGGCAGAAGGCGTCGACCTTGTCTACGAAAACCACGCCATCGGCTACGGCTGGACCTACTTCGACTTTTCCCAGACAGCCTCTGTGTTTCTCGAAATCTGTGAACGAACCGCCGCCAGCGGACTTCGGCTCCTCTTCGACACCGCAAATCTGCTCGCCGTCAATGACGACCCGCTCGCCGTGCTCGACGCCGTCCTGCCGCGCATCGCAGCCCTACACGTCAGCGACATCAAAAGGAAAGGCGCTTTCGAACCGGTCCTCCTGGGCAGCGGGATCACACCCCTCGATCAGATCTTCAGCCGTTTGCAGACCTTTGGATTTGATGGTTGGATATCTGTAGAAGAGGCCAGCAACTCCGGTGAGGAAGGATTCCAGCAGGCCATACAGCACGCACAGCAACTTTGGCGGAACTGACACTCTCGAACTGAAAGACTGCCCGATGCCCGAAAAGCGCCCCAGCGTACTCCTCGCCTTCAACGATCTCGTTCGCCACAGCCACCTGGCTTCGCAGGACCTGAACCGCCTTGATGCCTTCGCAGATTGGGATTGGTTCCCCTGCGAAGGAGGCGGCATCTACGACACCAACACCGATCCTGAGGCCGCGCGTCTCCTCACCGAAAGGCTGCCCGGTCACGACGCGCTGGTCGTCTGCCTGGGCGCGCCCACATTGACGGCAGACATGCTCGCCGCGGCCCCCTCACTCAAATTCGTCGGTGAAATGGAGGGCGACCGCTTCGCCAGCCGCATCGACCTCAACGCCGCCTGGGAACGCGGCATTCGCACCGTCGACACCACAAACGCCTCCTCCTACCCGGTCTCTGAATGGGCTCTGGCGATGATTCTCGTCTGCCTCAAAAACGGCGCCGGCCACTTCCGCCGGATGATCGCCGGCCAGACCGGTTTCGACCGCACACTGATGGATGGAATGCAGGGCGTTCTGTGGGGCCGCAGAGTCGGGTTGATTGGCTGCGGACATATGGGCCGGCGTCTGATGAAATTCCTGCGCGCCTTCGAGACCGAAATCTGGGTCCACGACCCATATCTCCCCCAGGAGCTGCCCGAAGCACTGGGCTTTCTCCAGACCAGCCTCGAAAACGTGCTCTCCTGCGATGTCGTCGTCTGCTTGGTTCCTCACACCCCCAGAACTGAGGGAATGCTCGGCAAAGAGGAGCTGGCCCGCTTGCGCCCCGGCTCCATCTTCGTCAGCGTCTCACGCGGCAAAGTCACCGATTCCGTCGCGCTAATCGAAAGACTCAAACAGGGCGACATCGTCGCCGGCCTCGACGTATTCGACCCGGAGCCCGTGCCGCCCGACAGCGAAATCCTGCAGCTGCCCAACGTCTTCCTCAGCCCCCACATCGGAGCCTATGGCGGACCAACCGGGCACCAGGGCTTCTTCACCCTCATGGTCGATGAACTGGAGCGCTTCTTCCACGGCCACGAGACCCAGTTCGACCTCACCCCGCGCGCCCAGGCCAACCGCACTGGACTGGAACCCTAGGGAGGAGGCCGGCATCACAAGTATCCTGAACGAAGGAAACCAATGAATCTGGAACTCACAGGACAGACTGCCGTCGTCGTAGGCGGCGCAAACGGAATGGGCCGCATGATCGCCAAAACCTTCGCCGCCGAGGGAGCCGGCGTCGCCCTGCTCGATCGCGATCCCGTCGTAAATGATGTGGCCCAGGAGGCCGCCGCCCTCGGCGTCAATACACTGGCCGAGCAAGTGGATGTCACCGATTTCGCCGCCCTTCAGGCAGCCGCTACCCGCGTCGAGCAGGAACTCGGACCCGTCCGCCACGTCGTCTACACCGTCGGCATCGACTCGGGCAAAGGCGGGTTCCCCTTCTGGAACCTCGAACCCTCCGACTGGCCCCGCGTGCACGAAGTCAATGTGCTCGGCGCCGTCAACACCGCCCATGCCTTCTATCAACCGATGATCGCCCGCCGCGAAGGCTCATTCCTCTTCTTCTCCTCCGTGTCAGGCCAGATCGGCTCCCAGACCGACCCCCCCTATAGCGTCTCGAAGGCCGCCGTACTCAGCTTCATGCAGATTGCCGCCAAAGACTTCGCGCCCTACAATATCCGTGCCAACGCAATCTGCCCCGGTATGGTCGACACGCCGCTCCAAAGGCGCATCCACAAGTTCTCTACCGCAGAACTGCCCGAAGACGAAAGACCCACCTACGAAGAATGGTGCACAGAGAAGATTGGCCGCCTGGCCGTGCTCGGCCGCCTCGTCTCACAGGAGGAGATTGCGGCGACCGTCGTCTTCCTGGCCTCCGAACACGCCCGTAACATCACCGGCCAGGCCGTAAACGTTGACAGTGGCTGGGTTATGCACTGGTAAGAATCCTGCCTTAACCAGGGGTAAAACCATGAGCGAAACGAACGACACCAAACCGAACGCAACCGAGCTCGATGCCGAACACTGGCTCCAGGCCTACGAGCAGATGGCCAAGATCCGCGCCTTCGAGGAGGCGGCTAATGAGCTCTACACCAGTGCCCGCATGCCCGGCATCGCCCACCTCTACATCGGCGAAGAGGCGATCGCTGTCGGCATCTGCGAAGCCCTGCGCCAGGACGATTACATTACCAGCACGCACCGCGGCCATGGCCACTGCCTGGCTAAGGGAGCCGCGCTTGATAAAATGTTTGCCGAGCTGTTGGGCAAAGAAGCCGGGTACTGTCGCGGCAAAGGCGGCTCCATGCACATCGCCGATCAAGAGACCGGCAACCTTGGAGCCAATGGCATCGTCGGCGGCAGCGCCGGCATCGCCACCGGAGCCGGAATGTCCGTCAAACTGCGCGGCACCGACCAGGTCGCCGTCTGCTTCTTCGGCGACGGCGCCCTCGGCCAGGGCCTCCTCTACGAATCCATGAACATGGCCCAGCTCTGGAAACTCCCCGTAATATACGTCTGCGAAAACAACCAGTATGGCGAATACACGCACAACTCCAAAACAGCGGCCGGGTCCATGGTCGGTCGCGCCGCCGGCTTCGGCGTCCACGCGCAGGCCATCGACGGCCAGGACATCCGCACTGTGCACGCCACCGCCCGCCTCGTGATCGACCGCGCCCGAAATGGCGGCGGCCCTGCCTTCCTTGTCTGCAATACCTACAGGTTCCACGGCCATCATGTCGGCGACATCGACCGCCCCTACCGCACCCGCGAGGAGGAAGCGGAGTGGGCCAAGCGCGACCCGCTCAAGTTGTTGGAAGACTGGCTCGTAAAAAGCAAACAGGCTGAATCGGATGTCTTCGAGCGTATCCAGCAGGACGTGAAATCGGACGTCGAAAACGCGGTAAACTATGCCCTCGAGGCATCCTTCCCCAGTGAAAGCGAGGTGGACCGGCATGTCTACGCTTGAAAACGGCGTCATCCGCAGCCCGGCTGTCCACGCCCCGGGAGAGCGCCAGATAACCTTCGGCCAAGCCATCCTTGAAGCCATCAACGAAGAGATGGCGCGCGATGAAAGTGTTTTTATTATCGGCGAAGACGTGGCCGAGGCCGGCTCGGTCTTCAAGGTCCTCGTCGGCCTGCTGGACCAGTTCGGTCCCGAACGCGTCATCGACTCGCCCATCTCCGAGGCCGGCATCGCCGGTATCGGCGTCGGAGCCGCCATCACCGGCATGAGACCCATCGTCGATATAATGTTCGGCGACTTCACCACCCTGGTGATGGACCAGCTCGTCAACCAGGCCGCCAAGACCCATTACATGTCCGGCGGCAAGCTGAAAGTGCCAATGGTCCTGCGCACAACCCTGGGGGCCAGCCGCCGTTCCGCCGCCCAGCACAGCCAGTCCCTGCATGCCCTCTTCAGCCACATTCCCGGCCTCAAAGTCGCCATGCCCGCCACACCATACGACGCCAAGGGTCTGATGAAGAGCGCCATCCGCGACGACAATCCCGTTGTCATCTTCGAGGACAAAATGCTCTACCAGGAGCGAGGCCCGGTTCCCGAACGGGAGTACACGCTCCCTCTTGGCCAGGCCGATGTGAAACGCGCCGGCGACGACCTGACCATCGTCGCCACCAGCTCGATGGTGTACGTGGCCCTCGAAGCAGCCGACAATCTGGCCTCAATCGGCATCAGCGCCGAGGTCATCGATCCCCGCACCACAAATCCGCTTGACACCGAGGCCCTGGTCAACTCCGCCAAAAAGACAAGCCGTGCCCTCATTATCGACGAAGGCTACCAGCAGTACGGCGTTACAGGCGAGTTCGCCTCCGTCATCGCCGATGGCGCCTTCTACTATCTCGACGCGCCCGTGAAACGCATCGGAGCCATGAACGTTCCCGTCCCTTTCTCGCCCGTCATGGAGGACCTCACAATCCCCACCGCCGAATACGTTGTCGAGACAGCCAAGGCTCTGTGCGGCTGATCCAGTCCATCCACACCGTCTCTTGCACTGGGGACGCCGCCAAAAAAGGGGGAATGCATGCCCAAAGAAGTGATTATGCCGGCCCTGGGAATGGCCCAGGACGAAGGGGTCCTCCTCCGCTGGTTCAAAAAGGAAGGCGAGGAAGTCACTGCCGGCGAGCCCCTCATGGAAGTCGCCACTGACAAGGTTGACGTGCAAGTGGAAGCCCCAGCCTCCGGTGTATTGACTGCAGTCACCGCACAGGAAGGCGACGAAATCCCTGTCGGACAGGTAATCGGCCTGATTGCCGCCGAAGGCGAAGAGTTGCCGCCGCAGGTAGAGAGCCGCGCAAAAGACGCGCCCGTCGAGGAACAGAGCGCGGAACCCCCGCTTCCTTCCAGCCCCGTCGCCGCCCGTATCGCCGCCGAACACGGCGTCGACCTCGCCGACGTTCAGGGCTCCGGCGGCCGCATCTCCAAGAAGGATGTGGAGGCCCACATCCGGTCAGCAGCCTCCGCCCCGCGCGTCCTCGCCTCGCCCAAAGCCCGCCGCCTCGCACGCGAACGCGGCATCGACCTGGCGACGCTGGCCGGCAGCGGCCCCGAAGGCGCCGTCCTTGCCGCCGACGTCCCTCTCGCAGAGCAACCCCTGCCCGCCGCGCAGCCCCAACCTGCCCCCGCCCTTCCCGGCGCAGCCGCAGAACCGGAGCGGCAGGCCGTTTCGCGCATGTGGCAGATTATGGCCCAACGCCTTACCGACAGCTGGACCACCGTCCCGCACTTCTACCTCGTGCGAGAGGTGAGCGCCGATCAGCTGATCAACTGGCGTAAACTCCTCGCCGCCGACGCGGCGGAAGGGACGAAAATCACCTACACCGACATGCTCACAAAGCTGGCCGCGCTCTCGCTGGCCCGTTATCCCCGCGTCAATTCCTACTGGAACGACGGCGAAATCCTGATCAATCCGCACATAAACGTCGGCCTGGCGGTCGCCGTAGAGGACGGGCTCCTCGTGCCCGTAATCCACAATGCAGACAGCCTGCGCGTCGACCAGATCGCCGCCCGCCGCGCCGACCTCGTCGCCCGGGCCGCCAGCGGCGGACTGACGCCTGACGACTTTGCCGGCGGCACCTTCACCATCAGCAATCTCGGCATGTATGGCGTCGATGCCTTCAACGCGATCGTAAACCCGCCCCAGGCCGCCATCCTCGCGGTCGGCCGAATCGCCGACCGCGTCGTGGCCGTGGATGGGCAGCCGGCCGTTCGCCCGATGATGACCCTTACCCTTTCCTGCGATCATCGCGCCGTCGACGGCGCCCGCGCCGCCCAGTTCCTGGACGCCTTTGTCAACCTGATCGAAGAACCCTTGCGGGCGCTTTAGGTTCACACCCTTGCAAGAAAACGTTAACCTTTCTATGGGGAGTTAGGAGACATATGCCGCGCATCAACAGAGCGATCGAGTTGCTGGAAGCAGGACAGCCCGTCTACTACTCAGGCGTCCACGGAGGTCTGACATACGAAAACGGAACCGCCCATCGAGACACTTGGGCCGATTACCTGATGGTCGAGTTTGAGCATGGCGCATTCGATCCGGTCGGGCTGAGTAACTTCATGCGCGGGCTCGTCGATGCCGGCGAGACCAGAAGCGGGCACCGGTCGCCGGCCGTCATCTGCACCTTGCCCACAGACGGCACGGATGAACACGTCATGCGCGCCAACGCATGGATGGTAAAACAGGTTCTGGCGCGCGGCGTCCACGGCATCCTGCTCTGCCACGCCGAAACACCCGGAGCCGTCCGCGCATTTGTCGAAGCCTCCCGCTATCCCGTCCATTCAGTCGGCCTTTCCGACGGCCCGAACGGGCTCTCGCAAGGACGAAGAGGCGCCGGCGGACAGGGCTCGGCCGCCGCCATCTGGGGCCTCACGCCGCAGGAATACGTCCAAAAGGCTGATGTCTGGCCGCTCAATCCTGAAGGCGAAATCATGCTCGGCCTCAAAATCGAAAACCGCCGCGCCCTGGCAAACGCCGAAGCCAGCGCAGCTGTGCCCGGCATCGCCTTCGCCGAGTGGGGACCGGGCGATATGGGCATGAGCCTTGGCCACCCCGACGCGCACGACCCGCCCTATCCACCCGAAATGGGCGCCGCTCGCGCCCGCGTCAAGGCCGCTTGCGACGCCTCCAATGTCTTCTTCCTCAACGGTGTCCGCCCCCATGACGTAAAGGAACGCATCGACGAAGGCGTCATGATCGGCTCCGCAACCGAGGAGGCGGCACGGCTCGGACGCGAGTATTCCCAGCGCCAGATGCCGTGGTAAGATAAAATATGGGTACGATTCAGATTTCATAGCTCTGTTCCATGTCAGCAAAAACGCAACAGTAGAAGGGTTCTACTATCCTATGCACCGACAACAACGGCAGCGCGCAAGTCAAATGCTCGACGAAATCGGGGTCGACCTGGCTCTGTTTTCGGATCACGACAGTGTGCGCTGGTTAACCGGCCTCGATCTGCCCGCGCCTGCGCTCCTCCTCTTCGAGCGCGGCGATTTCACGCTGCTGGCCGACGAAGGCTTTGCCGCGGCCGCCGCCTTCGCCGCTGAATCCGGCTGCGCCTTCGTCCCCTTTGTCGGCTATACCATCCAGCAACCCATCGATTCCCTAGCGAGGCTGGCGGAGGCGCTGCGAGACCTGCTCGCGGAACTCGGCCGACCTTCAGGTCCCGTCGGCGTGGAGGAAAAGAGCCTGCCCCTGGCCCTGTGGCAAACAGTCCGCGAAGCGCTGCCCAACTGTGACCATCGTTCGCTTGAGGGCAGCCTGCTGCCGCTACGAGCCGTCAAAACCGAGGAGGAGCTGGCCCGAATCCGTGAGGGCTTCCGGCTCGTTACGATCGGCCACCAGGCCGGCCGCAAGGCCGTCCGGCTCGGCCAGCGCGAAATCGACGTCTGGACTGACGTGCAAACTGCCGTCGAGCGGGAGGCCGGCATGTGGATGCAGATGGGCAATGACTGCATCGTCGGACACCGGCCGGCCAACATTGGCGCCGCCCCGCTGGACTACGACATCATTGCCAATGACTCACTTATTCTCGACCTGAGCGTCGTCGTTGACGGCTATTGGACCGACAGCTGCGCCACCTACTATGCGGAGCGGCCCACCGCCCAGCAGGTCGAGATGCACAAGTTCGTTGAAGAAGCCCTCGCATACGCCGTCTCTCTTATCCGGCCCGGCGCAGTCGCCCAGGACATCGACAGCAAGGTGCGCAGCTACATGTCTGCCGGCGGCTACGAAGTCTATCCCCACCACACCGGCCACGGTATCGGGCTGACCGGCCACGAAGCGCCCCGCATCGTCCCCTACAACCAGGAGCGGCTTCAAGAAGGAAATGTGATTATGCTGGAGCCGGGCATCTATATTCCCGGCGTTACCAGCGTACGACTGGAAGACGCCTTCCTGGTCACTTCAGACGGGGTCGAACCCCTTAGCCATCACGACAAGGGCCTGCCCTAGCAGTTGGCGGGTTGCAGAAACACTCCGGTCACGGTCCAGCAACGCACAAGGGCGCCTCCAAAGGACCCTTGAGCCAGCAGACGGCCGACGTTTCTGGTCCCTTCAGTTCTGGTCTCGCCTCGTCGAAACGTTCTCTACCGCCTACATTTGCTTCGAGCGACGCCGATTCTTCGGAAGGGTACTCCATCCCCCAATGAAGGCAGGTCTGTTTCCGGTCCTGACCAGATGATGAGAGCAGGGAAAGTTGACGTCTGAGAGGAGAACCTGATAAGAAATGGTCCCATTGGCTCTATCCATAAACAATCTCAAACGGCTGCCAGCAACCTATCGGCTCCTCCCAATCCTGGTTGCTGTGGGGATTGTTCTCACCTTGACAGTTGTAGTCGTACTGACGCGTCTCTATCGCCTTTCCGAAATTCCCCCGGGAATCATCAACGATGAAGGGGCGAATGGTGTAGACGCCTTAAGAGTTTTGCACGGCGAACACGCCGTGTTTTTCGCCGAAAGAGCGAGCGGACGCGAGGCCATGGCCGTCTACGCCACCGCTCTCGCTACCCGCTTGCTCGGGCCTTCTCTGCTGTCATTCCATCTGCCGGGCGCCCTCGCCAGCGCCGCGACGGTCTTTGTCGTTTTCCTCCTGGGTATGCTCCTGTTCGCTAGAGATTCAGGAACCGGAAAATCCAACCTCTGGCGCGGACTGATCGTGGCAGGAATTGGCGCCGGCCTGCTTGCAGCTTCCCTGGGCCAGACTTTCCTGGCGCGCGGCGGTTTTAGAGCCAATTTCCTGCCGCTGATTCTCTCTCTCAGCCTCGCGCTGCTGTGGTGGGCATGGGCCAAAAGCCCGACGCAAGGCGGTTCTTGGTGGTGGCTGGCGCTGTCAGGCGCCTGCGCGGGTCTCTTGCCCTATACCTATATTCCCGCCCGCTTCACCCCCCTCCTCTTTCTCTTCCTAGGTCTGAGTTTCCTCATTCCCCTTCGCCCGGACACCATGACGATCATCCGGGCAAACTGGAAGAAGGCCTGTCTCTTCACTGCCGCCGCCGGCCTCGTGGCCGCGCCGATTCTAATCTACTTCATTCTAAATCCCAACGATTTCTTCTTTCGCAGCAAGGAAATCTCGCTTACGCAGGATGGTCAACGCACGATCTGGGCAGCATTCCTCACCAATGTGACGGACTACCTCCTGGCATTCGGCGTACGCGGTGACCGAAACTGGGAGTACAACTTCGCCGGCAGGCCGCTGCTGAACGCCTGGGAAGCCCTCTTCTTCTGGATAGGTGTCGGCATGTCTCTGTGGCGCTGGCGTCAGCGGCCCCCCTACCGCCTTCTCATCATCTGGCTGGCTGTACTGATTCTGCCCGCAATGCTCACCTTCAATCGAGGACTGGGTCCCAACTCCTTGCGTATCATCGGCGCCGCCCCTGCCGCATTCCTTCTCGTCGGAGTCGGCATGTGGGAATCGACGCGTCTTGCCAAGCGGCTTCTCCCCAATTTCAATCGGACTTTGGGCGCTGCTCTGGTAGGCACAACCATCGTCAGCCTGATTACTTTGCAAGGCGTCATCTCATTTCGCACCTACTTCCACGATTGGCTGGGCACGCCCTCCTTCTACGCCGCCGCCGACGCAGAACTTGCCGAAGTCGCAAGTGTCCTGAACGAACAAGACGCCGATTCCGATACCGTCTACCTGATCCCGTATAGCCTGTCAAACGGGCATTTCGGCTTCGACTACCTCTACCAGGGCGAAGCGCCTGCCCATGTTATCCACGCAACCACCACGCACCTGCCCCAGAATATCCAGGCCATCCTGAACTCTCACCAAGGCGCCGCCACCGTCAATGTCATCGACTGGAACAATGACCTGAGTTGGATAGGCGGCGGCGAAGAACACACGCTCGCACTCCTCCAAAAGTACGGAACACATCTGGCCAGCCAGGACTTTCCATACTTCCAGATTCACACCTTTTCCGATGTCTCTCTCGAACCGAATTGGACACTTTACGACGAACTGGGGCCGCCAACCGTAAACTACGACGGCGGAATCTCTTTGCTGGGTATCGCCTTGGGGCATGGCGAGTCTCAACACCCAATTCAGCAACCAATCGAACTTGGCCCGCAACGCTCCTTCTGGATGGCTATGCAATGGCAAACCGCTCCCAAGCTCCAAACCGAATACGCGATTTCTCTGCGTCTACACAATGACAAGGGGAATTATATACTTAGCGCAACTAGAGGCGATCTTTCTTGAGGTATAGGCGGCAGATGTAGGCGGGAGGAATGCGAAATTTCGTACCGTGATTGCGCAACCCGTCGCTGCCCGGCTTGGCCTCCCGACAATCGAAGTCCA
>JAJDZJ010000216.1 GCA_022824685.1 Caldilineaceae bacterium
ATCTCGCCGACTGAGGGCCTGATCCGCGGCGTCTTCCCGTCGATATTCAGTAAGCGCAGGGTGATTTCCACTTATTCTCGCTTTCTTCTGGCCACAATTTCAACTGAATCGGCCTACAGATTTAGATGCGATTGCCCTGTAAAACAGGAGCAGCAGCTTGACGCCTTCCAATATGACATAGACCTGGTGATAGGAGGGTTCGGGCGCCTCTGTGCCGTGAATTATGGCAAGCGTACGCGCATCCAGCACCGTGAATAGCAGTACAGTCTGGGTAGCAAGCAACAGGCCGATGAGGAAGGTGAGCCGGCGAATTCGTCGAGGCAAGTTTGTCAGGAGCGTGATTGCCGAGATAACGGCGGCGAGCCCTATTTCCGCGGCGTTCAGGGCATGAAAGACAAGGTGACCGATTTCCAGTGCCACAGGCAATGTCAGAGAGGGGGCCTGGAATTTCAAGGGGGTCTCCATAAAGCTGATGGCGAGGACAGATCCGATCCATAGCAGGGTAAAAACAAAGACCCGGTCCAATGTGCGTAGCAGCACCCGATTGCCGATGCGATTCACAGGTTTCGATCCGTAGTCATACCCTACTGCCGCGGGAATGCGCTGGCAGTACCGGAAAGCGTATGGGCGCCATGTGTCGTGCCGGTTGACCTGGTTGACTGCACGCCCGCAGCCTACTGCGGCGAAGAGCGCCATCCTGTGGACTCGCGCGCCAAGTTTGAACCGCTGGGCGCCGAAGGGGTTCGGGTACTGAAGGTAGAGGGAGGGGAGGAACGGGGCCGATGAAGGAGAGTTCACATCGGCCCAGCCCTGCAAGCTTTGTAGGGAGGACGACCGGGCCAGGTGGGTCCGGCAGGCTGCCAGCAGGAGCCTGGATGGAGAAGAAGGGTGAATGTGGGCAGGAGGAAGTCTGCGGCGGCATCGGGCGTGACTCGGCGTGTGAGCGATAAGCAGGAATCTGTCAGTTGAGAACCGGCGGAGTCAGTCGATGGGGGGGCGCCAGACGAAACAGGGTTTGTTCCTGGCCGTTACCCTTCAGGTTGACCAGAGGCATGGCTTCATCGATCATCTCTACCATGAGCATGAACTCTTCGACGGGCAGCGTAAGGGAGACTTTGCCGACGCACAGGCGGCAGTGGCCCTGGCTGATGGAGTCGCCAAGCTCCATGATGTTGGCGCGCGTATTCATGACGTGAACGGTAAGGCGGTTAAAGGCTTCTGCGGGCAAGTGGAGTCCGATTCCATCCCAGATTAGATGGACAGTGCCGTGTTCGCACTGGCTGATGAATTGCTGGCCACTGCGTTCGGCTAGAATGACGACATGCTGACACATTGGTTGAAACCTCCTGATTGTATGACGGTTCTGATCGTTCCACATTCGGTGAACGGGATACGGGTTAGAGATTTTGCTGATTTTGATGGTCAAGATTGGCAATGCTAACAACTCGGGACAGCAGGGCAGCGCTCAAGAAGGAAGTGACATGCCCTCCGGGATTGGCGCCGGCGGCCGGGAGCCTTTGTTGACATGCTCGAACTGAGCTTCTGGCGGCCCGCTACAGGCAATATGCGGTCGGAGACGATGTTGGAGGGAGATGGCTTGCTCCTTTCGGTCACGGGGTGACCGGCTCTGGCCTGAACCAGTAGAGCAGAGGAAAAGCCACCGTTGCACTGCGCGGCGAGGTCTGATATACTCTGCGTACAGGCTCAGCATTGGAAAAGCGGCTGGTGTCAGCAGCCCTTTTCCGGGAATGTTGTTCCTACTCTGGCCGGCCCTTCGGGGCCGGTTTTTCATTTGGTCTGGACTGTCTGCTCCTTGAGAACCGCAGATTGGTCTTTGACATGGCCGCGGGCGCGCTGCTTTTGCTGGAATTCAGCCAGATAGTAGCTGCCGATTACAAAGACGGCGGCGGCGCTCTGGCCGCAGATCGTCTCCCAAGTGGGGAAGGTCCCGAGCCAGAGGCCCATCCAATAGGGCAGGCTGAGCGAGCCGACCGGCGTAATTCGCAACCAGCCAACGGCCTGCATGGTGTGGATAGTGTTGCCCACCATGATCAGGAGCACGCCCCCGATGAGGACGCCCGTAATCACCAACATTCGTTTATAGGGCAGACGTGTCTGGAGGTGGAAGGTAAAGACGCCGACGACGGCGGTCCCGAGGAGGCCAAGAAGAACGCCTTGCATAACGATTGCCGGACCTGCGTCCAGCACGAGGGCCTGCAGGAAGAGCACGGTCTCGAATCCTTCGCGATAGACACTGGTGAATCCCAGCGCGATAAATCCCAGGGCCTGGGCCGAGAGGAAGCTTTCGGCCGCCCCGCCCAACAGCGCCTTTTTGCGCTGATGGAAGCCTGCCAGCCAGTCCTTCCAGTAGACGCGATGAAAGAACCAGTTGGTGATGAGAAGAAGGACGCCGACGGCGATCAGAGAGACAACGGCTTCCAGCCGCTCGCCGAAACCGCTGAATGCGAGCATGAGGCGCTGGGCGATCCACCAGGTGACGACGGTGGCGGCCAGCGCGAGCAGGACGCCGACCAGCATCGAGCGTCGGAAGGCGGCGTAGGCGCCCACCATGCTCGCCATGAGGGCGGCAAGAATGACGATGGCTTCAAGCCCTTCGCGGAAGACGATGACGGCGGAATTGGTGATAATTGCCAGTGGGGCTGCGCCGCTGCCGAGGACGGTCTGGGCTTCGGCCAGGCTGGCGTCCAGATTGTCGCGAACCGCGGCAACTTCAGCGGGGGCGCGGCGTTGGGCGACTGCCAGCGAGAGCCCTGGTTGCCCCTGATAGCCGTGCCAGAAGAGGCCATCGAGGCGCGCCACCAGGTCTGGTGAGAAGGCCATCAGCCGCAACTCGGGACCGGCGTCGAAGAGGGCATAGGCCTGGATGCGGCTGCTTTCGGCCAGTTCATATTCTCCGCGTGCGACTTGCTGTTCCATTTCGTTCAGCAGGGCTTCGACGACGTTGAAAATGCCCTCGCCGCTGTTGTCGCGAACGGCCTCGCCGAGGGTCTGTTCGGTGAGGGCAAGCGCCTCTTCCACCTGGGAGCGCACGAGCTGTCTGTCGTCGAGCTGGTTGAGCGACTGTTTCATTTCCTGAAGGAGGACGACGAGGCGCTCGGCAGCGACGGGGTCGGCGGCAGAGATACGGGGGTAGAGCTCGGCCAAGAAAACTTCGGCCTGATCGCGGAAAGTGAGCGCTTCCCTGTACTCGGTTTCAATGGTGATTTGACCATTGCGCACGCCATCGCGATATTCAATGTAGACCAGGTCGATGAAGAGATAGAGCAGCTGGCTGCGGCGGGCGAACTCTTTAGGGGACAGATCGACGGGTTGATAAGAGGCGATGAGGGTGCGCAGTTCGGAGACTGTGGCTGGCGTTCGGGAGAGATGGCCGGCAAGGACATCTTCTTCCAGAATGCTCAAGGCCTTTTCGACGTCCGAAGCTGCGGTTTGCCCCTCCTTGGCGACGAAGTCGTCGCGCAGGATTGCGAAATAACCTTGCAGCTGGCCTGTCCATTCGGCGGAACGGGTCGGGTAACCCTTTTCAGTGGCCTCTTCGAGACTGTTCAGCGCCTCTCGGAGACGGAAGAAGTAGGTATCGCGAAGGTCGTCGCCGACAACGGCGAGTGTGGTAGCCTGATTGGTCTGTCCGCCCAGGTAGGCGTTGACGGTCTGACGGGCCAGGTTGTCGATCATGCTCACTTTGGTGGCGCGGCGGAATTCTCGCAGGCGAAGCCAGTCCGCCGCGCGGGCGCCGTCTTCGGATTCCAGGGAAGCGAGAGCGGCGGTTTGCGCGCCCCAGAGGAGACCTGTCCAGAAGCGGCCGCGGGCGGCAGACAGGGCAGGGCCGTCATTTGTATGGGCGGCGCGGAGCGCGTCGGTCAACGCATCCTGAATCCAAGTGTCGGCGGCGGGCGCCAGAGCGGCCAGGGGAAGCTGAAGGCCGTCGGCATAGCTTTGGGAAGCGGATTCGATGTAGGCTGCGGCCTGGGCCGAGAGGGCGCTCTTGGCGTCATCTTGTTGCGCGCGTTCTGCCTCGTAAAGCGCGCGCTGCGCCTCGAAGGTAGCGCTGCGAAGTTGCTCGGCCACCTGCCACGGCTGAATCTGGGGATGATCCTGGCCGGCTGGAGCGGGTACAGTGAGCAGGACGGTTGTGGGCGCCGGCTGTGCGTGCGTCTTCTCGGCCATCAGGATTGCGCCGCACAGAAGCAGTGCTATGGAGGCCAGGTAGAAGATTGTTCGGCGTGCTGGTCTGGTCGCCGGCTCGTCAGAGCTTTTCACGGCTGACTTCCTTCTCAGAGTTACTCACTGCTTCAGAGAGACTCACTGCGTCGTTGCCAGGATATGGGCGGCTGCGCCCGCGAAGACCGCGGGCGCAGCGGACGGGATCGGTCAGGCCAGATCGAGCGTGATATTCAGGTCTGAAGCGGCCTGGGCCACAAGGGCGGCCAAAGCGGTTGCCAGATCCTGGGCCTCGGTTCCGAAGAGATCGGCTTCTTCGGGGCTGAACTGCACGCCCTCCTGCTCCTGGGAGAAGAGATCGTCGACGTATGCGATCAACGTGTCGAAGTCGGTTCTGATCTGCTGATCGAGCTGAGCGTCGGAATCGGATACCAGGGGAGCGATGTTATCGTAGGTGAAGCTGAGCCCGGCAAGGATGCCCTGGATGTCAAGGAGACGGCTCACGGCGATGAAGCTTTGCTGCTCGCTGTCGCTGCCGGAGACATAGACGGATTCCTTCCACTGTTCGAAGTACTCGTTCATGGTTGGAATCATGGTGACAAGGGCGGTGAGAGCATCCTCAAGCGTCGGATCCCAAGCCTCGATGGCGGCCTGCATTTCGATGGTGGCGTCGTTCAAGCCTTGGGTAGCGCCGAGTAGCATGGCGGCTTCGGGCAGGGCTTCGCCCACGTTGATGGCGCCGTCACCGTCCATATCGACTGGGAGACCGGTGAATTCGGGGTTTGTGCCCCAGAGCGTGGGTTCCAGAAGGTTGTGGAAGAAGTTGCCTGGGGACTCGAGTACACGGCCGTCCGGCAGTTCGAGTTGCCAGACCAGAGCCTCATCGGGAGCCTCGGAAGCCGGTGGGCCGGCGTCGATCCAGACGTCGTAGTGGGCAAGGGAAGGAACACCGGCAACGATGCCTTCATCCAGTTCGTAGTAGGTGCTGGCCTCGAGCCAGAGGTCCCGCGCTTGCATGACAAGGGCGCCGATTTCGTCCTGGCTGTCCGCCCAGGCTTGTTCGTAGGGGTCGGCATCGGGATTGCTTTCGTGCGCCTGCTGGATGAGATCATAGTATTGCTGGGCTACGTCGGCCAGACTTGCAGTGGCGGTCTGCATGATGGCAGCGTTTTCGAGCGCGTACTCTTTGACGGCATTCAGATCCACGGCTGGCGCGGTCTCTGCGGAGCCGGACGAGCTTTGCGGCGCGGCTGGGACAGTTTGGACGGTACAGGCGGTCATTGCGAGCATTAGAACGATGCAGAGAGCAGATGTCAGATGCGCTCGCGTTCGCAATAGGCGGGGCGTGAAAGTTTGCTGAAGCATTGGGAAGTGGTCTCCTGTATAGTGTATTTGAGAAATTTCCTGCTTGCATCTTAACGACTGACAGCTTCGACTGTGGGGCTCGTTTCAGCGGTTTTCGGACGCCCCTGCCGCAACTCAACGTTGCGGCAAACGACGCTCTGCGTCCTGCGGCTGAACCGGCGCCTGTCCCAGCTGCCATTGGCCGCGGTCTGGCGGCGTGCTATACTGGAGACCGATCCAGCCTGGAATTCGGGTGACGGCTGCGGCAACAGCTGTCACGCGGTCAAGGTTTTGGGTTGGATTGCCCGATAGAGGTCGGCCCCAGGAGGGCCGGCCTCTTTGCTTGTCATTTATCCACCGGCGAGTCGTTTGGCAGGCCGCCGATTCAGGGTGTGGCGCGGGCGCGGCGCGACGCGCTCAGGCCGCCGGGGCGACTGATGCCTGTTGATTGCGGAAACCTTGACGGGCTTCTCATTCAGGCGACGGATGGCGAGAAAGCGGGTGAGCAGAATCGCGACCGCCGCAATCAGACCCAGTAAAAGGACAAGCTGAAGAAGGTCTACGATCTCCATGTTGATCCCTTGAATCCGTTGCGTACAGACAGTGGACGATTGACAATGAGGAACAGTATAGCATTGCCTTCGTGCGATTTTCAGGTGAATTCAGGAGAAATTGACTGCTGCAAGGGTGTAGAGAAAAGTGAAGGCGCGGTTAACCTTTTGGTTAACCAAGGTTAAAGTTTCGGAGGCGTTCAGAAGGGCGGAAGCTGGCCGCCGTTCTCTTCGTCATCAATCCTGGGGAATTCGGGATTCCAGTCGGGGAGGGGCAGGTACTGGCCGATGCGGGCGCGCAGGCGGCGCGCGGATTCAGGGGCGTGTCCTTCGAAGGGGTTGTGCAAGTAGCAGAAGACGTCTGCGCCGCTTTTGAGCAGGTCGGCGATACGTTTGGCCCATTTGTCGAGCAGCTCTTCCTGGGGCCGCCGGATGCGTTTGTCGTCGGGAAGCGGGTCCCTGTCGTTGCCGATGAGGCGGATGTGCAGCGGAAGGCGCGTGCCGGTGATCCGGACGGCTTCCCGCCAGTTGGGGAAGGGATCGGGCTGACCGGCGCGTTCGACGACGACAAAGCCGACGCCTCGTTCGAAGAGGAAGCGGGCGAAGGCGGTCGTCATGAGGTCGAAGGCGCGGACTTCGATGGAAAGAGGGAGCGCGGGCGTCGCGGCTGCGAGGGTGTCGACGAAATCGGCGAGCTGACGGCCGCCGTTGACGCGGGTAAAGGAGGCGGGGAACTGGATGAGGCCGGGGCCGGCGGCGGGGCCGAGGGAACGGATGACATCCAGATAGGCGGCGGTAATCCGCTCAACGTTCACCAGCCGTTTTTCGTGGGTGATTTCACGGGGGGCTTTCAGAGAAAAGGTGAACTGCTCGGGCACGTTCTCGAGCCAGCGGAGCAGGGTTGTGGGCGGAGGCAGGGCGTAGTAGCTGGTATTGGCTTCGACGGTGTTGAATTTCGCGGCGTAATGGCTGAGCTGCCGGTCGGGCGGTGTGTTGGGGGGGTAGAAGACGCCGCGCCAGTCGGGGAAGCTCCAGGAGGAGGTTCCGATGCGCAGAGTTCCCAGGTCATTGGCGCTCATGGTTGTAACATTCGGGCAGTTCTGGCGGGGCAGGCGGCCAGAAAGGAAGCATCATTTTCAGGACAGCCATCCTTTATGTGCAATATGCACAAAAACATGCTTTCAACTTCATGCAGGATTGTCAGTGGCATTCGTTTTGCGATCAGGTATCCTTGCTCGTAATCGCTGGTTTGTGACCTGTTTGGGGTGCCGGCACAGCGCCGGGCAGCGTTTTGCTGGGCTTCTCCATGCTGGAAGCGCAAACCTGTAGGTTCAGTTTGGCTCATCTGCGCCACGGCGTGCGCGAGTTGCGATCAGCCCCAGGGAAGCGGACGCTGCGCAGGGCAGGTGGAGGATGGGCACTTTTATTTCAGGTCTCACTTGAGGAAGGAGAACTATCCGATGTCCATGTTCATGCGTGCTGTGACCCACGGCTCGAAGTGGCGGGCAATCCCGCTTGCAGTATTAGGGACGCTAATTTTCGCGCCCTCAGCTTTTGCCCAAGATGCGGCGCCGTTCTCAGTGGATGAAGTTGCTTATTCGATCGACAACTTGATATTGTTCGTTTCTGCAGTGCTGGTTCTGTTCATGCAGGCCGGTTTCGCGATGGTCGAGTCGGGGTTTAATTCGGCCAAGAACACTGTCAACATTATGTTCAAGAACATCATCGACCTGTCGAGTGGTGTTTTCTTCTATTTCCTGATTGGCTACAGCATTATGTATGGTGCGCCGTTGCTCGGGGGTTGGCTCGGATTTGGCGGATTCGGAATCTCTTCGACGCCGCCGGAGGCGATGGCGGGCAATTTGAACCCTCAGGTCGATTTCCTCTTCCAAGCGGTTTTTGCGGCGACGGCAGCCACTATCGTTTCTGGTGCGGTAGCCGGCCGCATGAAGATTTCAGGCTACTTGATCTATAGCATCGTCCTTACGGCTATTATCTACCCAGTGAGCGGCTACTGGAAATGGGGCGGCGGCTGGTTGGATGCGATGGGCTTCTATGATTTTGCGGGTTCGCTGGTTGTCCACGCTGTAGGCGGTTTTGCGGCCCTGGCCGCGGTCATCGTTCTGGGTCCGCGAATCGGACGTTTCGGCAGTGGTTCGACCAATCCGCTGCCACCGAGCAATATGGCGATGGCGGCTCTGGGCGTCTTCATCTTGTGGGTCGGTTGGTACGGTTTCAATCCGGGCAGCCAGCTTGCTTTCACCGGAGCGGTAAACACGGATGCCGTAATGTTGATCGCGACCAATACGACGTTGGCGGCGGCGACAGGCACATTGCTGGCAATGATGTACGGTTGGGTCAAGACGGGCAAGCCGAACCTGAGCTATACGTTGAATGGCGCACTGGGAGGCCTGGTCGGTATCACGGCCAACTGTGATTCGGTCAACAATGTCGAGAGTCTCATCATCGGCGCGGTGGCCGGAGTCCTGGTTTGCGTTGGCATGGAGGCGCTGGAAAACTTCAAGATCGACGACGCAGTAGGCGCCTGGCCGGTTCACGGTCTTTGCGGCATCTGGGGCGGCCTTGCCACAGGCATTTTCGGCGGCCACCCGATGGTTGCGCAGATCGTCGGTTCGATCGCGATTCCGGTATGGGCGTTCGTTGCCTCCTTCATTCTGTTCACGGTCATCAAAGCGCTGGGCGTCCTGCGCGTCTCCCCTGAAGAGGAGCAGGCCGGTCTGGATCTGTCGGAACACGGTGTGGGCGCGTATCATCTGGCCGGCGAGGAATCTGCTTGAGCCCGTCGCCGTCACAGGGGATGCAATTGCCAATATTAGGCTCAGCCACATGTAGGTTATGAGCGGTTATGGGTTCCGCTTGAGTCACTCGAAAAGGGATTAGAAAGAAAGCGTCCCTCTCTCGGCGTACAGATGGCGAGAGAGGGACGCTTTTTTGTCTTCCGCAATCTTTGATCGGTACTGCGCTCACGACAGTTCCGACTGACCGACGCCCGACCTGAGTTTCTCATTTGGGCGTTGACACAGGTTCTTCACCTTGTATAATCACAGTCCAGCGGAGCTTATTCGATAGCGCACCTGCACCCAGGCGGCAGGGGACTGTACTCCACTTGCTGCAAAAGACTGAAAGGTTGTCGTCCGGCCTTTGTTGCTGCGCCTGACGACCTCTTGCCTCTCTGCGATTCTCCCAACAGTAGCTCCCAGGCCCAACCGCAGCAGACCCGGACATGAAAATCGAATTGGAAGTATACTTTGGAGATTCAGACAGTGATACGTAACAGCTTTGGCGTGGGGCCGGAAGGGTGGCATTCATACGATTATCATGGGGAGATTGTGGCGGGCGCGGGCATATTCGTGCTTACGACGTGGCAGAGGGAAGGGGGCGTCAACGGTGGAGGGTGCATCTGGGCGGACCAGTCGCGGTGGAGCACCGATGTGCCGGAAAGACCGATTTCGATCCTGGCGCTGATACACTACCGGAATTGGGTAGGGCTGGGTCCGGTCGATCTGAGAGGGTGCGAGGCGTCAGTTTACCTGAGGGGCGATGACCTGCGGCTATACGGAGCGGCGTGCTACTTTTGGGTGCATGCCCCCGGGGTGCGCTGGCACTATTCGGGGAATCCGATTCCAATTGCGGAGGGACACTGGGCGGCTGAGCCGAGCCGGTTTCGCCTGGAGAATGACGAATCGCTGTGGCATCGCAGCTACAGTAGCGAAGAGTTCTGGCGCCGCAGCTATCCAGAGGGCGGTCCGCGACTGGACAGTGTGCTGGGGGATGCGCACAGTTACGGCTTTTCCTTTGTTGGTTTCAGCCGGGAGGTACAGGGAAGACTGTCGATGGCGGAGTTCGAGATCCTGCCTGGCAGATAGGTGGAACTGGTCGGATCGGATCGCTGCGAGAAATGGTGCAACAGAAGCCGAATCAATCGGGAGACGGATTGAGGTTGGGCGATCCGGCGGATGAAAGGATGGAATGGGATGGCACAATATCAGCCTCACGGCGGCACCCCAATCGATATCGGATCTCGGCTTGAACTGATGTTAGACGATTTCCTGATCGCGCGGCTGAGCGGGGGCGCGGCGCTGCGCTTGAACCGACCTGTACCCCGCGAGGTGGCGCTGGTTACGGACAGACCATGGGAGGGGAACTCGTGCACATCGTTTGCGGTATTCCAGGATGGCGACACATACCGCATGTATTACCTTGGCCGACAGTTCGTAACGACTGAGGCGGGGCTTGATGAAGCTCCCCACCCGGACTTTGTCTGCTATGCCGAGAGCAGCGATGGGATCCGCTGGGAGAGGCCGGAATTGGGGTTGGTCGAGTTCAACGGGTCGACAAGGAACAATATCATTCTGAGCAGCGAGGACAGTGCCTTTCCTTCGCGGGCGTTCGCGCCGTTCAAGGATGGAAACCCTGCCGCGGAGGCCGACGCTCGCTACAAGGCTTGGGCGGTGCGTATTCCGCGCCTGGATGGTTCTGCGCCGCGTCCGGGGCACAGTGCAGAGGTGCCGGGCGGGCTGCATGCTCTGAAGTCGGCAGACGGGATCCGTTGGACAACGATGCGCGACGGACCGGTGATAGCCGATGGGCTGCTTGACTCTCAGAACATAGCCTTTTGGGATACAGTTCGCGAGGAGTACCGAGACTACCACCGTAACGAGTTTCGCATTGACAGGACGGGGGAGGAACCGTACGGCGGCCAGGTTCGAGCCGGGGCGATGGGACATGGCGTGCGCGGCTCCCGTTATGGCCGCGATCTGCGCACGGCGACGTCAACTGACTTTATCAACTGGACCGAGCCGGACTATGTGGACTATACGCAGGGGCGCGTGGACGAGATCTACAATAACGCAATTTTGCCCTATTTCCGCGCGCCGCATATTTTCGTGGGGTTTCCGAGCCGGTATATCGACCGCGGCTGGTCGGAGGCCGTGGAAGATCTGCCGGAATTGGGCGAGCGCCGCCTGCGCGCAGGGGTGAGCGAACGTTACGGCAGCGCCCTGACGGACGCGATGTTTATGAGCAGCCGCGACGGCCACACCTTCAATTTGTGGCCGGAGTCTTTTATCCGGCCGGGACTGCGGCCCAAGGACAGCTGGGTTTACGGGGACGCTTTTCCCGGTTGGGGCATTGTAACGACTTCCTCGCCATTTGACGGGGCGCCTGACGAGCTGTCGCTCTACGTGTCGGAGGGCTACTGGCGGGGCGTTAGCATGAATTTGCGGCGCTATACGCTGCGGGTCGATGGCTTCGCGTCGGTGCAGGCGCCGTTAAACGGGGGCGAGATGGTGACGAAGCCGCTGATTTTCACGGGCAACCGTTTGCGCGTGAATTTCTCGGCTTCCGCTGCTGGCAGCGTTCGGGTGGAGATATTGCGGGACCAGATGAACGAGCCGGTCGCGGGGTTTGGCCTGGATGACTGCGTGGCGTTGCTGGGGGATGACCTGGAGCGTGTCGTGCGCTGGTCGGCGGGACCCGACGTGGGTAGTCTGGAGGGTGTACCTGTTCGGCTGCGATTCGTTTTGCGCGACGCGGATGTGTACGCGTTTCAGTTCGTCACGATCTGACCAGGCGTAGAGGAGATTGATTGACTATGGCTAGTATGAATGAAGGCTCGTTTCCGATTGACATCGGTTCCCGCCTGGAGCTGATGGTCGATGACTATTTGGCAGCCAGGCTTGGCGGAGGCGCACGGCGAAGCCTGAACAGACCGGTTCCCGGGGAGATTGCGCTGCATTTGGACGCGCCTTGGGAGGGCAATGCAAGCGGCGGATTTACCGTCTTTGAAGATGGCGGCCGCTATCGCATGTATTACAGGGGGCAGAATTTCGAATACAGCAGCGGGAAATTGAGCAGTCCGCGGGGCAAGTGTATTTGCTATGCTGAGAGCGCCGACGGCATCCACTGGGAGAGGCCGGAATTGGGGTTGGTGGCGTTTGAGGGCTCCAAGAAGAATAACATTGTCATGGATGGCGAGGAGATTTTGAATGGGATGTTCTCGCCGTTCCGGGACGGGAATCCGACCTGTGCGGCGGATGCCCGCTATAAGGCGTTCGTCCTGATGGAGCGAGGCGGCGCGAGGGGTTTGTGGGCGTATGGATCGCCCGACGGCTTTGCGTGGTCGGCGCTAAGCGAAGGACCGGTGATTACGAAAGGGCTGCTGGACACGCAGAATCTCGGCTTTTGGGACGAGGCGCGCGGCGAGTACCGGGCCTATCATCGCAACGAGTTCCGGCGGGAGCGGACGGGCGAGGAGCCTTACGGGTCTCTCGAGGTTGGTGAAGGCGGAGGCGGCTTGCGCGGTTCTCGCTACGGCCGTGACATTTTCACCGCGACATCTTCAGATTTCGTGAATTGGACCGATTCAGTCTTTGTCAACTACAACGCGGGCCGTCCCAGCGAACTCTACACGAATCAAATTAGACCCTATTACCGAGCGCCACATCTCTTCCTGGGGTTCCCGACCCGGTATGTAGAACGGGCGTGGTCGGAGTCGCTGGAGGAGTTGCCGGAGTTGGCGCATCGCCGCATGCGCGCCGAGATAAGTGAGCGCTACGGCGCGGCTTTGACCGACGGCATGTTCATGAGCAGCCGGGATGGGTACAACTTCAACTTGTGGCCGGAGTCGTTCATCCGGCCGGGCCTGCGGCCGCGCGACAACTGGACTTACGGGGACAACTTTCAGAACTGGGGGATCGTGACGACGCCTTCTGCGATTTCCGGCGCGCCGGATGAGCTGTCACTCTATGTGCGCGAAGGTTACTGGCGGGACGAAGCGAGCAGCTTGCGGCGTTATACAATACGCGTGGACGGTTTCGCGTCGGTGCAAGCTCCGCTGAGCGGCGGGGAGCTGGTGACGAAGCCTGTCACTTTTGCGGGCAACCGTTTGCGGGTCAACTTCTCTGCGTCTGCGGCCGGAAGCGTAAAGGTGGAGATTCTACGGGACCAGATGGACACGCCGGTTGCGGGATTCGGCCTCGATGACTGCGTCGAGTTGCTGGGGGATGACCTGGAACGGGTCGTTCGCTGGTCGGGCGGACCCGACGTCGGTAGTCTGCAAGGGGTACCGGTGCGATTGCGCTTCGTGTTGCAGGATGCTGATCTTTACTCGTTTCAGTTCGTCGAGTTGTGAGCGGTTCAGAGTGGACCGGGCGGCTGGACAGGATTGCGGGGCTGCGGTGGATAGGGGAAGGCGGGCCGCTCCGGCATTGGGGGAGGGGCGCGGCGGGTTGGCGGGGGTCCGGGGGTGTCCCCCGGCCCGGCGGCAAACACCCGCCGCCGGGGATCGTGGCAAGGTCACCTGGTCCTGGCACTGCCCCGCCCCTTGGAATCGGGACCCGGCGGCTGGCGGCTTTTGACGGCGTTGGCGTGCGGCGGGGCGCGAGAAGGGCGGGGCGCGGAGGGGCCGCCGACACAGGGCAAGGCTGAGAGGTTGATGGGTGGGGGTTGGGGGAGGCCCAGAACTGCAGGAGATAGGGGTATTGGGCGGAAAGGCGCGGGCAATCGGGAGCTGATGATGATGGGGGGTAGGGAATTGTGAAGATTACGGGCATTGAGACGATCGCGCTGGTGGACCCGGGCAAGGCGTGGGAGACGGTGGTGCGGGTCCATACTGATGAGGGAATCAGCGGGATCGGACAGGCGGAGTCGCCGTCGCTGGTGATTGAGGCCATCGTTCGTTGCGACGAGGGCTTGGAGGCGTTATTGCGGGGTGAAGATCCGCTGCAGGTGGAGCGGCTGTGGCAGAAGATGTATGCGGCCACGGGGTTGTTTGGGCGGCGCGGTGTCACGATCGCGGCGATCGGCGCGGTGGAAACGGCGCTTTGGGATATCGCGGGCCAGGTGCTGGGCAAGCCGGTATGCGAGCTGATCTGGCAGGCGTGCTGCACGGTGACGGAGTCGAGCGAAATCAAGGAGAGGGTAAGACCTTACGCCACCGTGTATCCGCCGGGAGAGGACGTAGACGAAATTGCGGCGCGATTCACGCTGGCGAGGGAGCGGGGCTTTCGGGCGATGAAACTGGAGGAGTGGCCGGGGGGATTTTCGCATGTCAGCATTGAGCGGGACGTGGAGGTTGTGCGGGCGGCGCGGGATACGATTGGCTATGATCGCGATCTGATGATCGACGTGCAGAATCGCTGGTATGAGGCGGGACAGGCCCTCGAGTCAGTCCGGGCGATCGAGGCGTTCCGGCCATTCTTTGTGGAGGCGCCGCTGCCGGCCGACAATCTTGCCGGTCTGGCCCGGCTGGCAGACGCCGTGGACACGCGCATTGCGGTGGGCGACTGGGGCTTTACGACCCGATTCGAGTTCGAGGAGATCATGGAGAAGGGGCGCGTTGACGTGGTGCAGCCCAGCTCGGTTCGGTCCGGGGGGATGCGGGAGATTACGCGCATTGCGGAGGCGGCCTACCGGCGGGGCCTGATCTGCGTGCCTCATGCGTGGTGTCATATGGTTGGTGTGGCGGCGGAGATTCATCTGGCGGCAGTGTTGCCGAATATGCCCTATTTCGAGATGCCGATCGCTTTTCCGGATTCGCCGATCATATCGGAGTTGCTTGTGCCGGCGGTGGAGTTGGACGCCGAGGGGATGATCGAGGTGCCCAAGCGGCCGGGGTTGGGCTTTGTATTGAATGAAGAGGTGGTGGAGCGGTTTCGGGTGGACCCGCATTAGTTGCATGAACTGTAATTTGTGTGTTTTTCGATTTGGGCTGCAGTTCTCCTTCGGACGGTCAAGTGTAGAAAGTAAGAGAAAAGGAATGGAGTCAACTCGCTACAGGCTGGTGGAGGCGTTCGGATGGCCAGGATGACGGCAGCACGGGCCCTGGTCGAGACGCTGCGGGCGCAGGGCGTGGACACGATATTCGGGATTATCTCCAGCCATACGATGGAGATTTTTGACGCACTGTACGACCATCAGGACGCCATCCGCTTCATCAGCACGCGGCATGAGCAGGCGGCGGCGATGATGGCGGACGGGTACGCCCGCGTGACGGGCAAGCCGGGCGTCTGTTTGACCAGCACGGGGCCGGGGGCGGCCAACTCGATGGGCGGCCTTGGTGAGGCGTACGCGGCCTCTTCGGCGGTTCTGACGATCACCAGTACGGCCGAAGAGCGGTTGTATGAGCGCGGGCTGGGGACGATGCATGAGACCAAGGACCAGCTGGGGATGCTCTCGACGGTGACGCAGCATAGCGTCCATATTGGCAGGGCGCAGGAGACGCCGGCCCGGGTCCAGGAGGCATTCGGGCTGTTTTGCAGCCGGCGCCCGCGACCGATCGCGATTGAGATGCCGGCGGACGTTCAGGGGCAGGAAGCGGAGATGACGATTCCGGGGCCGCTCCAACTCCCGGCGCCCTCTGCAGACGCGGCAGCGGTCGAGGCGGCGGCGGAACTGTTGCTGGTGGGCAAGCGGGTCGGCGTTTTGGCGGGGACGGGAGTCCATCGCTCGGGGGCAGGGCAGGCTCTTACGCGCCTGGTCGAGCGACTGGGCGCGCCAGTGTTCACGACGGCGGGAGGGAAGGGCGCGATCGCGGAGGATCACGAGCTGAGCTTGGGCATGTTCGGCGGCGAGTACAATTTTCCGCCGGGGGGCCTGGAAGACCCGCGCCAGACTTTCGCCAACAGCCTGGACGTTTTGCTGGTCGTCGGATCCAGCCTTTCTTACTTCAGGGCGAAGTCGCAAGGTCTCCGTCAGCCGCCGCAGCTTATTCATCTGGATATTGACGCCGCACCGATGGACAGATGGTATGAATCGACGGCGCGCTTGGTGGGCGACGCGAAGACAGTGCTGGAGCAGCTCAATGCTGCGCTGGCGGAAAGAGCGGATTCCGGCCAGAGCGCTTACGGGAAGGAGGCGGGCTTCGCAGGCGAGGTGGGCGAAGTGAGGGAGAGGATCAGGGCATACAAGCGAAAGACGATGCCGAATGAGACGGAGATCATGGAGGCGATCCGGGGGGCGACGGCGCGGGATGCGGTCTTTGTCGGGGACGTGGGGATATGCAACCACCGGGGCGCGAACTACTGTTTAGAGATATATGGGCAGCGCAGTTACCTTTCGCCGGCGTGGGGCGGCCTGGGATTTGGCTTGCCGGCCGCGACGGGGGCGAAGGCGGCCTTTCCCGACCGGCAGGTGATCTGCCTTACGGGCGATGGCGGATTCCAGTTCAATATCCAGGAGTTGGGCACCTGCGTGCAGTACGGGCTGCGGCCGGTGGTTCTCGTTTTCAACGACGATGCGTGGGGTTTGCTGCGGCATTACCAGAAGAGCCGGGGCGACGGGCGCTATATCGCCAGCGACTTGCGCAACCCGGATTTTGCCAGGCTGGCTGAGACCTACGGAGCCTGGGGCGCGCAGGCGCGTTCGCTGCCGGAGCTGGTTCAGGCGTTGGAGAGGGCGCTGGAGGCGGAGACTGCAGCCGTGATCGACGTGAAGACGCCGGAGGGACTTGCCAATTTCAGGTAGGCGGGCAGCGTTGACGCGGGGGCCTGGCTACCTGCTGAAGGGCAGAAAGTGGAGGGTTGGACGCAGATGGAAGAGAAACTGAGATGTGGGTTGATTGGCTTGTCGCAGGGCTGGTATGCGAATCTGTTCGCGACGGAACTGCTGGCGATGAGGGACGTTGCGTTGGTCGGTGTTTGTGATCTTGGGAAGAGCCGGGACTATGCGCTGGACTGTATCGGCATGGAAGCTGGGGCGTTTGCGGCCCAGTTTGAGGCAGCGCTCTACCATGACGCCGCGGACCTGCTGGGGGAAAATCTCGATTTCGTGGTGGTGGCGAGCGAAATCGGGGAACATTGCGAGAACAGTTGCCAGGCGCTGGAGGCGGGGGCGCATGTTTTTGCCTGCAAGCCATTCAGTTTCATTTCCGATGAGGTCCGCCGGGCGATGGAGACGGCCCGGAGAACGGGGCGGATGGTGATGCCGGCGGTGCCGTCACGATTTGAGGACGGCCTGATTGAGGCGGTGAGGCAGGCGCGGGCGGGCGCTGTGGGCAGGCCGCTGACGGCGCGGGTCTTTGTGAACCATGCGGCGATGACCAGCCCGGACTGGCAGCGGGACCCGGCGAAGAGCGGGGGACCCCTGGGTGAGTTCGGCACGTACGGATTCGATATTGTGCGCTGGGCTCTGGGCGCCGAACCGGTGGAGGTCTTCGCGTACGGCGAGAATTTCATGCACCAGGGTGTGATCGAGAGCTGGGACAATGTGAAGGCGCTGGTCCGGTTCGACAATGGGTCATTGGGGAGCGTACACATCTGCACGTCGATCCGGTGGGAGTACCCGTTTTTTGATTTGGAGGTAGTGGGTGAGACGGGTTGCCTGCGCACGGACTACCACAACTATCCGGTGGTGACGCAAGGGGCGTCGTCTGCCCAGCTGGCGCCGGTTCGTTATGCGCCAATGAACCAGCTGGAGATTGCTCATTTTGTGCAGGCGGTTCGGGGGGAAGAGGAGCTGCGGGTGACTCTGGAGGACGCATACGTCGTGGCAAAGACGATAGAGGCGGTGCAGGAGAGTCTTACGGGGAACAGGCCGGTGCGGGTTGGGGACTGCGGTAGTTAGTGGTCAGTGGTCAGTGGTCAGTGGTCAGTGGTCAGTGGTCAGTAGTCAGTAGTCAGTAGTCAGTAGTCAGTAGTCAGTAGTCAGTAGTCAGTAGTCAGTAGTCAGTAGTCAGTAGTCAGTAGTCAGTAGTCAGTAGTCAGTAGTCAGTAGTCAGTAGTCAGTAGTCAGTAGTC
>JAJDZJ010000226.1 GCA_022824685.1 Caldilineaceae bacterium
ATCTCGCCGACTGAGGGCCTGATCCGCGGCGTCTTCCCGTCGATATTCAGTAAGCGCAGGGTGATTTCCACTTATTCTCGCTTTCTTCTGGCCACAATTTCAACTGAATCGGCCTACAGATTTAGATGCGATTGCCCTGCGCTTATGATTGGGTAGACTAAGGGCCAGTTTATGTGAACGTAGTCTTGGTGGTTTGCGCCGAGTCGGGCAGCAGGCAAGACCGGCAAGCGCAAAGAAAACGTGACGGCGCAGACAGGACGGTTCTCGCTTCAAAGCGAAAGGACAGTCCTTCAACTGGGCGGTTCAGACTTCAGTGCTTTGCTACCCAAGATCCATTAAAATTTAGGAAGCCATAAGAGGAGGCAGCCAAATGCTCAAAAAGGAACAGGTCGACTTCTACCACGAACATGGCTACTTGCGCATTCCAGAGGTGTTCACACCTGAGGAAACCCAGGAGCTCTCGGATGAAATGGACCGGCTCGTCGCCGACTGGGCGTTTACAAGCCCGGGTTGGACCGGGCCCTGGCGCCTGGCTTACATGGACCCGGAAACAGAGAAGCAGTCCAAGTTGACTGCGATGCATGATCTACACTTTTATTCGGTTGCCTGGATGCGGGCGGCCACGAATCCGAGGCTGGCCAAAGCGCTCAGTCAGCTCCTGGGAGAAAACGTCGAACTGCATCACACAACCTTGCACATAAAGCCGCCTCAGACGGGGCAGCCGTTCCCAATGCATCAGGACAACCCGTTTTACGGTCATCAGGATGGGCGATTCATTGATGTGCTTGTTCACCTGGACGACACATGCCACGAGAATGGCGAGATCCGCTTTTTGGACGGGTCTCACAAGATGGGCCACCTAGAACACGTTACGGAAACTGAGGAGGGTCCCTGCTCGCCTCATTTGCCCACGAACGAATATCACCTGGAGGATACGGTCGCGGTTGCGGCCAAGGCGGGTGACGTTGTTCTGTTCTGTATCGACACGGTCCACGGGTCCTATATTAACCAGACGAGGAAGCCCCGCCGGTTGGTGCGAATGGGATACCGGGACCCGCAGAACCGGCAGGAGTACGGCCAGAGCATGGGGCGGCCCGGTCTGATGGTCAGCGGGTATCGCGAGCGCAAAGAGGGAGACGAACTGTTGAAGATCACTTGATATCAGACGGCTACTGTCTACTTTTTCCAGATGCAGTCAGCCGGTTTCAGCAGCGGGTCTGGGGGGGGCGCTGCAGCGATTTGCCTTGGGAACGGGGAGAGGTTTCGCGCGCGTAGTTATGGCGTTAGGTATGGTCGGCCGCAAGGAAGATCGTGCGAAGTTGCCTCTGGGAAGGGAGAAACTGGGCGTAGCGTCTCTCCAGTAGGCTGCCTCCCGTTGCGCCGGGTGATGAGGATTCGATTCGGAGGAGATATTCGGGCGTGACATGTGATACTTTGATTGTTGGCGCCGGCTCGGCGGGCAACATCCTCGCGGCGCGGCTGACCGAGGATGCCTCCCGTGAGGTGATGCTGTTGGAAGCGGGGCCGGACTACCCGACAGGAGACAGCCTGCCGGAGGACATACGCCTGGGTTTCGGCACAAGTTCCGGCATCATATCCAAGAGCCACGACTGGGGTTTCGACGGTCGGGCGACTCCGAAACGGTTGGACATGCCGGTCCCGCGCGGCCGGGTAGTGGGTGGATCCAGCGCGGTTAACGCGCAGATATTTCTGCGGGGCTTACCAGAGGACTTTGCAGCCTGGGCCGCAATGGGCAACGACCGGTGGCATTTTGAGGAGGTATTGCCTTACTATTGCAAGTTGGAAAACGACCATGACTTTGGCGCGGCGGAGCACCACGGGAATGACGGTCCAATTGGCGTGCGTCGGTACCCGATGGAAGAGTGGGGGCCCGACCAGCTGGCTTGGGCTGATGCCTGCCGGCAGGCCGGATTCCCTGAGTGCCCCGATGCCAACCTGCCGCAGACAACGGGTATCGGCCCATTTCCTCTCAACAACATTGATGGCGCGCGCCAGAGCACTGCCGTGACCTACCTGGCGCAAGCGCGAAACCGACCTAACCTGCGTATCGTTTCAAGCTGCATGACGCTCAGAGTTCTATTGGAGAGGGGAAGAGCAGTGGGTGTGGAGGCGGCACGCGAAGGGAAGGTTGAGCAGTTTTACGCCGACGAAACTGTGCTCTGCGCGGGCGGGATCGGCACGCCGCATATCCTGATGCTTTCCGGTGTTGGACCGGCGCAGCACCTGCGGGAAGTCGGGGTGGAAGTCAGCCATGATCTGCCCGGTGTTGGGAGAAATATGCGGGACCACCCGACGGTAAACCTGCGCTGGGCGTTGCGGTTTGAACCGACGGACCGCTTTCACTGGCACCAGGCCTGTCTGCGGTATACGGCGGACGGATCGGACTTGAACACCGACATGATCGTTTATATCGCGGCCGTGCCTGAACATGCCGATGCCATCGGTAAACATATGTTCGTGCGTCCGACCCTGAATCTGGCGGTCGGGCAGGGTAAGCTGCGGCTTCGCAGCGCCGACGCGCGGGACCAACCGCTGCTCGAGTATCGCTATTTTGAGGAACCGTTTGATCGGGCGCGCCAGCGGGAGGGGATCCGGCTTTGCACTGAGCTCGTAGAGGAACACGCGGCGTTTCGCAGCCTCTGCGGGGACGTACTGGACGGCCCGGGGGAGGCGATGCACGATGACGCAGCACTGGATAGCTGGATGTTGGCGAATGCGGACACGGGACATCACACATCCAGCACCTGCAAAATGGGGCCGGCCTCTGACAGTCTGGCGGTTGCCGACCAGAGCGGCCGGGTACACGGCATCGACGGGCTGCGGGTTGTGGACGCCTCCCTGATGCCGGACAGTGTGCGCGCGAACATTAACGCTACCGTCATGATGATGGCGGAGAAGATCGCGGCGGAGATGGCGGCGACGACAGGTGAAAGTTAGGAAACTGACTCAGAGCGAAACAGGATCGCCTGCCCACAGGACCCATTGGTTGAGAAGCATTCCTTCAGGAACGGATTGGAGCCGCCGATATGACTTGCCGAATACTGATAACCGACTACGCATGGCCGGACCTTGAGATCGAAAAGGAGGTGTTGGGTGCGATCGGGGGCGAGATCATGGTGGCTGGGGAGGGAACGCCCGGCGAGATCATTGCCTTGGCGCCCGAGGCGGACGCCATCCTGACGTGCTGGCAGGACGTGCCTGCAGAGGCGCTGGACATCGCGCCGAGGTGCAAGGTGGTCAGCCGCTATGGCATCGGGCTGGACAACATTCCGATTGGGCGGGCAACCGAACATGGGATGCTGGTAACGAATGTCCCCGACTTCTGCCTGGAAGAGGTATCGGACCATGTGATGGCCCTGTTGCTGGCAACCGCGCGTCAACTGTTGCCACTGGCGCGGACTCCCGATCGCAGCGGGTGGACGCGGGAGACGCCCCGCCCGATCCCGCGCGTGCGGGGCCAGACACTGGGGCTGATCGGCTTTGGAAATATCGCGCGTGCGCTGGTTCCGAAGGCAGTTGGGTTTGGGCTGCGGGTGATCGCGTATACGCCGCGTCTGAAAGCTGAGGATGCGCCGGACGGGGTTGAGGTGACGAACGACCTTTCTGAGATGCTGGCCGCGTCGGATTACGTATCGATCCACTGTCCGCTCACTGAGGAGACGGCCCATCTCATCGGCGACAAGGCGCTCTCCCAGATGAAACATTCGGCTCTATTGATCAACACAAGCCGGGGCGGCGTCATCGACGAGGAGGCGCTCATTCGCGGGCTCCGGGAAGGAGCCATAGGCGGCGCCGCGCTCGACGTGACTGATCCGGAGCCGCCGGCCGCGGACAACCCATTGCTGGCGCTGGAAAACGTGATCGTAACGCCGCACGCTGCGTTCTATTCGGTAGAGGCCACGGCAGAGCTGGCTCGGAAAGCTGCGGAAAATGTGGTAACGGTTCTGCGCGGGGAAGTGCCCAAGACCCTTGTGAACGCGGAGGTACTGGACCGAGGCAACTGCCGTTTGTCCAGCGAGGGTTGAGCCCGGCCTGTTTAGGGGCCTTCTGCTTCTACTGCCGCGGCGCGCTCCAGGCCGAGCGAATCCAATTCCGGGAACTGAAGCACAGCCAGGAAGGAATCGTTGAAGTCTCCCCGCCCGGACAGTTCGTGATACTCCACAATTTGGGGAAGTGACCGCGCGACCTGGCGTTCGCGGAAGGACAGGAGCGCGATTTTGGCGCCCTCTCCGGCGGCGTTGCCGACGGCTTTGATGCGCTCGACAGGCACGGGCGGAACGAGGCCGATGATGCGGGCGCTCTGCGGATTGATGTAGCTGCCAAATGATCCTGCCAGGAAGATTTCGACAAGGTGTTCGGAAGAGACGCCAAGCTCCTGCATGACGACGTCGATGCCGCCGGCAATCGAGCCCTTGGCAAACTGAAGTTCTCGCACATCGCGTTGCGTGAGGACGATGGCCTTGCCGCTACCCGACTCTTCAGGCCAGGCCAGGACGAAGGAGCGTCGGCCCTGTTCGTCGGTGATGATGCGTTGCGCCAGGTCCGGCGCGACCATGTTGGCGGCGTCCTCCGCTTGCACGAACCTTCCTGACGGCAACATAAGCCCTGTCAGTCGCAGTTGCGCCACTGCATCCAGGAGCCCTGAGCCGCAGAGGCCGACGGGCGGCACATCCCCGATTACCTGAAGCGCCAAACCATCAGAATGTATGGTAACGGCCTCGATCGCGCCATCACTTGCGCGCATGCCGTCCTGGATCTGGGCGCCTTCGAAAGCAGGCCCAGCGGGCGCTGCGGTTGCGACGGTCCGGGCGGCGGAACCCAGGATGATTTCGCCGTTGGTGCCGACGTCAACAAGGAGCCGGACGCCCTCATTCTGGGCGAGGCCGGTGGCCAGCAGGCCTGCCACGAGATCGGCTCCGACGTAGGCGCCGAGATAGGGGAGGCAGTGAATCTGCGCCTGGGGCAGAATGTCCAGACCCACCTCCTGGGCCGAAGCCTGCACCATCTCTTCGACGGCAGGGATGAAGGGTTCGAGTCCAATCGCTTCGGGGTCGACGCCGAGCAGAAGGTGTTGCATGGTTGCGTTGCCGGCGGTTACGACCTCATACACTTCATGGGGGGCAACTTGCCCTTCCACGAGAAGCTCCGCGATGAGGCCGTTCAGCGTGCTGAGAATGACGCGATTCAGCTCGGACAGGCCGTCCTCGTTGAGCATGGTGTAGCTGATTCGCGAGATGACGTCGGCCCCCTGCACGGCCTGGCCATTGAGGGCAGACCGCACCGCCACGGGGGCGCCGCTGTTTAGGTCGATCAGCATGCCGACGACGGTCGTTGTCCCAATGTCGAACGCGAGCCCGAATGCGCGGTCGCTGGTATCGCCGCCTTCGACGCTGACCAGTTCGTGCCCGACCACCACCGCGGTGACGTGCCACTGGTGGCGGCGCAGGACTGCCGGCAGCTGGCGCAACAGGTTCAGCGAGGCTTCGACTGCGTAGCCTTCAGGTTCGAGCGCGTCGCGAATGCGGCGGAAGTCGCTGCGCTGGTCTTCCAGCGAGGGCGGCGTGAGAACAAGCGGGATCTTGTGAACGTTGGCATTGAGGATGACGTGGCGGTCGAAGCCCATCAGCGCGGCCTTGGGATTTCCCATCAGCCGCGGCACGTGGCAGACGACGTCGGCGTTGGCCTCGCTGCGGCAGGACAGGCGCCAGCCGTCGGCTAGTTCCGCCTCGGTAAAAATTCTGCGGTCGGCTGCCGTAGCTCCGTTGTGGCCGTGAAGTATGCGGACCTTGCACTTGCCGCATGTTCCCTTGGCGCCGCATGTACTGTCGATGGGCAGGCCGATCCAGTTTGCCGCGTTAAAGATCGTCATTCCGGGAGGAACGCGAGTGACTTTGTCGTGGGGGCGGAACTCGATGGAGACCTTGGCGGTATTTGTTTGGGCTGAGTTTGTCATGGAAGCTATCGCCTATGCGTTTCCGTAGAGATGGGAGCGAGCGCTAATTTGAAGACTGCTGGCGCTTTCGTTCCGCTCGGAATGCCTGGATCAGGTTTCCCGCATAGGCGTCGTGCCCCATGAGCAGGTCGGCCGCGTAGATGGTGTGTCGGATTTCGGACTCAAGCGGGTTTGTGATGGCCGACGTCAGGCCTGCGGCAATCGCCATCGACAAAAAGGCTGCGTTGACGGTCGGCCGCCAGGGCAGGCCGAAAGAGATGTTGCTGGCGCCACAGGTCATGTTGACGCCGAGGTTTTCGCGGATGAGACGGATCGTTTCAAGCGTAATGAGGGCGGCGTTGTCGTCGGCGCTTACGGTGAGAGCGAGGGGATCGATCACCACGTCTTCGGCAGGGATGCCATGGTCTGCGGCGCGTTCAACGATACGCGTGGCGATGCGAAGTCTCTCGTGCGGGTCGTTTGAGATACCGGTATCGTCATTGGCAACACCAACGACTGCGGCGCCGTATTTCTGCACCAGTGGCAACACAGTTTCGAGCCGCTCTTCCTCGTAGGTGACTGAATTGACGAGGGCCTTTCCCTCGTATACTGAGAGTCCCTCCTCCAGCGCTGCGACGACGGAGGAGTCGATGGAGATGGGCACCTCTACAGTTTCCTGGACGGCCTGAATCGCCTGCCGGAGAATCTCCGGTTCGACGCCATCGACTGGGACGCCGGCGTTCACGTCAAGGATGTGGGCGTGGGCATCAACCTGCCGCCGGGCGTCGCGGCAGACCATGCTCATATTGCGGTCGATCATCTGCTTTGTCAGGATCTTGCGGCCAGTGGGGTTGATTCTTTCGCCGATAATTACAAAGGGGTGTTCGGGGCCGATAACGACTGTCTGCTTGGCGGAGGAAATCACAGTATTCATGTTGGGCTACTCTTCGTGTTTGCCAGACTTGACCATGAGCTCCTCGACAGCCTGTACGGCGGTGGACAGTGCGGAAGCGCCCTCGCTGTCGTCACCTCCCATGCTGACATCATAGCCCATGTCGACCATGAGTTGCTTTGCCAAGCGCACTGCGGCGCTGGCATCTGGCGCGAAACCGTCGGCGCCAACGCTATCCGCGTACTCCGGAGTTACGGGCGCGCCGCCGACCATCACTTTGACAGAGTCGCGCAGACCGGCTTCGGAGAGCGCCGCCAGGTTAGACTTGAAGAAGGGCATTGTCGTCGTCAGGAACGCGGAAAAACCCAGGAGCTGGGGCTGGTGCTCCTGAACGGCGGCGACGACTTCTTCAGGTTTGACATTCACGCCCAGGTCGACGATATCGAAGCCTTCGCCTTCCAACATGATGTTGCACAGGTTTTTGCCGATGTCGTGGACATCTCCCTTGACGGTCAACATTACGACTTTGCCGATGGGTTCTGCCCCTTTGTCGACCAGCAGGGGACGGAGAAGCGCCATAGCCCCTTGCATGGCCCGCGCCGCCACCAGCATTTCCGGCACGAAGTATTCGCCGATTTCAAAGAGGCGGCCAACTTCCTGCAAAGAAGGAATGAGCGCGCCGAACAGGATATCGAGGGGATCCATTCCCAGATCGATCCCTTCCTGGGTCAGTTCGACGACTTCGCTGGCTTCACCGACCAGGGTGTGATCGAATAGCCCTTTCTTAATTTCTTCTTCGCGGCTCATGGTCAGGAGCTCCTATTGGTGACGATTGTCTTTGCAGGTTTCCACAATCGCTTGAAGGTTGGCGACAGGCGCCTGCAGCGGTACGGCGCATTCGGGCGCGATAATGTCCACGCCGGCATCGATGGCGGCCTGGGCTTCAGCTCGCGCCTCATCGGGCCCGCGAGCGTAGAGGGTGATGGGGTTATTGACATTGCCCGTCAGCTTCATCTTGCCGGCTGCCTTTTCGACCATCTCATCAGGCGGGTTGGCCGATTCGAAATGATAACAGGTGAAGCCCGCTTCATTAAAATAGTGGACCCTGTCCAACGTCTTTCCGCAGCAGTGGAGAATGACAGGGGCTTCAACCTGGGGTACCAGCTCCTGGTGGTGTGGGAGGAGGAAGTCCCGGTACATCGTGTTGCGAACGAGGTCTCCAGTGGCGTGGTCGGCCCAGACGATTGCATCGGCTCCGGCCTCGACTTGGGCCGCCGCGTAGGCAAGGGGGACCGGCGCCAGGGTTTCCAGCGACTTGCGAACACGGTCCGGGTCCATAATGGTGTCGAAGAGGAACTCTTGTGTGTTGTAGCAGTGGTACGAGAGTGTCCAGGGCCCCATGACCTTGCCCAAAACCATGACGTCGTCGCCGAAATGCTGTTTGAGCAAACGGATGGCGTCAATGGCGCACTTGACATACTTGTCTTCGAGGAAAGAATCGGGAAAGCCATCGGGCAGCTTGATTTCCACGTCACGGTCGGCCCATGGGGAATCGGTAGGATTGGGCATCATATCGGTGTCGGACCAGTCGACCTGACAGCCGAGAGCGGTGGCCTCCTGGGCGATGCTGAAGATGGGCATTACGCTGTCGAAGCCCATCACCTCGTGCGCGCCGGCGGCGAGCGTGGCCATTGGCTCCGGCTCGATATTGGCGTGGGGGAAGTGGGCGCCGGTAATGTCCATCAACTCATAGGTGATGACTGACACGATGCTTGCTGCGGGTGGCCTGTCGACGGGGTCTCCGTAAAGCCCGGCCAAGAACCGCTGCTTTGAAGTCATCTGTTCCATCGCTTCCTCCCTTCAGGGATGCAATCGGATTGGCGCCTGCTGTACCGGCAGGGCCGCCGGCAACGCGGGACGCTACCAACCATCTGGATCGAGACCCAGGATGCGCCCTTCCTGGCATATATGGGCCCAGGTTGTATCGTCGATCTCGATGCCTTCGTTCTCTTTCCGCTGTGCGCTGCGGAACTCCGGTTCCCCGGGGGCGAGAATTTCATTGAATCCGGGCGCGAGGCGGCTTGACTTTACATGCTGCAGAAGCCCCTCCACCTCTGCATAATAGGTGGAGAGCTCGGTAAAGTGTTCGATGTTGTAGACGGTAAACAGGACGCCGTTGCTGCTCATCGTCCGTGAGCCGTCGGCGCAGCCTTCGCCGCTGAGCGTGCCGCCCAGCAGTTCCACCACCAGACCGAGCGCGAATCCCTTATGGGCGACAACGCCCCCCAGAGGCAGGATGGCGCCCGGAGGTTCTGCGCTGAAGTCGTTGGGGTCGGTGGTGGGGTTGCCGTGGGCGTCGATGATCCAGCCTTCAGGAACATGATTGCCCTGGTTGATGGCGACGCGCACCTTGCCTTCGGCAACGACCGAAGTGGTCATGTCGACCAGGATTGGGTCGGCATCGGGCCGGGGGGCGGAGAAGGCGATTGGGTTGGTGCTCAGCCGGCCTTCCAGCCCGCCGAAGGGCGCGATCTGGTAGCCAAGCCTGCCGGCATTGACGAAAGCCAGGGCGATCAGATTTCCTTGTCTTGCGGCCATCAGTGGATAGGCGCCGGCGCGTCCCACGTGGCTGGTATTGCGCAGGGTAACGGTGGCGAGACCGTGCTGGCGGGCCTTTTCGATGGCCAGATTGATGGCGAAGGTTGCGCCGACCTGCCCCAGCGCGCCGCCTGCGTCAACGACCGCGGTACTGGGATAGTCCCGGACGATGGAGGGCGTCGCGCGCGGTTGGAAGCGGCCTTCGCGAATGGCCCGTGTGTACTCGTAGTAGCGGATGGCGCCGTGGGAGTCGTGACCGAAGAGATTTGACTCCACCAGGTGGTCGACGACGGCGCGGGCGTCCTCGGCCGTGCAGCCTGAGGCTTCAAAGAGTTGGTAGCCGATTTCGCGCAATGGGGCGGGTTTGATTTTGGGCATGGTTGTCCTATTTTACTCACTTATCGAGAGTTGAGCGAATTATACTTTACCGGGAATGGGTTGCCATTCGGCACTGGCGGTCCAACGGTCGGACTGGGCTGCTATGTCGACACGGCGGCAACTCCGTCAGCACACGACACGCCGTTGTCCAATGCCAGCTTTTCGCCCAGGTGGCGGCGGGCCTCGCCCAGATCAGCGCTCTCCAAGTAGGACTGCACTTCACTCAATGTGAAGCTCTGCACCTCTTCTGCGATGGGCAGCTGCGGCTGAAGAGGATCGGGTATTACTGGCAGGATGCGTGTTACGTTCAGAGGGATGCCGGCGTTCTCGGGCAGATTGCAAGACTCCAGGTGGGCGAAGAGCACATGGGAAAGTATTTCTGGTTGGCTGATGAAGACAGGCGAGTGCGTATTACAGAACAGTTGACGCATGGAAAGGTCCGCCTGCTCTGGGTCTGAGAAGTCCGTGGCCAGGTCTCTTAGAATCTCTGCCATGACTTTCAGGCGGGACGGATGGACATTGTTTTCCGGGTCTTCAAAGCAGAGGAGGCCCTCATGCTCCGGATCGTTTCTCAAGGCGACGAGAGCCAGCATCCGCAGCGTTCCCTCGGATAGAGCTTGGGAGGAAAAGCGTCTTCCGTCCTGGGTCCTGGCCCAAATCGCAAACTGTTCGGTAGCGGAGTTGTCTTCAACTTCGACCTGGACGACTCCAGGCATGCTGTGGGCGAGGTCCTCTGAGACTGTGGCCAATAGGGGCAGGTTGGAGGACCTCATGCGCGCCAGCACGCTAGGCAGATTGCTACCATCGGCCGCCATTGTGGCGGGGGCAGAGAAGTGGCAGGGCTGCCGGAGAATGCTAGTGTTCAAGTTCAGAAACCGCCACGCCCTCATTTCTTCCGCTGCTGCGAAGGCGTGGGGAAACTCAACATTTACGGCGCCGCTCAGCAGTGTGCGCTCGGCCTCGACTGCCTTAACTTGCCGACGACCGCCGTTGCCGTCCTGGTGTAGGATAAGGGCAGCGCCATTCTTCTTCTGTGAGGAGATGAAGGGAGTGGAGCGCCCGCCGGTCAATGCCGGGATCCAAGGCCCGCCAGTCAGCAACTTGTTGGATTTCGTCCACTGGTCACTTTGGCGGGGTATCGGGAACAGCAGTTCATGTTCGACGGTCAACCTCTTCCTACAGTCGCGGCGCACAGCGCGGGCGACCTCCAGCTCGTAGCGCAAGCGAGTGAATTTCAATTCTCGACGCGTGCCGTAGTCATCCTGGACGTTCTTGTTTACCAGCAACTCAACCGCCAGGCGCATGCGGTCTGATGAAGCGCCACCTGGCAGGACCGTGAAGAGTTCACCTTGCTCTTGACTCATGTATTCGAATGCGGAAGAAAGGCCGGACTGGGCCAGACGAGCAAGCAACTGCAAGGCGTTGAAGAGATTGCTCTTGCCCACGCCGTTAGCGCCAACGATTATCTGTAGAGGTGACAGGTCGAGAGAGAAATCCTGAAATGTCTTGAAGCCGTCGAGCTCGATTCGGGTAATCATTGAATTTCTCACACCCTTGATCGGCCTGCGCCGCCGGGGGCTGGGATGGAGAAGCCCGGCTGCAGGGGTGCCGCAGTACGCCATACGCAACTGGGACTGCAGGCCACATTATAGCACAAATTCTCACTTTGGGCCGGTGCCTACGCAGAAGAGCCAGGGCGATTGCATCTAAATTGGGTCAGAACATCGAAATGCAGCCGAATACTCTTCCAGGTCGGGGTAAGACACAGGGAAATGTACGAAAGATGGCACGTAGACGGAGAATTTAACTTATCTCGCCGACTGAGGGC